>CAIYYI010000050.1 GCA_903930345.1 uncultured Verrucomicrobiota bacterium
CCATTCGGCGCATTTTGCCAAGCCGTACCAAAAGCTGATGAGCTTGGTGGACGTGAAGCAGGAGTTCAAGATCGCGGGCATGACCGGCAAGACCCCGCAGGAGCTGAAGGCCATGCGGACGATCTGCAGTTGGCGCGAATACAAAGCCGACGGTACCTCCGTCAAGGTGATCGTCAAGGATCCCACGCATCCCATTGCCAAAGGCGTGAAGGACTTCAACCTGCCGAAGATCGAACGTTATGGCGAGCCATATGCCGTGCCGACGCCGGAGGCGGTGGTGCTGGATGGGGTTTACACCAAGCCCAACGGCGACACGGAGCCCGGCCGAATGGGCCTGTGCTGGAGCGTGGGCAAAGGCAAGGTGTTCTACTTCACGCCGGGGCACGAAACCTACCAGGATTTCTGGATGCCCGAAGTGAAGCAGATCCTCAACAATGCCGTGCAGTGGGCGGCGCCCGCGAAGTAAGGAGCTGACCTGCGGTCAAGGGATTGGATGAGCCGGGAGGCCATCCAATCCCTTTTTGATTTAATGAACCGCCCGGGAGCCGTCAGCGCCCGAAGACGCGATAGAGGGCGGCCCCATTGGTGGGTGACAACAACACGCTGTTATCGCTGACGGGCGGGCCCAGGTTCTGCCAGGTCGGCCCCGGCAAATTCGTGGTGAACTGCACCTGATACGGGGCAATGCCCCCCGTCCAGTTCAACTGCAAATCATTCCCCTGCCACGCGACGCTGATGACCGTGGGCGTGGCGGGGAGAACCACCAGATTCATCGTGGCCGTGCTGGATAACCCGCTGGTATCATTCGCGCGCACCGTGAAACTATTGGTCCCCACATCGGCGGAGAGAGGGGTGCCCGTCAGGCCGCCGTTGCTGGCCACGCTCAGTTTGAGCTTGGTCATACAAGCATCCACCAGTTCAATCCCCGCTCCCATTCGACGCCCAGTTGAAACAGTGGATGGGCAGACCGGGTTTCATCAGGCGGAAGGCGGGCTCGCTATGGGCTTTCGGTTTCCGAACTTAACGCGCGCTGGGCGCATCCAGAATCTGGATCGTCGTGGACGGGCCAAGATTCTCGGGGGCGGTCCACGAGCGCAAGGCCCAGACGACCTTTTTCTCCCGATTCACCTCAATGGCCTGCACCGGCAGATTGGCCGGATCCAGCTTGGCGTTCGACCACTGGTTGAACCAGTTGTTGATGATCGTGTTGCCGTTGGGCAGGCGGACGGCGTTTTGCAGGCTGCTCATGTTGTACTCCGGCGCGTCCTTTTGGGTCCATTCCCAGACCACGTCACCCTGCCGATCAATCTCGCGCACAAAACCACGATTGCTGGTGGCCAGGACATTTCCATTTTTAAGCGGCTTGGCGGACCAGATACCCGGCACCTCCGCCGACCAGAGCGCTTTCCCCTCCAGGTCGTACTCCACCGCTTTGCCCATGTCCATGTGCGCCACCAGCAGGGTGCCGGCGGAAGTCATGCGGGCCTGGCGAAACTGGCCGTGGACGCCGTTGCCCTTCACCGGCAGGACGAACTCACGCTCGGTTTTGCCGCTCGCCTTGTTCACGATCATGAATTTCGCCGGGTTTCCATTTTGGACGAACCAGACGCTATTGGCGCCATGGGTCCCGGCGGTATGGATTTCCGTGTTGGCGGGGGCGGGGTAACTCCAAACCACCTTTTTGTCGGCGGTGACCTCGTCAATGCCGTATTGGTGGGCAAACAGCACGTTCCCATTGGGCAAAAGAATGGCATCGCTGATTTCACCCCGACCCGGATGGGTATAGGACCAGGCAATGCGGCCGCCCCTGACAATATACATGTTCTCATCCTTGGCTTCGCCGGCGTAGAAGAAATCGTGTTCTGCCAGTCCCTTGCCCGGCAGAATGTCAGGGGCTTGCGGGGCGGCCAGGGCAGACAGGCCACCCGCGATGATGGGCGATAAAAGCAGCGCGCGCGCAAGGCGGCCAAAGAAGTTTTGTTGCATGGGGATATTGTATGTTTACTGGATGGCGGTTGTAAAGAGCTGGAGCAGGAGCTTGATGCGCAGGGCGGCTACCAGCTCATTGGTGGCCTCAGCGAGCGCGGCGTGAGGAAAATCCCCATCTGGGGCGCGGGTTACGGTGTTGGTCATTGTCTGCCTCACCGGCTCGGGAGGATCCTCGTCCCACCGGGTTTGCGATTGGTGGATGGGCTACCCCCCCGCAGTCGGGACGTCTGCGCTGACCGGGAGGTCGAACACCGGTCACGGCGCCGGGGGGAGTTTTTCCTGCCACTCGCGGATGCGGGCGCCGGCGGCCTGGAAATAATCGCTGAAGGGGTCGAGCCAGATAATCCGGCGGTCCCGCTTGAACCAGGTGAGCTGGTCTTTGGCAAACTGGCGGATGGCGATGCCGAGCTGAAGCCGCAGGTCGGCGACGGTGGCCAGTTCTCCCCGGAGGTGCCGTGTGATATAGCGGTACTCCAGGCCGAGCTTTTCGAGCCGCAGGTCGGACACGCCCCGGGCGCGGAGACCGGCAACTTCCCCGATCATGCCGTTGGCCAGGCGATCGCGCAGCCGCTGCTCGATTCTTTGTTCGAGGATTTCCCGTGGCCAGGTCAGGCCCAACTGGAGGCAGTCGTAGCGCGGGGATCGTTTTTGGGCGGCGGAGTGCGTGTGGCCGGCGGCGGCGATCTCCAGCGCGCGGATGAGCCGGCGCGGGTTGCCCGGGTCGATCTGGCGGGCTGCTTCCGGGTCGGCCTTTTGAAGGCGCTCAAGCAATTGGGCGGGCGACAGGGTTTCCAGCTCGGCGCGCAGCGGGGCGTTGGGAGGGACATCCACCAGCTCATAGCCGTCCACGATAGCGTTGATGTACAGGCCGGTGCCGCCCACCAGGAAGGGCAGTTTTCCGGTGCCGGCCAGGGAGTCGATGGCGCTGTACGCGGCCCGCTGATATTGCGCCAGGGTGAAGTAATCGGTGACGTCGGCGACATCGATGAGGTGGTGCCGCACCTGGCTGGCCAGGGCGGGAGTGATCTTGCCGCTGCCCAGATCCAGGCCGCGATAGACCTGGCGGGAATCGGCGGAGATGACTTCGCCGCCAAAGTGGCTGGCCAGGCGAAGGCCGAGTTCGCTCTTGCCGGAGGCATTGGTTCCGAGGATGACGACTAGTTTTTGCATGATCAAGGAGAGGGCCGGAGTTGAGGCCCGCCGAGCGAGGCAGGCAGGGTGAGGGCGGGGCTGACCTCAAAGGTGGCGAGACAGACCCGGGCCTGTGCGGGGTCGTTCAGGCAAAGGGCACCCTGCCGGATGAGCATCGGGGGATGATTGGCGGAATGGGATTTGGACTCCACACACAGGGGGAGGCGCATGGCCAGGGCCCGCGCATAGGCGGAGAGATCAGCGCAGCCTTCGGCGCGCAACTGGGCAGTGTTGACGAGCTGGAACAGACCGCAGGTGCCGGGACGGGCATGTTGCATCAGCTCAAGGGTCAGGCGGCCCATGGTGTGGCGGGGATTGATTTCGACGACGGGCTTGAGCCGGCAGTCACCCCGGGGTGTGCGGTACACGAAGGCATCGATGCTGATCGGGCCGACAAAGCCGACGCGCTGCAGCTCCCCGGCGAGCCGGGAGAAGACCTCTCTGTAGAGGCGGTGGATCCGCTCAGAAATGCCCGGCAGCAAAGGGAATAAGGCCGCCACAGCCGCCGGCAGGTTCCGGGTGCAATCGGCGTCCGCCCAGTTGGCGAGGAATTGGCCCTTGCGATCATTGATCAGGCCGGTGTAGCCGAAAAGCGCGAGGTGGCGCGGCCCCATTTCCAACTGGATGGAGAAGTCCAACACGCGCTCCAGCCACGGCTCAACGACCAGGGGCTGGCCGTGGCTCAAGGCGTGGATCAGCCACTGACGCTGCGCCGGCAACAACTCGGGTTCCCAGAGCCGGATGGCATTGTGGCCCGCCAGACCGTAGGCGGTTTTGACGACCACCCGATGATGGCCCCGGTCACGAATCGCGGCAATGGCCGCGAGCGCGTCGGCCAGGGTGTCCACTGCAGTGCCGGCTTCCTGCACGGAGCAGAGCCAGGGATTTTCCGCCGCAGTGCCAGGGGGCGGCGTCGTGTTCCCGGCGCACCCGCTGACCAGCACTTGCCGCAGGAAGTCGGCGCTCCAGGCCTTGGAATAAAGCCGGGCGAGGTCGTCGTTGAAATAGCGTCCGGGGAGATGCGGCCCATCGGCCATCCGGGGCAAGAGCGGGGCCAGCAGTTTGAGGCTGTCGGGCCCCCAGGCCCAGGGGCGCAAATGACCCGGCTTCCGCTGACCGAGCTGGCGGGTGGGATCGGGCTGGCCGACGCCGAGTTCGATGAACTCCGGCGGCGGAAAACCGGCTTGCCGAAGGGTATCCAGAAAGCCTGCCGCCGGGCGTTTCGGCAGCAGCACCACGTCGTCCGGGCGGCAGAGGAACTGCGGCAGGTTGGCCAGGTCGTCGGCCAGCAGCGCCTGGTGCTTTACCGGGGTAAAGCCAGCACCCCGGGCGAGGTAACCCTCGGCAAAAGGATTGAAGACAAAGACGCCGGGAGCGGGGCCGGAGGCGGACAACGGGAAGCCCTGGCGCGCGTCAGCGAAGGTGGGCGGCGCTGGGAGCGGTTCGCCCGGGGTCATCGCAATCCGGACCGGCTCAGCAAAGTCACGAGGTTCCATGGTCGCACTGGTCGAGGAGGCGAATCAGTGTGTGTCCCGTGCGTCCTCGGCGACGAGGAACAGGGAACGGACGGGCGGAAGTTTCACGCGCACACGGGTGATCATCCCCGCTTTACCCGCAACGTGCTCGACCTCGGCCGGGCCAATCTTTCCGTCATGGGGATTCCAGACTTCGGGGGCCAGTTTTCCGCGCAATTCCACCCAGGTATCCACTTCCCCGTTGGAGGAGTTGGCAAAGAAATAGAGGGATTGCCCATCCTTCACTTTGTGAATGTATGAAAAATTGCCTCCGGTGGTCGCCAGCTGCTGCTGGATCACCACGTCGCCGTCTGGCAAGGCCTCAGCGAGGACGGCTTTGAGCGTGGCGACGTTTGGCGAGGGCAGGAACCAGGCCTGGCCGCCCCGGGCGTTGCGGTGGAAAACAGAGGGGCCGTGCGGGAGGATGCTTTTGCCGTCGGCCCCAAGGAGCGTCCATTCGGAGATGGAGGCGCTGTCGGAGCCGACCGCCTCCATGAGCAGGCGGGCCTTGGTGGTGGAGACGGGGGCGAAGGCGAGTTCCTTATGCTGTCCGAGCCGTTCGCCCCGGGCCTGATCGACCCAGGCGGTGCCATCCCAAGTTTGGAGGCGATAGCCACGCACCCGGTCAAAGGCCTCGTTCACGACGGCGCCGGCGACGGTTTGGGGGCGGCCGAAATCCGCCTCCAGCCACTGGGGGCCCTGGCTGCGATCGGCCGCGTTCCAGCGCGTTTCGGGATTGCCATCCATGCTCAGAGCCGGACCGTGGCCGCCGGCGGCCCAGGTGGAGGCGGCACTGACCCGGGGCGCGGCTGCCGGGCGGGCCTCCTCCGGGCCGAAGATGGCGGCGACCGATTGGCGGACTTCGGCATCGGCCCCAAGCTCGGCGGCGACTGTCGGCAGCCGGGTGGTGGCGATGACGATGCCGCCCTGTTCGTAGAACTGCCGGACCCGGCGCAGGGTGGCGACATTGATGCAGCGGGAGCCGGGGAGGATGAAGGCGCGCCAGCGCTCGTGGTTCGTCTGGTTGGTCAGGGTGATGGTGGCGCCATCGACCGTGCAACGCTCGGCCAGAACCTCAGGGTGGACGAAGGTGAAATCGCGGCGCACGCCCAACGACAGGGCCTCGCCCACCTGCAGGTAATCGGCCTCCGGAACCTCGACGCAGCCCTGATAGGGATCGCCCGGCCCGAACCAGGAACCGGCCTGGAGCGTGGCGATGGGGTAGAGCACGCCAAGGTCGGCGACATGGCGGCCGCCCTGGAGCAGACGCTGGAGGCGGCCGACGTACTGGTTGTAGGCCGGCAGTTCGGGGCCGTACCGGGCGTTGACGGGGGAGAGGTCCGGCTTAAAGACGATGGTTTTGGGATCGTACCAGACGGCGTGGGGGACCATGGTGTTGATGCCCTTGGCGAACTGGTCCATGGCCTCCTTGTAGAGGTTGGGCAGGGGGAGGTCGATGCCGCCATAGCATTCCGTCATCACCTGGGGCCGGTCATAGTTGTTCGCCGCCGAGCTGACCACCTTGTAGGCGCGCGAGGCGCGGCCGTAGGCAAAGACCTGGTCGATGCCGGGCATGCTTTGGTGTTTGAAGGATTTGATCAGGTCGCCGACAGTGCCGATCACCGGGTTGGCCAGTTCCTCCTGGTCCGCGTGCCCGGTGAGGCCGATACGGTGCGCGGCGCACCAGTCGGAGATGGTTTTGACAAACCCGTTGGCATAGAGCTCGGCCCGCATGCCGAACAGGGCGTTGCGGGCGGCGGCGGTATCGGGGCCGATGTCGAACCACAAAGCCGGGTAGAGGGTGACGGGATCGGTCTGGTGCCGCGCGCGGAAGTATTCGTTGAAGCGCGCGGTCCAGGCCCGGCCGCCTTTGACATGGTAGAACGCGGGCTCGTCATAGAAGGCGCCGTCGATGGTGGTGCCGAAGTGCTCCGGCATGGCATCGTGGTAGGCCTGATAGGTGAGGGAGATGAAGGCTGCCACCGACTGGGGCTCCAGATAATCCACCAGGCCGGCGCCGCCATCGCGCACGCAGGTGAAGATCATCACCTTCCAGGATCCGGCGGGGACGGGCCAGCGAAGGGTGCCATCCTTGATGGAGGCGGTGATGTCCAGGCGGTGGTTGTCGGCCATGGCCATGGCCACAGCGCCCATCACCGTTCCTGCCGGCACGGCCCGGGTGAACTCCCCGGGGCCACTCACATCTTCCGCCAGCATATCCAGGCGCTGCCCCAGTGCCTCGGGATGTTTCGCGGCCAGCAGGCCGCCCGCCGAACCGCTGGGAAACCAGAACTCGTCGTAAAGGCACATCTTCATCCCGAGCCGCGCGGCCTCATCCACCGCCACCTTGTATTGGGTGAGGAAGCCGGTGCTCATGAAGTCGAAGCCCATGCCTTTGCAGGGGAGGATGCCCAGGCCGTAATAGCCGGCGGCCTGGCTGGCGCGCACTGTGGTCCGGGTTTTCTCCGCCTCCAGCCGGCCATTCCAAAACCACAGGGGACGGGTTTGCCAGCGCGGCGGGGGATCGGCAAAATCGCGGCGGAGTTCCGCGTCAGCGGCGAAGGTGTTAGCCCGGCTGGTCACCAGCAACGCCAGCAGGCACCAACAGAGCCATTTCAGAGCCAATGTCATGACCGGACAGTGACAGGTTTGGGCTGGCCCGGCAAGGGGGATGGGGGGGAGCACGGCAAAGCAGAAATTGGGAAAGTAGAAAGCAGAAATGCCAATTAATGCGGAATGCGGAAATCTCACACCACGAAGGAAAAGCGGAAAATTGAACGCAAAATGCTGAAATGGGAAAATGGCAGAAAAACACGGGGCAGAAAAATAATGCGGAATGCGGAATTGAAGACATGGGAGCATGGGCACCGGGAGTTTCCGCGTGACTTTTGCTGGGTTTGAATTCAGCGTCGAAGCAGTGACATTGATCCGGGAATGCAAGCCTGCCTTGGCGGGCCTTTTCCACCCGCAGGAAGGGATTCTGTGCGGGATCAATAGTCGGGCGAAAAAGTGTTTGCCACCGTTCTCCATAACCTGAAGAGCCCCGAGAACACGGGCCTCATCCTGCGTACGCACGTTGCGTTCGGCGGGGAGCATTTCGTCATGGTCGGGCCGGAGCCTTGGCGGTTCAAGAAGCGGACGCAGGCGTTCTCGCGGCGGCTGGAGCGCATCAGCAGCATCGTTTACCTGCCCGACGACGACGCCCTTTTTACCTGGTGCCAGGCTGAGGGGTTCGCCCCGATCGGCATTGAGATCGCCGAGAACTCCACTCTGCTGCCAAAGTTTCAGTTTCCGGATCGCCCCGCCATCATTGTCGGTCATGAGGGGCGGGGGCTGTCCGACGCCTTTCTGCGGAGGTGCGCGGGCGTGGTGACGGTTCCCCAGTTCGGTCCGGTGGGCTGCCTGAATGTGGCGGTGTCTGGCAGCTTGGCGCTCTACGAGCTGAACCGCAACCGTCCGCTGGAACGGCCCATCGAGGGGCACCGCTTCTGCGTGGGCGAATCAGAGCGGGTGGACTGTGTCGATAAGCCGGATGCACGCGTTCCGCTTGCTGTTCCAACTGGACTATGTGGGGAACCGCATCCATGAAACGGGGCCGGACCAAGTACCATCCATTGAGGATGGCATCCTTTCCTAAAACCCTGAGTGGAGGGGGGAAAATCGCGGATGTCCTGGGTGCCTGCATTCGAGTGACGGCACACCTTTTGACGAGCAAATGGAGATCATCAGCGCCCGTGGCAAATCCTTGCGCTCGCTGATGTCTTGCAGAAAAGCCACCATCCGCCCGCCTTCGAATGACCGGGGACTACGGCGCACCGGCGATCAATGCTCATGTGCAACATTCTCGCTCACAGTAAAATACCGATATAAGCAGACTTTGTATTTAGGTCTGTGAAGTGGGCAACAGGGGATTTGCCTTGAGGGAATCATCCCTTGACCGATAGGGTCTGTGGATGACGCAGTGGTCACGTGGCTGGTTTGGTTTTTGCACTGTTCTGCTCCTGCTAGGGGTGATGGGGGAGGTGTTTTCTGCGCGGATTCAGGCGGCGGAGGCTTTGCCGAAACCGGCCGAGATTCTCAAACGGATGATCGATCAGGCCAGGCTGGAGGCGCTGGCGGCGAAGGAGGCACCCCCCACCTTCGAAAAGCAGACGCGAATTGAACAACTGGATGCGCAGGGGAAAGTCACAAAAACGGAGCAGAAGCTTCACCAGGTGAAATTGGTGGCCGGGCTTCCGATCAGCCGACTGGTCAAAATCCAAGGACGCGATCTGAGCGCCGATGAACTCAGGGCCGAGGAGAAAAAAGAGGAACGAATCCGGCAGAAACTCATGTCCGTGGAGGTCCGGAAAATGGCCGCCCGCAAGGAGGCCTTGGTGACGCGCGAGTTGCTGGACCGGTTTGAGTTCGAGGTCAAAGAGCGGATGGTGGTCAGCAACCGCACCACCCTGGCACTGACCTTCAAGCCCAAAGGCGGTGCTCTGCCGGAGAGGACCATCCGAGACCGGTTGTTGAACAAATTTGCCGGAACGGTTTGGATTGATGAGGCGGATGCGGTCCCGGTCCGTTTGACCGTGGGGCTGGTGGAGCCGGTTTCGATCGGGTGGTTTGGCGTGTTGGGCTCGCTGAGCCAGTGCGATTTGGCCCTGGAACGGCGGCGGCTGCCGGATGGCCTGTGGATGAATGCTCGGCAGGTGCTGCTCATCCACTACCGGAAGCTCACCACCACCAAGCGCCTTCGCATCACCGAGGAGGACCGGGTGAAAAGTGGGGGGTGACGGTCTCCGGGTTTCCGCCCGAGCCCCAGATCGGTACTGATTATGATATCATAAACATCATGGGGTCAATTATTTGCATGTAATTATCCGGGTGTCTTCCGGATCGCTTTAGGATGTTTGAAAAACGGTTTTCAGGGGATCTCCCAGCGAGAATCGGGGGGGTGGCAACCGAATGACGGTAAATCCGCCGTTGACACGGCAAGCCCCTTTGTTAATTTGTCCTTTCGCTTTTCGAAACAGTTTTAAGCAACGGACAAAAGCACATTCATCAGAAAACTTATGGCTACGAAATCAAAATCAACCAAATACGTTTATGTGTTTGGTAACAACAAGACCGACGGCGATGGCTCCATGAAGCCTCTCCTCGGTGGCAAAGGCGCCAACCTGGCGGAAATGACCCGCATCGGC
>CAIYYI010000051.1 GCA_903930345.1 uncultured Verrucomicrobiota bacterium
GAGGCCATGCGCCGCGCCTTAAGAAGCGGCGATATACAGGGTGTCGCCGCGTTTGTCCTCCCGAAGCGACGAACCGACCAAACCCAGAATAGTCAGTCGCACTACCGGATTCCTCTGGCGGATTACGGAATGCGGGTTGGCACCGGTGACTCCGTTCCGTCTATTCGGATTACCGGAGATACCGCCACTGTGGTTCCCCATGGGGTATATCATTTCGGGTTGCTTCCCGGAGGCGACGCGCTCGAAATGACCAAGGAGGACGGCGAGTGGTATTTTACCGGAAGACTTTTTGTCGACTGATGCAACCAACGTCGCTACCCCTGCTGCCGAGGACGCGGCGAACGCATCTGGTTTCAATGGGCAACGCTCTCGGCTGCGCGCCCCTGAGCCGCATTGTTGAAATGGCGCATTTGAACGCCTCTACCCTATCGAAGTCTAAAACCTTATGCACAATGTCCTTTTCTTTATCTGCCTCGCTGGCCTCGCCGTCCTACCGCTCGCCGTGCTAGGTCTTCGGGCAGCCCGACCAAAGCTCATGCCGTGGTGGGCCGTCTTCTCGATTGTGGTTGGACTGGGGTGGGCGCTGGTGCTGGTCAGCGCGATGCTGAGGGAGACGACGGAGGGAGGTGCGGGCCACGTTGGCGCCCTGTTTTTTGGCTGGGCCTTTGTGCTCGTTTGGTTTGCTCCCTGGCTTCTCGTCTATGCACTCCTCCAGTTTTTCCGCCGCCGCCATGCCGGTCACAATGCCTAACCCACCGCCAGAACACTATGTTCACCTACGACCATCATACGCTTCAGTTCTTGGGGATTCCGGTGTTCACTCTCCTTGTTGGCGTCCTATTCGTGGCTGCACTTGCAGGCCTGCTGCTTGGCATTCCACGATGGCAAAAGACTGGTGCGAAGATGGCCGTCATCGCCTCTGCGCTTGTCTTGCTGGCTTTCGCAATGGCCGCTGTTTTTGTCGTCCTCACGGTCTGGAGCGGCAGCATGGGATGATTCCGCTCTACGCAGAGGGAATTGATTTCCTGTTAATCATATAGTTAGCCCAAATCCTCGCGCCAGCATGAGTATCGAGCGCAAACCAAGTGGGTTCTACGAGTGGGACGCCGAGCCCCGACTCGGGTGATCGTGCAGTTAGGCTACGATGCTCTTTGCGCTCTTTGTTCTTTTGCGGCTAATTGTGTTTGGCGGATACCGATATATCTCCCGCAGTGTTTTTGAGACGCTGAGAAGAAACGGCCCGTGCTCTGTGCTCCAATCTGCGCCACTCTGCGGAATCTGCGGATCACCATTTTCTTCCGCCGTCTTCTTCGTGGCTGCCCATGAACCATCGGATTCACGAATCATAGGCAGGGCTAAATCAGCCCAGGAAGCTTCGTATTCAATCCACCCCGATCCCGTCTCCGCGCCTCAGCGCCTCAGCGCCTCCGCGGGAAACACTCTTCCGCGTTTTCGATCTATGCGCGGTTCCGCAATCCGCATTCTGCGAGCCTCTGCTTTTTCCGCAACCACCCTTCCCTGCCTTTGTGCCGCTTTATAGCATCAATTCTGATTGTTCTATTTGGGTTTGGATCGTTGTGCCTCGGTGTTGGCGCTGGCTGGGGTTCTGCAACAAATTTGGAATTCTCCTCATAAACCGCTCTTTCGCTGGTGATCCATCCCGAGAAACAGCGCGTCGAGTGGGCCGAGATTGACCGATTCTCCGACGGGCTGGCCGCTGTTGGTCGCGGGATCCTGCGTGGGGCTGCCCGGGATGCGCGAAAACTTCCGGTCCGGAGCGATGGTTTTCAGGTCGAAGGTGTAGGGGTTGGCCGAGGGGTTGGCCAAGACCAACCCGTTTTCGAAGAGACGATAGATCACGTCGGGGTGGGCGTGGGCGGTCAGGTGGTGAATGGTGACCGGTTCATTGCCCTCGACCTTGAAGTTGAGATCAACGGAGGTGGAGCGCATGTCGCGAAAATAGAACGCGGCGGGAAATGCGCGGTTGTTGACCCAGGTCATGTAGGACTTGGGGGCGGTCTGCGCCGGGTCGGCACCGGAGCGGGTGATCATGATGTCGCCCCAACGGCCGTGATCGGTCACGGCGTGGTCGGCGGGGCCGCAGTCGGCGACAAACTTGAGGCGCACTCGTTTCCCCGCGTATTGGGCCAGCGGCACCGATTGCTCTTGCCACTGGTGGGCTTTGGTGGAGCGCTCGAAGATCTGGGTGTAGGGGCCGGGTTTGCCAGCGGTCAACACGGAGGCGAGCACGCGGAACCAGACCCCATCGGATTTCTCCGGACTCTTGGGCCCCATGCCCAGGTGGAATCGCAACTCGGCGTCGGCCGGGACGTCCGCATCGCGGCAGAAGAAGACGTATCCCTTACCGCCCTGAAAGGGAGGTTGAACGGCATAGGCGGGTAATGCCTTGTCGCCGATCTTCATGGCGGGTTTGAAGATAATATGGGCGCCGGTTTCGGCCTCGATGGGCCTCTCGGTCTTGCCGCGCTGGCACATGCCGGAGTGATCGAGTTCGGGCGACATGAGCGACTGCAATCCGCCTGAGACCTCAAGATGGAGCAGCCGGGGCATGTCGGTCGGGTAAGATTTGCGCGGCTCGGCGGAGACGGTCAGCAGGACCAGCAGGTCGGTGCCGTTGGCGGGGAGGTTCCTGACTGAGAAGGTGCCGTCGGCGGCGGGAGTGATGGTTACGGCACCATTGGCGACGGCAGCGTTGCCGATGCGCCTCGTCAGGACTTCGCCGGGGGGCGTGCCGATCGCGGCCAGCAGGTCGCGGGTCTTGGCGGCGGGTCGGACGGCGGGGCCGAGCGGTTTGCCGAGCCAACCCGGCGTGTTGAGCTTGCCGCCGACGAGTTCGTCCCAGATGGCGAGGCGGCCGCTGCCGTCGGACGGCGGGGTGATGGCGTAGGTGAGCACGGCGTCGGTGAACTGCGCGGCCGCAAAGACCAGGCGATGGCGCGAGAAGGGAACATCGGGAGTTTCAATCTCGCCGGGCTTGCCGGGAATGCCCTGGGTCCACTTGTGGTTGATGTAATGGAAGACGGGCGGCCGGGCGTTGGCCTGCCAGAAGTTGTGGCGGTTGAGTCCGCCGGACCAGTCGTCGAAATCCCAGTCGCGGAGATTCGGGAAACCCTCGCTCTCGATGCCGTTGAGGCTGCCTATGGCGCGCTGAGAGAGGCTGCCGCCAGGGCCCAACACGCCGTCTCCCTGGATGATGCGCCGGTCGCCGAGACGCGAACGAAGTTGGCGGGCAAAGTCGAGCATGCCGATGCCGTATTGGTTGGTGCCATCGCTGACGCCGTTGTCGATCAGGCCGTCGCCATCGGTGTCGCCGCGGGTTTCGTGGAACATGACATCGAACTCCAGGCCGTCGAAAGACTCGAGCTTGCCGTCTTTGCCGAACCATGCGGACAGATCGTCCACCAAGCGATCGGCGCAGGTCTTGCCCTGCGGGTCCTTGGGGCATTGGGTGGCAAAATTATAATACCACATGAGATGATTGTTCTTGCCCCAGGGGCCTTCCACCATGTGGGCGGCTGCGCGGGCCCGGCCAGACTTGAAGGTCAGCGGTTTCGTGCCGTAGCAACCGCGCCGGACGCGGATGGTTTTGGCCTCCTTGTCGAGGGAGACGAGTTGCACCTGCTCGCAGTGGGCCCAGTCGTGCGTGCCCTCCGGGGTCAGGCCGAAGAGGGCGATGTCGTCATTCGAGGTCTTGTAGCGACCGCTCTGCACTTGGAAGTCCGAGGTATCGGAGACCTGGATGTCGGTTACGCCGGTTTCGCCGGGCACATCGGCAGTGATGGCGACGGCCTTGCGGTGGATCCAGTGGCCGGGGAAGTAGTTTTCGGTTCCGTGGCGCGGATCGCGGGCGTTGCCGTTGAAATGGAGCAGGACGACCTGTCTCGGGTTGTCGCGCTTGAAGCGGGTGAACCACTCGGGATTGCGGGCCTCGCGGCCGATGACTTCTTCATCGAGCGCCTTGCCGATGATGCCCATGAGACGCTCGTAGTCGGCTTCCCACTTCTCGTAGGCCATGCCGCGTCGCGACGGGCCGCCCTCGCAGGAACGGAAGAAGAAGGCGCGCGGGTAGTTGCCGTCATGGAGGGCCAGATCGGGCGGTGCCTCGGCGGCGTGCAGCGCGGCCAGCGACGCGAGCCACAGAGTGGTGAAGAAAATGATTGTGTGTTTCATCTGGTTTCTGCTGAATGATTCAAACCGGGCCGGGCAGACCGGATGGCCAGAGGAGACAATCAATCCTGCACTTGCGGTTCGTCTAGCCATTCCGGGGACGTGCTTTGATCGACGTGGTCACCGGCGAACTACGGCACCGGCACCAGCTTTAATTCCGAAAGATTCACCGGACTCCACGGGGCTTCCTTCCACGGGGATACCACCACCTCGTGCGTCCCGGCTTCGAGTTTCAGTTTCCCCATGGGAACCCACTGGAAATCGTTGTAGCCCTTGGTGCCCGCAAATTTCACCTCGAACTTAGCCCCCGCGACGCTCAGGCGAAGGCCACTTGCGGGGCCCGATACGAAGACTCCCGCCGAGAACTCCCCGCCGTTCGTCACTTTCAGATTCCAGCGCAGCACCGCTTCGGTTTTCTGCCAGCCGCCGATATTGAGCGTTCCACCGGGCCCTTTCGGTTCGAGCATCAGGTCTCCATATTCCGAGCTTTGCGCTTGAAGCCGGATATTCCCGTCGCTGCCTTGCGCTACAGGTGGCTTGGGCGGCGGAACAAAAATCGCGGCACGCTCGGCGGGGAGAATCCCCGAAATGTCATAGCGCATGTCTTTGGTCGTGGAAAAGACCACCATCGGTTTTCCCTTTTCCACCCGGGTGGCCACGGGCTTGCCCAAAGCATCCTTCACCGCGACCTTCTCCGGCTGTTCGGTGAAAATCCGGCATTCGTTGCCACCCCGGCTCAGCACTGTTAGTTGCTCGATGCGGTCGTTTTTCCATGCCGCGCTTACCTCGAAATTGCCACGCGCGCGAAGCCCGCGGAAGGAACCCGTGCCCCACTCGGCTGGAAAGGCCGGCAGCAGTTCGAGCCCCCCTTCGTGACTCTGCAGGAGCATCTCGGCCATGCCCGCCGTGCCGCCGAAATTCCCGTCGATCTGGAAAGGCGGATGAGTGTCCCAGAGGTTGTTCATGGTGCCTACCCGAAGCAGTTCGCGCAAAAGCTTGAAGGTGCGCGGTCCGTCTTTGGTGCGGGCCCACGCGTTGAGGCGATGGGCCATCGCCCAGCCCGTGGATTTGTCGCCGCGGAGGTTCAGGGTGGTCTTGGCCGCGGCCAGCCACTCGGGCTTGGTGCGGTTGATGAGTTTCCCCGGATAGAGCCCAACCAATTGGCTGATATGACGGTGGCGCGGGTCGCCGAACTCGGAGTATTTCCCTTCCTGCCGGAACTCCTTGATCTGCCCGGACTCACCGATGAGCACCGGTTCGAGATGGGGAAGCTGCTCACGCAACAGGGGCAGCGAGGGGTCGTCCAGGCCGAGGATTTCAGCAGCCTTCAGGGTCATCGCGTGCCCTTCCCAGATGAGTTGCTGATCATAGGCGGTGCCAGGAAGGCTCACATGCTTTCCTTTTTGTTCTCCTTTTGTATGCTGGTTCTCGGGAGACCACGACGGGTCACACAACCAGAGTCCGCCCTCCTTCCTCATGATTTTCGAAGTGAACCGGCTTGAGGCCACGAGGAAGGGCCAGATTCTCCGCAAAACCGTTTTGTCCTGGGTGAACTCATACCAATCCCAGAGATTCTGCAGCACGAAGGGCCCCGTGCCGAAGCCCGAGGTGGAGCCGGGACCGCCGACGTTGTAGGCGCCGTTTCCGGTGCCCGCCGTCCAGCCGCAATCCTCCTCGATGTTTTGCGGACGGTAACGCTTCATCTGGTCACGGGCAATCTGCCGGTTCTTTTCGAAAGCCGCCGTGAGGAATTCCACATAGGGCGGAAACGTGTCTTCCAGGTTGCTGAGGAAGGCGGGCCAGTAGTTCATCTGTAGGTTGATGTTCATCCAGTAGCCGCCGGTCCATGGCGCCGTTTCGTGGGTATTCCAGGTGCCCTGCAGGTTGGCCGGCAGCGTGCCAACTCGCGAGGAGGCGATGAGCAGGTAACGACCGAACTGGAAATACAGTTCCTCAAGCATGCGGGCCTCGCCGGCATCGGAGGGCGACTTGAGGATTTCATCGGTGCCCTTGGGCGAAGGAACACCGCCGAGATCAAGATCGGCTCGCTGGAAGAGCGACTGGTGATCCGCCATGTGCCTCTCGAGGAGCTCTTTCCATCCCGCCTGAACGACCTTGTCGAGTCGGGCGGCCACCCCAGTGGCGGGATCGATGTTTCCGGCAAGTTTCTTGGCACCGCTTTCAAGAAAGACCTTGGGCTCCAATTTATAAGAGGTGTCGAGGCAGGTGTAGAGCACCGCTTCGTCGGCACCATCAACCTCAAGGCACACTTCGCCCTGCTCACGCCAGGTCGCCCCTTTCACCGAACCGCCGCGGGTGGTGATGCGGGTCCGAATCTCATACAACACCCCATACGGTTCGGCGGACCCCCACGCGCGCAGAGTGCTGCCTTCCACAGCCAGTTT
Organism: uncultured Verrucomicrobiota bacterium; assembly: GCA_903930345.1. Classification (GTDB taxonomy): domain Bacteria; phylum Verrucomicrobiota; class Verrucomicrobiia; order Limisphaerales; family CAIYYI01; genus CAIYYI01. Next base: position 6,594 of record CAIYYI010000051.1, read on the forward strand.
GGCGACGCGGAAGCCCGTCTGGTAGGGCAGAACATTTCGCAGTTTGAAACTGAGTTTTCCAGGCGTGGACGAAGTCATGCGCACCGCGAACACCCGGTCGGGATAACTGCAGAAAGCCTCGCGTTGATACTTCGTGCCGCCGGCCGTGAAGCGCGTCGTGGAAAGGGCGCGCCTCAGATCGAGTTCACGGCGATAGTCGGAAGGCCCGTCCAGACCTTCCTGATACAAGTGCAGTTCACACAGCGTGGAAAAACCCACTCGATCGTAGGCTTGACCTGGTTTGGTGCTGTTCACCATCCAGAAGCTCTTCTCGGCTACGGTGAAGCACTCCTCGGAAACGCCGCCAAAAACATTCACTCCGAAGTAGCCGTTGCCCAAGGGCAGGCTCTCGTTCTCCCAACCTTTCGGCCCGAGCGGAGCCGGCTTGGAGTATGAAAGAACGAGTGGCTTGGATTCCGAAGTCGCGGGCTGCGCCGATAGACCTGCTGGCAGTAACGCCATGATGAGCAGGATGCGGGAGGTGATGGACAGGTTTGTCATTGGTGTATCCTCATAGGTTCCATGGGCTTTAGGGGTTCATCCTACGCCCAACCGTCCCCCAAAGCCACTCATTTTTCTGCCGCTTTTGGCGGCTTTGGATCAGCCCCCCTTTGATCCGTCATCATTGCCTCGCGGCATTCATCGCTTTGGCAGCAATACTTCAATGGAACCGCGCTCAACTGAGCCGGAAACATCCGTCCGGTTTATCCGATCCGTCCGCTCTCCCCATGCCTTAATGGGACCGCAATCAACGGAGCGCAGAAACGCCTTACGTCCCCTTCGTCCCTTCTGTCCTTTTCCCTCCCTTCAATGGGGCCCCGCTCAAGCTGGCTATCCTTATCTCCGCTCGCTGAACATGCTTCAATCCAAAACCACCAGGTTCTGCAGCTGCTTGAATTCCCGGCTCAGATCCTGTTCCTCCTGGCCGCCGAACTCCCGCTCTAGGGAGCGCCCGGTCCGCGGGTCCCGGGCCACCACGGCCACCCGGCCATTGCCGTCATATCCCATCTCCACCTCGATCGGATAATTCTTCTCGTGGGCGTGCAGCGGACCAAAGGTAAAGGTGCCCAGCGCCTCCGGTTCCGAACAGGAGGTCTTTGAGATCCTCAAGGTGCACGCCCAGCAGGGCGGCCTGTGCCTGGTTCTGGGCGAGCCGGGCACCGGCAAGAGCGTCCCCAAGCATAGCCTGCTCACCCACGACCCCAAACGGATGATCACCCCGGTGGTCAATCGCACGCTGCATACGTATCACAACACCCTGCGCATCCTGTGTGAAGCGTTCCAGATTGCGTTCGAGGGCCGCAACCATCACTGCGAACGCTTGCTGGTCCAGCAAGCCTTCAGCGTGCACCGCGCCGGCCTGGGCCACAACACCTTCACGCCGGAGGCGCTCGCGCTGATCATCCGATCGGGCGAAGGGCTGCGAGGAGGGTGATCGCATGTTTCATGGTTTGGGCTCCTTGATGGTGTTATTTTTTAACTGAACAGAGTCGATGTTTTGGAGCATGATGGGGTTAAGTCGCCGCGCATTCGGCGCAGGTGGCTGGGAAACCGCGATGAGGTTGTCGCGGACGGCCGCGTTCTGCACGTCACGGAGCCAGATGGCGGGTCCTGAAAAACCGGCGATCTCGTTATTGGTGATCACCAGATTGCGATGCAACTTGTCCTTGTCTGTTTTAAAGATGGTCGCCCAGATGGCGGCATGTTCGCGGGCGAGTTGACCGCAGTCACTGATGCGATTGCTGCGCACGACATAGTCCACTGCGCCCAGCCCCTCAAATGGCGCGTTCCAAAACTCCACCGCGCCACCTCCGAGTCCGTCGAAGGTGTTGTTTTCTATCAGGCCGCCTCGACCTTTCGCCAGGACACCGATGCGTCGACCGTTGCGGACGGTGTTGTTACGGAACACGAACTGGTTACAGGTGCGGCTTGCGTTGAAGACCTGTGTAATCGCAGGGTCGGCTGGAACCTTTTTTGTGCCCGTGCGTTTGACGCCGGTCCGTCCGGTAACGATGTGTCCCATGTCGCCATCGAGCGTCACCTCGAGTGTTTTGGCGAGTGTCACCGTGCTGACAACCTTGCGTTCACTCACAAGGCGGCCTTCGGCCCGATTGAAGAACTGGAGGCTATCGCCGGGCTGGATGTCGAGCGCGACACTTCAGCCGATGGCATCGTATGGATTGCGTAACGGCAGCCGGACACGGTCAGGTGCGAGTTTTTCCTCGATACCCATGACGAGACCGTTGACGTGACAGATGTCGTCGCCGGTGTTTTCCCAAGTGCAGCCCTCGATCCACGGTCCGATGCGGGCGTTGTGGTGGTTGTGTCCGCCGTTGTTGGCGGCGATGAAGCGGCCCGGCTTCAACCGGATGCCGCAATGCAGGATGCTGTGGCGGTTGCCATAGTGGGAGTTGAAGCCCTCGTTCGCGATGGCGTGTGCGGTGAGGTTGCAGAAGACCACCTCGTCGCAAGCGTCCACACCGAAGCCGGTAGCAATGCGAGGATCCATAACGTAAACATCTCCGGGAGCCAGATTGCGCAACTGTCGCGGATTGGCAGCGGTGAAACGGTAGCGGCGGTTGCTCTGTTTCTGCCAACCGGCGTGCTCGAAGACCAGCTCCACGCCACGTTTTATCCGGGGATATTTCGGATCTACAATCATCCCCTTCTTGTCGCGCTCAAAGTGTGGATTGGACTCTGGCAGCGGATGCCCCGGCGCAATCTCGACCTCGAACGTCCCAGCCTTCGCATCCACGGCGAGCACGTTTCCCGCTGTGTAGGGCAACGGATCGTAGTCAAAGGCGAGGTTTTTCACCAGCACGCGCTGACAATGCTCCAGCTTCACGAAGGTGAGAAAACCGGAAAACGTGATGTTCGCGCCACCGCCATCGACGATGATGTCGTTGCCGTTGGTGAAGCTGATGAATGCCGTGGCGCCGCCGGGATCAAGCCGGTAGTCGCCTTTCGCAAACTTCACCAACACCGGTGTCTGTTTGGCTGCCTCGGCAAATCCCTCTTTGATGGCAGCAAATGTCGCGTTCGCGGGAATCTCCACGATTCGTTCCGGCTGCCGTACAACAAACCGGCTCGCCGCCGACCATGGTCCGCGCGCACCCTGCGCATTCACGGTTGAGACACGCCACCAGTAATCGCCCGGGGCGAGTTCCTTGTCCGGGACATACCGCGAGATGACCGCTGCGAGACGATCTTCGTCCACAAGCCGCAAGAACGCCTGATCTGATGCAATCTGGATGTCATATTCAGCTAGCGCTTCCGGCTTGCCATCAAGAGACGGCTGCCATTCGAAATGCGGAATACCCATCTGCATTAACACCTGATCCGCTGGCTGGAGCAGTGCGGGCACCTGTGCCGTCGCGAGCGCAGTCAATGGCGCGAGCAGCAGGGCGGTGAGGAGGGTGAGGGGGTGCTTCATGGTTGTGGACTTCCGGGGATGTGAGGGACTGCAATCATTTGCCTTCCTTGGCCCACTGCTTCATCAGCTCGTAGTTCTTGATCATGGGATCGCTTCGTTCCCGGGATTTCGCGGTTCTGAGTTCGTAGGCAA
>CAIYYI010000052.1 GCA_903930345.1 uncultured Verrucomicrobiota bacterium
CCACCCTCCACCTATGCGACGGCCCGTTGGAACAGCAACAGCACGGCCATGTACATCCAGACCCGCCCCACCGGCAATGCGGGATGTGTGGTGATGGCCACGCTGCAAAATGACACGGGTGCCGAGGCCACCTCCCTGACGGTGGGCTTCGATCTGAGCCGTCCCACCGGCATCAACGGCACCGAGCAGGTGCCGGGATTCCGCGCCTATTTCAGCCTTACCGGTGACGCCAATACCTGGCAGGCTGTGCCGGGTTTGACCTCGGATGTGGCCGGGGCACTGGCCGCCACGTTTAGTGTGGGGTCCTGGGCGCCGGGCGCGCCACTTTACCTGCTCTGGGCGGATGATAACGCCACCGGCACGGATTATGCCTACACCATAGACAACATCACCTTTGCCGCCGGCACCTCCACCATTCCGCTGTCCGTGGCACTGACCACGCCGCTGAATGGCGAAGTGATCTTCACTCCGACTTCGGCCACCGCCACGGCGGTTCCCGCCGGAACCGTGCCGGCCACCAGCGTGTCGTTTTATCTTGATGGTTCGCTGGTGCGGACCATTCCGGCTCCGGGACCGTACACCATGGTGTTGTCCGGCATGTCTTTGGGCACCCATACCCTCTATGCGCAGGCGGACAACGGCGTGGATCCCACAGCGACCTCCGCGACCCGGACCCTGCTGGTGCGTGAGCAGTACGTCCGCTACATCGGCGGGAGAACTTCTGAAGACTTTGACGGCATGGGATCAACCGGGACAGAGACCCCTTACGGCTGGTTTGTTGGTGGGGCAGTTCCCGCCACGAGCGTGATCGTCACCCCGAATGATGGCAGCACGGCTCCCAGCGCGAGCATCCTGGGTTTCAACTATGGCTCGCCGGATGCCGAAGACCGCGCCTTGGGTACCGCCCCCACCGGAACCGACCGCGAGACCGAAGTGCGCATCCTGAATCTCTCGGGCAGCAACATTGTTTCTTTCACTGTCACCTACGATGGTGAGGCCTGGCGCACGCACAGCACCGGTTTGGTGGAGGTGATCACCAACTACATCAGCTACAATAACGGTGGCTCTTGGGTGCAGGGACCGCAATCGCTGAACTTCACCAACCCGGTGACGGCCCCGGTCAGCACCGCCATGGATGGCAATCTGGAGTCCAATCGCGTTGCTGGCATCACCGGCACCATCACTCCGCCGACACCCATCAGCGTCGGTGGGGTCGTGCGGATCCGCTGGCATAATCACAATGACAGTGGCATTGACGCCGGCATGGCGGTGGACAATTTCTCCTTTGCCGGCACGGAATTCAGCCAGTACATCTTTGATGCCGCCATCACCAGTCCGACGGAGGGTCAGCGTGTTTTTGGCGGTTGCTCAGGTGGTTCGATCAGCCTCACCGTCAATGCCACGGCCAGCTCGCTGGTGACCAACATGTCCTTCCAACTCGACGGAGGGGCCGTGGTTCAGGACAATGCCGCTCCATTCTCCCAGGTGTATCCGGTCGTCAACTGGGGCACGCACACCGTGCGAGCCGTGGCGACCGATTCTTTTGGCAATCAGACCAACATCGTGCGCACCTTTGTCGTGGCCGAGAACAGCGCCCCGACCATCGCCATCACCAACACCTACGCTTACGGTGTCACCAACGGCCCCGGCGTGGCGTTTGCGGTTGGTTCATGCATTACAAACCAGTTGCAGGTCATTGATGATGGAGGGGTTACCAATGTGGATTGGTATGTCAATGGCACCCGGCGCGTCAGCATTCCGGCCGCCAACAACTTCAATGTCATCCTGCTCAACGACGCCCTCGCCGGCACCAACCATCTGTTCGCCGTGGCCACGGATTCCTGCGGTTTGGTGGTGACCTCTTCCGTCGTGAGCGTTCTGGTGACCAATCCGGCCAACGCCACGGTCATCGTGCCGAACGGCTCCACCTGGCGCTATTTCAACACCACTTCCGCCCCGGCGGTGCAGGGGGCCATTGAATGGTTCCAGTCCGGGTTCGACGCCTCCGCTTGGGCTGCGGGCGCGGGCGAAATCGGCGGTGGCGATGCCAACCACAACGCCGATGTCAACAATCCTGAAACCACGCTGATCGATATCGGGGCCTCCTCCCGCTACCTCACGGTCTATTTCCGTCACGAGTTCACCGTTGCCAATCCCTCCCGGTACAACAATCTGCTGGTGCGCCTGCTCCGGGATGATGGCGCGGTGGTTTACCTGAATGGCAATCCGGTGTACACCAACACCATGACCGCCGGTCCGTTCAGCTATACCAACACCGCCTCGGCGGTCACCGACGATGGCATTGTCTATCACGTGGCCAGCGTGGATCCGACCAATCTGGTGGCGGGGTTGAACCTGCTCGCGGTGGAGGTGCACCAGGATAGCGCCACCTCCTCGGACCTCAGCTTTGACCTGATGCTCTGGGGCGAGCAAAGCTCCGGCGCTGTGCCGAACATCAGCATCGTGAACAACGGCAACGGCACCAGCACCCTCTCCTGGCCGAACACCGGTGCTTTCCGGGTCTTCCAGTCCGCGAATCTGGCCACCCCGCTGGCCTCCTGGACCCAGGTGGGCGCCGGCACGCTGAACGCCGGCACCGGCCGGTGGGAGCTGATCATCAATAGCGCCACGGGTCACGGTTTCTTTGACCTACGCCCGTGATTGGACCCGGTTGAATCACCCGTTCAGGGCCAGGGGCGGTTACCCCTGGCCCTTTTGCATTTTCCCGGTCGTGTTTTACCTTGTCGGGGTGCGGTCAATCCTCCATCCTGCCGGGCATGCCGGATCGGATGATCACAGATGTGCTGGCCAAGCCGGACGCAGCGTTGGAGATGACGCTGCGGCCCTCGGTGTTTTCCGATTTCACCGGCCAGGCCAAGCTCAAGGAACGGCTGGAGATCGCCGTGGCGGCCGCGCAGCAGCGCCGGGAACCGCTGGATCACATGCTCCTGAGTGGCCCGCCCGGGCTGGGCAAGACTACCATGGCCAACATCATCGCCAAGGCCATGGGCGCCAACGTCAAAAGCACCAGCGGCCCCACCATTGAGAAGGCTGGCGACCTGGCTGGTTTGCTCACCAATCTGGAGGAGGGGGATGTTCTTTTCATCGATGAGATTCATCGGCTCCAGAAAACCATTGAGGAATACCTCTATCCGGCCATGGAGGATTTCAAGCTGGACATCATCATCGACCAGGGGCCCAACGCCCGGAGTGTGCGGCTGAATCTGCCCCGTTTCACGCTGATCGGCGCCACCACGCGCAGCGGCCTGCTCACCGCCCCCTTGCTCACCCGCTTCGCCATCCGGGAGCGGCTTGACTACTATCAGGCCGAGCAATTGCAGCGGATTTTGGTGCGCTCCGCCCGGCTGCTCAATGTGCAGATCGAGGAGCTGGGCGCCCTTGAGATTGCCCGCCGCAGCCGGGGCACCCCCCGCATTGCCAACAACCTCCTGCGCCGGGTGCGGGATTACGCCCAGGTGCGCGCGGATGGTCAGGTGACCAAGGAGATTGCCGACCGCGCCCTGGCAATGCTCGAAATTGATGAGAACGGCCTGGATGAGATGGATAAGCGCATCCTGGAGAGCGTGATTGTCAAGTTTGGGGGCGGGCCGGTGGGCGTCAGTTCCCTGGCCGTGGCCGTGGGGGAGGAGCCGGATACCTTGGAGGAGGTCTATGAGCCCTATCTGATCATGGAGGGCTACCTAAAACGCACCCCGCAAGGGCGGGTGGCCACGGAGCTGAGCTACAAGAAACTGGGGCTGACCATGTCCCTCCCGGGCCAGCCGGGGCTGTTCTGAGAGGTTCCATCTTGGGGATTGCCACCGGTCCGGTTTGGGTTAAGCTGGTGTCCATGTCAACCAACGGCAACGCGACGTTTGTGCGGGAGGATCCCTGGCGCATTTTCCGCATCATGGCGGAGTTTGTGGACTCCTTTGAAACCCTTTCCCGCCTGGGACCGGCGGTGACGGTGTTCGGCTCGGCCCGGACGAAGCCGAAGGATCCGTATTACCAGGCCGCCCAGCAGTTGGGCAAGATGCTGGCGCAGCGCAAGCTGGCGGTGATCACCGGCGGCGGACCCGGGATCATGGAGGCGGCGAACAAGGGGGCCAATGAGGGCGGCGGGCGCTCCGTGGGGCTGAACATCGAGCTGCCGTTTGAGCAGAAGGGCAATCCGTACGCCAACGTGCCGGTCCAGTTCCACTACTTTTTCTCCCGCAAGGTCTGCTTTGTGAAGTACAGCATGGCCTTCATCTTCATGCCGGGCGGCTTTGGCACGCAGGACGAGTTTTTCGAGGTGCTCACGCTCGTGCAGACGCAGCGGATCCCGCGCTTTCCCCTGATTCTCTTCGGGTCAAAGTACTGGCGCGGGCTGCTCAAGTGGATTCGCACCACGGTGGCGACCGAGGGCTACATCAGCCCGGGGGATCTGGAGCTGGTGCACATCACGGACGATCCGGAGGAGGTCATTGACCTGATCCTCGACTACCAGCGCCGGGTGGGCCCCCCGGACAGCGTGCCGAGCGCGTTTGCCTGATCCGCCCCGCTATGTACCATATCGACCGGATGGAAAACGGCCTGACGGTGGCGACGGCCGAAATGCCGCACATGGCGAGCGTGAGCGTGGGGCTGTGGGCCGCCGCCGGCAGCCGCTATGAACCCGAGTCGCTCAACGGTGTCTCCCATTTCATTGAGCACATGCTCTTCAAGGGCACGCCCTGCCGCAACGCCCGGGAGATTTCCGAGGCGGTGGAGGGCATCGGAGGCTATCTCAACGCGTTCACCAGCGAGGAGAGCACCTGCTTTCACGCCCGGGCCTGCCGCCCGGCCTTTGCCGAACTGCTGGATGTGCTGTTCGACATGTACCTGAACGCCCGCTTCACGCCCGCGGATATCCGGCGCGAGCGTGAGGTCATCAAGGAGGAGATATCCATGTACATTGACCAGCCCCAGCAGCAGGTGCAGGAGCTGTTCAACACCACCCTCTGGCCCGGGCACATGCTGGGCCGCTCCATCACCGGCAGCCACGCCTCCGTGGACCGCATCGGGCGCGCCGAAATGCTGGCCTTCAAATCCCACTTTTATGGCAGCGGCTCCACCGTGGTGACCGTGGCCGGGGGCATTGAACACGCCCGCGTGCTGGAGGCGGTGCGGCCTTATGCCCGCCGTCTGGCGGTCGGCCATCGGCAGGGTTACGTGCCGGTGCGACCCGTGGCGGGCCCGCGCGTGGCCCTGGAAACACGCACGACGGAGCAGACCCAGCTCGCCCTCGGTTTCCGCACCTGTTCGCGCCATGACCCGCGCCGTTACCCGCTGCGCGTGCTCAACGCCCTGCTGGGCGAGAACATGAGTTCCCGGCTCTTCCAGCTTGTGCGCGAGCAGCGCGGGCTCACCTACAACATCTACAGCGCCCCCAGCCATTTCGAGGATACGGGCGACCTTGTCATCACCGCCGGGCTGGATGCCGATGAGCTGGAGACCACCCTGCGCCTGGTCCTCCGGGTGCTTCGCCAACTGGGTGACCAGGTGGTTTCGCGGGGCGAATTGCGCCGGGCCAAGGACTACATCATTGGCCAGTTTGACCTGGGCATGGAAAGCACGGAGACGCAGATGAACTGGGTGGGCGAACAGTTGCTTGGCCACGGGGAGGTGCAGTTGCCTGCGCGGGTGAGGGCTGAGATTCAAGCGGTGACCGCCGCCCAGGTGCGGGCCGCCGCGCGTGATTTCTTCCAGCCCGACCGCCTGGCGATGGCGCTGGTGAGTCCGCTGCGCCGGGTGCGGCCTTGGCACAAACTGGTGTCTTCCTGGACCGGACCATGAGCGGGTTTGCGGCCACTAACGGGACGCCTGATTTCTGGGAGGGAGAGGGTTGCCCCGCTGTGGAAGCCCTGCTGGAGCCGCTGGCGGACCGCCCGGGCACCCTGCTGATGCATCTGGGCCGCCCGGATGATTTCTCCGCCGGACACACAGTGATCGGCTGGGATCCATTTTTGGTGCTGCAGGCCCGGGGCACCGAGTGCGTGTTGCGCCCGGCCCATGGGGAAGCGTCCCGCACCTATGGCAACCCCTGGTACCTGCTGGATGCGCTGATGGCGCGGTTCGAGGTGTTGCAGGTGAGTGGTTGGCCCTTTCCCGCCGGTGGCTGCCTCGGATATTGGGGGTTCGATCTCAAACACGGCGTGGAGCCCCAACTGCGGCCCCGGGCCCGGGATGACCTTGAACTGCCGGATGCCTGGCTCGGTTTCTACGACCGCCTGCTGATCCTGGACCACGACCGGAACCGGACCTGCATTGTCTCCACGGGGCTGGCCGCCGATGCCACCTGCAGCGCGACTTTGCGGCAAGAGCGTTTGGCCGAGGTGCGGCGGCATCTGGCGCAATGGGGGAATCATCCTGCCGCCGCTCCCTCCGCGCCGCCGGTGCGCCAGTACCGGGAACTTCCGGCCGGGATGGCCTCCAGCCTGGCGGCGGCCGGTTTTGTGGCGGCGGTGCGGCGGGCCCAGGAGTACATAAGGGCGGGGGATATCTACCAGGTGAACCTGGCCCAGCGGCTCTCGACCCGCCTGGCGGCGGGCGGCTGGCCGTTTTACCAGCGCCTGGCCCGGGTTTGCCCGGCGCCTTACCAGGCGTTTATCCAGACCGGTGATTTCCAACTGGCCTCCTGCACGCCCGAGCTGTTCCTGGAGCTGCACGGCGATCAGGTCCGCACCCGGCCCATCAAAGGCACCCGCCCGCGCGCCGCCGATCCGGTGCGGGATGGTCATCTGGCGCACGAGCTGCAGACCAGCGAGAAGGAGAACGCGGAGCTGCTGATGATCACGGACCTGCTGCGCAACGACCTGGGGCGCATCTGCGCCTACGGCACGGTGCGGGTGCCGGAGCTGGCGCGTCTGGAGCGCTACCCGCATGTGCAGCACCTGGTGGCCAGCATCACCGGGCGACTGCGCCCGGACGTGACCCACGCGGGTGCCGTGGCGGCCTGTTTCCCCGGGGGCAGCATCACCGGCGCGCCCAAGGTGCGGGCGCTGGAGATCATCGATGAGCTGGAGCCGGTCACGCGCGGGCCGTACACGGGGGCGTGGGGATACCTGGGCTTCAACCGGCGCAGTCACCTTAATATGACCATCCGCAGCGCGGTCCTTGCCGCTGGCTCGGCGCACTACCATGTCGGGGCCGGCATTGTCGCGGATTCCGACCCGGAGGCGGAGTACCGTGAAACCATCGCCAAAGCCGGCGGATTTATTGATGCCTTGGAGCCATTATGAAAAAACAACCGGAATCGGCGGACCGCCTGGTGTTTCTCAACGGACGGATATTGCTGGCCCGCCACGCCACGCTGTCCGTGATGGACCGCGGGTTTCTTTACGGGGACGGGCTGTTTGAGACCCTGCTGGTGCTCGCGGGCGAGCCGGTGCTCTGGGCGGCGCACTGGCAGCGGCTGGCCACCAGCCTGGCCGCGTTCAAGCTGGCCATTCCGTACGGCCCGATGGATTTGCTGGCGGTGGCCCGGGATCTGGTGCGGGAAAACGGTTGTAAGACAGCCATCCTGCGGATGGATGTGAGCCGGGGACCGGGGCCGCGCGGCTATTCGCCAAAAGGGGCCACCACCCCCACGGTGCTGCTCCAGGTGTTTCCGGAAACGCCTGCCCGGCTTGGCCGGCTGCGCGCGTGGCGCCTGGCCTTGGCCACCTGCCGTCTGCCGGTTGCCGAGTGGTCGGCCCGGCACAAGAGCACCAGCCGCGCCACTTACGTGATGGCGCGGGCGGAGGCGGATGCGGCGGGGGCGGATGACGCCCTGCTGACCGATGCCCGGGAGGAGCTGCTGGAATGCACCAGCGCCAATCTGTTCTGGCTGTGGGGGCGGCGACTATGCACTCCCGCAGTCGGCGAGGGGCCGGTGCTGGCTGGCATTGCCCGGTCGGTGCTGCTCCAGCTTGCGGCCGAGCGCGGCCTGGCGGTTGAGGAGGTGCAGGCACCGGTGGCGGCCTTGCGGGAGGCGGAGGGCGTTTTCCTGACCCTCAGCACCCGGGGGGTGGTGGAGGTGAGCCACCTGGATGGCCAGCCGCTGCGGCGTTCCCCCTGGGTGCCGCTGCTGCATGCCGGGCTGTGGGAGCGCTTCCGCGCGGAGGTCAGGCGCCAAAAGCGTGACTGGCCAGCAACGCCCGCAGATCGGCCGGGTCGGTGACGGGGGGCTGGCAGGCGGTTCCCGTGCACAGCCAGGCGGTTGGCTGGCCGTTGATCAGCGTCTGGGCTTTGGCTTCCGGTGCCACCGGCCCCGCTGTGCCGCACACGATCTTGTGCGGGTAATACACCTGGTGGGCAGCCTGGATCAGGGCCCGGGTGGCCGGGGCGGCGGGATCCCCGGCAATCACCAGCCGGGCGGGCTCGTGCAGCCAGAAATCGAGCGCCAGGAGCATGTGGGGCAGCTTTTGTGGCTGCCGTTGCAGTTGGTCGGCGAAGAGGTGCAGGGTTTTCTCCGCCATGGCGAGATAGTCCGCCCGCCCGGTGAGGGCCGCCAGCCGCAGCAGGCCCGACACGGCCACGGAGTTGCCCGCCGGCTCTGCGCCGTCGTAATCCTCCTTCACGCGCAGGATGAGTTCCGGGGCGCCGTGGTTTTGCCAGAAACCGCCGTGTTCGGGATCGTAAAAGCGCTCCCGCATGGCCTCGGCCAGGGCGAGGGCAAAGTCGAGGTGGGCGGGTTCGAGCGTGGCCTCGTAAAGCTGGATGAGGCCGTGCAGGGGGAAGGCGTAGGCATCCAGCAATTGCACATCATCGCATTCTCCCTGGCGCCAGCGGTGGCGCAGGGTGCCGGTGGCAGTGTGCCAGAGATGCTGCCGCAGGAAGGCGGCATTGCGCTCCGCCGCCGCCCGCCAGGCCGGTTCGGCCAGCGCGGCGGAGGCGCGCGCCAGCGCCCCCAGCATCAGGCCGTTCCAGGAGGCCAGAATCTTGTCGTCCAGGTGCGGCCGCACGCGCTTTTCCCGGGCGGCCAGCAGCTTTTCCCGGGCGGATTGCAGCAGCGGCGCATCGGCGGCGGTCACCGTGGGGTTGGCCACCCGGAGCACATTTTGGTGGGGCAGGGGATCCGGGTCGCTATGATCCACAAAATTCCCCTCCGGGGTGAACCCGAAATAATGGCGGGCTACGTTGTATTCCTCAGGGGTGAGCAGGGTGGCCAGCTCGGGGGTGGTCCAACAGTAGAATTTGCCCTCCTTGCCCTCGCTGTCGGCGTCCTCGGCGGAGAAGAAGCCGCCGAGGGGATGGGTCATGTCGCGCCGCAGGTAGGTGACCACGCCGCGGGCGGTCTGCGCGTGCCGCTCATCGTCGCTGGTCAGCCAGGCATCCAGGTACAGCTCCAGCAGTTGGGCGTTGTCGTAGAGCATTTTCTCGAAGTGCGGCACCAGCCATTCCTCATCCACCGAGTAGCGGGCGAAACCGCCGCCCAACTGGTCGTGGATGCCGCCGGCGGCCATGCGCTCGCATTGGTGCCACACCATGCGCAGGCCTTGCGGGTCGCGGTCCTGGCAGGCCACGCGCAGCAGGAGGGCGGGCTGGCTCGGCTGCGGGAATTTGGGTGCCCGGCCAAAGCCCCCGTGGCGCGGGTCGTTGGCCGACTTCAGCACCTCGGCGGCGCGGCGGGTGATCGCGGGCGTCAGGGCCAGGCCCGCCACCGGTTCCAGGGCGAGGTGCATGGCCAGTTGGCTGTGCAGATCGCGGGCGGCCTCCTCCACCTCCGGGCGCCGGTTCTGCCAGGCGTTCTGGATCTGCTCCAGCAGGGAGAGGAAGCTGATGCGGCCTTGGCGCTGCTCCGGGGGGAAATAGGTTCCTCCGTAAAACGGTCGGAGGTCGGGGGTGAGGAAGAGGTTGAGCGGCCAGCCCCCCTGGCCGGTCATCCCCTGCACAGCGGCCATGTAGATGCGGTCCACGTCCGGGCGCTCCTCCCGGTCCACCTTGATGCTGATGAAATGCCGGTTGAGCAAGGCGGCCACCCGCTCGTCCTCGAAGGATTCCCGCTCCATGACGTGGCACCAGTGGCAGGTGGAGTAGCCGATGCTGAGGAAGACGGGCTTGCCCTCGTTGTGGGCCCGGCGAAAAGCCTCCTCGTTCCAGGCGTGCCAGTCCACCGGGTTGAACTGGTGCTGCAGGAGATACGGGGATTTTTCCCGGCTTAACCGGTTGGCGGGTCTGGTGGTTGGCGTGGCGCTGCTCACCCGGCATTGTAGCACGGGGTGCCGCGCCGGCCAAATCCGGCGCTGGGGCGTCGTTTTGCGGCCACGGTTTTCCCTCGTGCTTTTTGCCGCCAGGCTGTAGGCTGCCCGCTTATGGTGACCGAGAAAAACTGGTCCTTCATCTCAGTGCTGCGCCTCTTCATCGGGGTGTTCCTGGGCATTGGACTGGGGGCCATCGTGGTGTCGCTGCTGCACTCCGGCGGCATTCACACCGCCCCCGCGCGTTTGCGCCCGTGGATTCTGATCCTGAACACCGCCTGTTTTCAGGGGATCATCCTGGTGCTCGCCGTGGTTTTCACGCGGGAAAACGGGCAGACCTGGCGGGAGGCTTTCGGTTTCGATGGGCGGCCCACCGGCCGGCTGCTGCTCGTGGCGGCGGGCACCGTGGTGCTGTTCATGCCGCTCGCCTTCCTGCTGCAAAAACTGGTGCTCCTCGTGGTGGAATGGCTGGTCCATGACACTTCCCAGGTGCAAAGCCAGGCGTTGGTGCAGGTCCTGCAAACCCGCCTGCCGTTCGCGGAGCAGGCGCTCTTCGGGTTCAGCACCATCTTGGTGGCCCCCCTGGCCGAGGAGGTGCTCTTTCGCGGCATTCTTTATCCTTTCGTCAAATCCCAGGGCCAGCCCCGGCTGGCGCTGTGGGGTGTGGCCTTTCTGTTCGGCTTCATCCACGGCAATCTGCAGGCCGGTCTGCCCCTGATGGTCTTCGGGGTGATCCTCACCCTGCTCTACGAGTGGAGCGGCAACCTCCTGGCGCCGGTGCTCACGCACGCCTGCTTCAACGGCTTGAACTTCGCCATGCTGCTGCTGGGCTGGAACCCGGACCAAGTCTGGCAGAAACTCACCGGAGCCGCATGAACGAGCTGGAACTTATCAAATCCCTGGTTGCCGGGCTGCCTCAAAACGACTCCGTGGTGGTGGGTCCGGGCGATGACTGCGCGGTGCTTGACTGCGGCATCCCCGGCCGCTGGCTGCTGCTCAAGACCGATGCCGTCGTGGAGGGGGTACATTTCACCCGCGAAACCCCGGCCGCCCAGGTGGGCCGCAAAGCCCTGGCCCGCTGTCTGAGCGATATCGCCGCCATGGGCGGCACCGCCGCGCACGCGGTGATCACGCTGGCGCTGCCGCAGGATTTCACGCCCGCCTATGTGCAGGAGCTTTACCAGGGCCTGAATGCCCTGGCGCGGGAGCACGGCGTGGCGATCGTGGGGGGGGAGACCACCACCAATGCAGAGCGCTACCTCGTCTCGGTGGCGCTGACCGGCTGGGTGGACCGGCAGTTGTGCCTTCTGCGCAGCGGTGCCCGGCCGGGGCAGGCGATTTTTGTGACCGGCGAACTCGGCGGATCCCTGGCGGGCCGGCACCTGGATTTCGAGCCGAGGCTGGCCGAAGGCCGCTGGCTGGCGGCCCATTTCAAACCGACGGCGATGATTGACCTGAGCGACGGCCTGGCGAGCGATCTGCGGCACCTGCTCGCGTTTGGCGGGCTGGGGGCGGATCTTTTGGAGACGGCCATCCCGGTCAGCCGGGCGGCCAAGGTGCGGGCGCGGCAAAGCACCCTGGCCAAACCGCCCCTGGTGGCGGCCCTGACGGATGGGGAGGACTTCGAGCTGCTCTTCACGGTGGCGACCACCCGGGCGGTGCCCTTGGTGGACGCCTGGAAGGCGGCTTTTCCGAAAGTGAGGCTGAGCTGCATCGGCCGGATCACCCCCCAGCCCGGGCTGCGGGTGCGCACCCGCACGGGCGTGAAGGAATTTGGCGGACATGGCTACATTCATTTCTCATAGCGTCACCGAAACCATCGCCCTTGGCGAAGCCTGGGGCCGGACCGCCCCGGCGGGGCTGGTGATCGGTTTGTCCGGTGATCTGGGCGCGGGTAAAACCCAGCTCGTCAAGGGCGTGGCGCGCGGCCTGGGCCTCACGGGTCGCGTCACCTCGCCCACGTTCGCCCTGGTCAATGAATACGCCGGGGGACGCCTGCCGCTGGCGCATCTTGATCTCTACCGGCTCCATGGTGCGGCGGACATTCTGGGGGCCGGGCTGGCGGAGTATTTCACCCCGGCTGGTCTTGCGGTCATCGAATGGATGGAACGTTGGGTGGGGGAGCCGCCTGATCCGGCCCGTTTTCCCGGCCGGTACCGGCAGGTGCGCATTCACACGTTGGGCCCCGGGGAACGGCAAATTGATTATGAAGATTTTGGCGCTTGAATTCTCCACCGACCGGCGCAGCGTGGCGCTCACCGTTGGCGGGCGGGTGCTGGCGCGGGCCGAAGAATCCGGCACGCGGGCCAGTCACCCTTTCCATCTGATCCGGCAGGCCTTGTCGGAGGCGCGCCTGGAACAGACAGAAATTGAATGCCTGGCGGTGGGTGTGGGGCCGGGATCTTACACCGGCATCCGCACCGCCATCGCCATTGCCCAGGGCTGGCAACTGGCGCGCCCAGTGCGTCTGCTCGCCCTCAACAGTCTTGATTGCCTGGCCGCGCAACTGGCCCGTGAGGGGAGGACCGGCGAGTGGCATCTGGTGGTGGATGCGCAGCGGGGGGATTTGTACCGCGCGGTTTATTCCCTGGATGGGGGGGAGTTCGCCCGGTTGGAGCCGCTGGCCATTGCCAGCCTCGCGGAGGTGCGGGCCAGCGTGCCCGCCAGTGCGCACGTGGCCGGCCCGGAGGCCACCCGGTGGTTTCCGGAGGCACTGGCCGCCGCCCCGGGCGCTGAAACCCTGGGCTGCCTGGCCGCCAGCCGCACCCAATTCCTGGATGGCGGGCAGCTTGAACCGATTTATCTGCGGGAGGTCTCCTTTGTCAAAGCGCCCCCCCCGCGCCAACTGAACCTGGATGAAAGCTGAACCAATTTACCGCTGCTGGGCGGAGGTGGACCTGAACGCGCTGCGCGAGAACCTCGCCTGGCTGCGTCACCGCGTCGGCCCGGAGGTGGGCATCATGACCGTTGTCAAGGCGGATGCCTACGGCCATGGCTTGAAGGCGATTGCCGCCCTGCTCATGCAAAGCGGCACGGATGTCTTTGGCGTGGCCAACCTCAATGAGGCCAGGGACATCCGCGCCGTGGGACGGGGCTGGCCCATCCTGATGCTCGGGGCCTGCCTGCCCGAGGAGCGGCCTGCCGCCGTCAAGGACGACATCATGCCCACCCTCAGCACCCTGGCGGAGGCCCGGGCCTATTCAAAACTGGCGGTCGCGCTGGATCGCACCGTGAAGGTTCACATCAAGGTGGATACCGGCATGGGGCGCTTGGGTGTGTCGGCCGAGGTGGCGGACCGTCTGGTGCGTGCGGTTATGCGCCTGCCCGGTCTGGTCATGCAGGGTCTCTACACCCACTATTCTGCGGCGGAGGATGACGCCCGGTTTTCCGCCCGGCAGCGCCAGCGTTTTGCCAGCCTCGTCAATCGTTTGCGGCACGCGGGCATCCTCATCCCCTCCATTCACGCCAACAACAGCGGCGCGCTGCTGCACGAACCGGAGACCCTCTTCAACCTGGTGCGCCCCGGCCTGATGGTGTACGGCATTGTGCCTCCCGGCAAACGGCGGTCCACGCTCCCTTTGAGCCGTTATTTGAGGCCCGCGCTCGCCTTCAAATGCCGGGTCAGCCTGGTCAAGGAGGTGCCGAGGGGCACGCCCCTGAGCTACGGGGGCACCTTTGTGACCCCCCGGAAAATGAAAGTGGCCACCCTGACGGCCGGGTACGGGGATGGCTACCTGCGTGCGGGCAGCAATCGGGCCTGGGTGTTGGTGGGCGGGAAACGGTGCCGCGTGCTGGGGCGGATCACCATGGACCAGATGCTGGTGGATGTCTCGCGGGTGCCGCGCGTGCGGGTGGGGGATGAGGCGGTACTGATCGGCAGCCAGGGCCGGGAAAGCATCACCACCACCGAGCTGGCGGAGTGGGGCCAGACCATCGCCTGGGAGGTGCTCACCTCCATCACCTACCGGGTGCGGCGGGTTTACAAGGGTGCCAGCGCGGCCTGATTTCAGCGGCGTTCCCGGGTCTGCCTGATCCGCTTGTACGCCAGCGCGGTCACGACCAGCACGCCGGCCACGACGATCACAATGTCGGCCTGGTGCGAGTACTTCTGCACCACCTTCCAGTGCTCCCGCAGCTTCATGCCCAGCACCAGCAGGAAGGTGTTCCACATCGTCGCCCCGATGAGCGTGGTGACCAGGAACGGAACCATCGGCATCCGGCCCATGCCGGCGGCGATGGAAATGAAGTGGCGCACCACCGGGATGAACCGGCTGATGAAGAGCGTCAGGGTCCCCTTGCGCTGGTTGAAGAAGCGCTCGGTCATCTCCAGGTCGTGCTCATTCAGAAGCAGGTATTTCCCCACCTTCAGCACCAGCGGCTTGCCCCCGTACAGCCCCATCGCGTAGGAGAGCAGGGAGCCGATGATGGAGCCGATGCTTGTGGCCCCGATGGCCAGCCAGAGGTTCCACTTGCCGTCCGCCACCAGGAAGCCGACAAACGGCATCACCGCCTCGCTGGGCACGGGTGCGATCATGCTCTCCAGTGCCATCAGCCCCGCCGCCCCCGCGTAGCTGGTGGTCTCCAGGATTTTCACGGCGATGTCAGTGATAAATTGTGTGATCATAATGAGATAACGGTTCCCGCTGTTCCGCACCCGCAGGCTGGCCGATACGCGCCGAGTATCCGCAAGGGAACATGGCAAAAACAAGCCCAAAGAATCCCATTGATCGTCCCTTTGACACGGTTTCTGGGATTGCACTGGCGGCGGCAATCGTTTAACCTGCGTCCAGCCATATGATCCCAAGCAAACCAGCCAGCCGGCGGCAATTCCTCAAAGCCGCGTGTACCCTGACCGCAGCCACGCCCTTCATCCTGCCTTCCCATGTGTGGGGCGCGGAGACGCCGCCCAGTGAGCGGGTCACCGTTGGTTTCATTGGCATGGGCAAGCAGTCGGGCGGTTTGCTCGGCAATTTTCTCGGCCGGGAAACCCGGGTGCTGGCGGTGTGCGATGTGGACACCACCCGCCGCGAGGCCGCGAGGCAGAGGGTGAACAAGAGCTACGGAAACACCGCCTGCGCGGCCTATGTCGATTTTCGTGAGATCATCAACCGCAAGGATATTGACGCGGTGTGCATTGCCACGCCGGACCACTGGCACGCCCTCCCGATGCTGGCGGCGTTGCGCGCCGGCAAGGATGTTTATTGCGAAAAACCGCTCACCCACAACATCCACGAGGCGGTGGAGGTGATCAAAGCCGTCAAGGACAACCAGCGGGTGCTGCAGACCGGCTCAATGCAGCGCTCGATGAAGGAGTTCCGGGTGGCGTGTGAGCTGGTGCGCAACGGCGTGATCGGCAGGATCCGGAAGGTCGAATGCAGTTTTGGCGACCCCGGCGTGCCCTGCGACCTTAAGGAGGAGGCGGCGGAACCGGGATTGGACTGGAACTTTTGGTGCGGCCCCGCCCCCCTGCGCGGCTACAGTTCGGTGCTCAGCCCGCGGGGCATCCCGGCGGGTTTTCCAGCCTGGCGCAAGTACCGGGAATACGGCAGCGGCGGCGTGGGCGACTGGGGGGCTCATCATCTGGACATTGCCCAATGGGGCCTCGGTATGGATGCCAGCGGTCCGGTGCAGGTGCAGGCGGCGGACGCCGCCGGGGCCAGACGTGGTGCCAGGCTCGTCTATGCCAACGGAATCACCGTGGAGCACAGCAGTGGGTTCGGCGTGCAATTCTTCGGCGAGAACGGCGAGGTGAGGGTCAACCGGGGCAAGTTTGTCTTTGTCTTGGGTGGCAAAACCATCGCCTCCTACCGGGGCAAGGAGGACACGGAGACCTCCTGTGCGGCACAGGTTCAGATTACTGAACGCGACTTCCTCAAGGATGCCCAGGTGCGCCTTTACCGGAGCGAGAACCACATCGCTGATTTTCTTGACTGCGTGAAATCGCGCAAGAAACCGAACACCAACGAGCAGGTGGGGGCACGCTCAGCCATCTGTTGCCACCTGCTCAACCAGAGCTACTACCACCATGCGTCCCTGCAATGGGATCCCGCACTTTTGGTTTTTGCGAACGGCAAGGGAGATCCCAAGTGGCTGACGCGCGATTACCGCGCTCCATGGTCGGTTTAGCTCGTGAGAACATGGTCGCCCCCGGCCCCCCCTTGGCAACCTTTCTCCCTAATCAGCCAGCAAAAAGCCGGGCAAGTTCAAGCCCGTGAAATGGCACCAGAACGCGCTCCGGTACAGCTTTATCAGCTACCGCGTGGCCGCCGTCCAGGACGTGCCCAAGGTGGCGCTGGAGGCCGGCAACAGCCCGGCCATGATCTTCCAGCACTACCGCGAGCTGGTGCGGCCCGCCGACGCCAAAGCGTGGTTCTCCATTGCCCCCGGCAAAGATGGGAAAATCATTTTCTTTGAGGCACCCAAGCCCGCCGCGAAAGTGGAGGCCGCACCGGAGGCGGTGACCGGCTGAAAGGCCCTACGGCCGCACCGCCGCCTCCACCAGCCCGCTCAGGTTGGTTCCCGCGTTGGACTCGACGACGAACGCTCCAGACTCGGTGTAATGCTCTCCTGAGCAAGGTGTTTTTGCCATTGCCAACGTGGGTTTGCCTGTCCAATATCGCCACCCTAATGAAGGCCCTGCCACCGGTGACAAAGAACGAAAAGGTCGTTCGATATTACTGTTGGGCTGATGTGTATGAAGAGGCGTGAGATTAACTCCTTGGCGCACTCGCTTTGCGCCTACCTCTGCTCCCGCAACAACGACATTGCGGGCTATTGGGGCATCGGGATGCTTTGCGCGGTCTCGAAGAGAGAGAAGAGGCCGAAGTTTAGCTTCAAGGTTTATCCGGGCGAGTTGCTCCGCATCTACAGTTCCGAGATCACGGGCTCAAAGGTCATCACGGACAAGCTTGTGAAGTTCCGGCTCGATTCGATTGAGGGACGACTTTCCTTCTTCGAGGATGGTCGTTATCCGCACGGAGCGGAGAAATACACTTGCGGCATTGCAATTGCGATCACCCAAGCCGGGCGCACTGGCCTGAGCATGAGTCACGTCGAGTGTTGGTCGCATGATCCACGCCGAGAGCGGCGGCGTGCTACCGCTGCGGCCGCGAGTGCGTCGCTACTTGAGTGGTTGAAGAATATTTTATAATCAAGGGATGGCCCAACAAAATCACTGCACACAGCGCCGGATGGCGCGTTTAGTTCCGCTTCGCGGGTGGCGTCACTTTGTCCGGCGTGTGTGAGTTCAAACGTTGGCACACATCGCGATGAAAATTCAACCTCTGATCCCGACGGCCCTATTGCTCCTTGCCCAAGTCCCAATTGGTTGGGCGGTGGTCGTGGCCATGTGGTGCGCGAAAACAAACTGGGCAGCGACACTTGGTGCGGCAGAGTTGCCCCTGGGCACCACATTAGCGCTCAGGTTCGGCCTGGTTGTTCACAATTGCCGCAGCAGTCGTCTCTGTTCTTGTCGGGATCACCGCGCCGAGGAAGCAGTCATCCTGTCTGGGCTGCCTGTTCGGGGCGGCTGTATGCGAGGCCGTCTTGCTTGCGCTACTCGCACTTGGTCTTGTCGAGCCTGCTTTGACCATTACATGGGGGATACGCGGATGAATTGCAGTGCCAGGCAACCGGCTCCCGGCAGGGCCGGGATCGCGCCTATGTTAACAATTGGGCATTATAGGCCCGGCCTGCCTGATCCGGGCTGTTGAGCTCCTTAATGCGCATTCATCGTTCCATTCTTGTGCTTGGGGTGTTTGCCCTTCAGTGTGGTCTGACCTGCTTGACCATTATGTGGCAGAACACACCGCTGGGTACGTTGGCGGGTATCGCGTCGGCTGGATCGTGGATTCTTCCCTTCATCGGCTATATTGCGGCATTGTACGGTGCTTCATTTTTTGCGAGGCGTTCCCCTGCTTTGCGAGCTGCACTTCTGACATTCATCTCCTTGATCGCCACTTTCGTGGGTTCGTTGGCGTTCCTGGCGGCAATGATGCTGTTTGGCATTCCCCTTAGAACATGAACACACGCCGGCTCAACCCGGCTGCTTCAGGCAAGGGCGCGATCGCGCGCTGGTTCCAAACACGACGTCATAGGCGCGCCCTGCCTGAGCAGCATCGTTATGCGCCGCGACTATCCGCCCTGCAAAGTTGCCTTGCCGTGCATGCGTTTACAGCGGTGTTTCACATTCGGTTTCCATTTCTTACGGCCGCACCGCCGCCTTGACCGCCGCACCCACTGCGGCCTCCACCTGCCTGTTCAGGTTGCTTCCCGCGTCTTGGACTCGACGACGAACGCTCCAGACTCGGTATGGTACACATGCTGCCGCGAGTATCAGGGGAATCTGATCGAAACGCGGTAGAACGCGGGGGCTGGCGGGTCCGTATCAGTGAGGGTGAGCACGTCGTTATTGCCGGGGATGTCTGTCTGGGCGGGAACGGGTATCCATACGGCGCTAGAAGTCAGGTTCGTGGAGCACAGGAGCGTGTAGACGCGGGCCGCAGAACTTAGGAATGTGACCGCCACGGGTGGGGAGTTGGAGGCGATAACCAAGCGCAGGCAGGACAGCGTGTTGGTAGGATTCGTGTCGGCCTGCCATTCCTGCCAATTGTTCAGGCCGTCGTAATCAGGGTCGGTTAAGTCTGCCGAGCTGTCCGCAGCCAGCCCGTATCGATGGAGCCAGGCGTAGGAGATCGTCGAACCAGCACCTTGATTTTCGTAGGCCCCGATATCGACGGTGCCGCTCACGATGCGTTGGTTGCCGTCCAGATCGGTGGTGGTCGTCACGAAGGCGTCGTGCCCGGCGTTAATGCACAGTGAAGTGGACTTAAGGCGGGGATCTCGAGCGGCCAAGTCCAAGAAGGCGGGTTCGTCGGTGATGTTACCGGTGCCCGTGGCGGGCATCGGAGTGGTGCACGAGTAGTTGAGCGTGCTGCCTTGGAAGTTGCCACCGCTGTTGTAGTAGAGGATGCAATTGTTAAGACTCGCCGAGGAAACCCCTCCCCACATGACAGCCGAATTGCCGACGATGGTGCAATTGTTCAGGATGCTTTGATAGGCTCCACCGCCTGCGGTGGCCCAATTGCCGATCAGCAGGCAGCTATTCAGGGTCCCCGATGCCGCCCCACCGCCTTGGTAGGCCGAATTGCCGGCGAGGATACACTGGGATAGGACTGCCGGTTCTCCGGAGGAATTAGCCTGCTCGCACAGCACTCCACCACCAAATGTTTCAAGACCATTACCGTCTCGCTGTGTGGCCCCATTGGTTAGGGTGAACCCGCTGAAAGCAACGCCATTCGTCAGATAAAGGCACCGGATGGCTCCGGGACCGTTGGTTTGGCCCGGGACTTGCCACCCTTGAATCACCGTGGCGTATGGTCCGTTGACGCTTCGAATCGTCATGGGCTTGTCCACCACGACCCGGTTGGTCATCAGGCCCACCAAGGCCCTGCCGCCTGTGGCATAGACGCCGTTCGTAACCAGAACAGTGCCGCCAGGCACCGCGGCATCCACAGCGTCCTGGATGCAACCTGCCGCTGTTTCCCAGGAACTGTACGGGGGAACCGGGTTGGTGCTTCCTGCAGCAGCGTAAAACACAGGCTGCGCCAAAACTTCCACCACCTGAGTGGAGCTGATCCCGTCAGCGTGGTGTTCGTTGAACGCTCGTAGAACAACCGCGTACTTTCCCGCCGTCGTCCACCGGTGTGTGAGCTGCGGCCGATTGGTCGTGCTCGTTCCGTCCCCAAAGTCCCAGGTGCTCGCCGACACCCGCCCCTGGATGATTCCAGTCAGAGTCACAGGGAAACCTACCGCCACGTTGGTGTAATTCGCGACGACTGCCACAGTCAAGGCCCCTGTAACCGCTCCGGGGTGGTACTCATCGCAACCAATGGAGGGAGGGATAAGCCAAGATTCTCGGTCGATGTCCACACCGGCTGCGTAGCTCACGCTGCCGGCCCCGCGACACGGGCTGCTGGCGCTGAGGTGCGACAGGCTGGCTAGCACCGGCTCGGTGGTGATGTTCCCAACTCCATTGGTGGGCAGTGGTGTTGTGCAGCAATAGTTGAAAGGATAGGCGAGCAGGTTGCGGTGCCAGTTGGAGTCGGTCTTGCCGCTGTTGTAATAGACGATGCAGTTGTTCAGGGAGCAGTTTCCGACGCCCCCTCCGGCCGAAGATGCTGTGTTTGCCACGACGGTGCAGTTGTTGAGTGTGCTTTGATAAGCCCCGCCGCCGAGGATGGCAACGTTTCGGGTCAGGACGCAGTTGTTCAAAATGCCAAGGTAAGCGCCGCCTCCCCCGTAGGTCGTGGAGTTGCCATCCAGGGTGCAGTTGTTCAGCGTGCTTTGAAAAGCTCCACCGCCTCCAAACAGACCGCCAACTCCGGAAGGACGGAGAGACTGATTGCCCGTGAGGATGCAGCCATAGAGAGTTCCTGAAGCTGCCCCGCCACCTGTCAAGGCGGTGTTGCCCGCCAGCACACAATTGGACACCACGGCGCTGACCGATTGGCAGAGCACGCCGCCCCCGCTGTCGGCGCGCCCATTCGTCAGGGTGAAGCCGCTTAAAACGGCTCCGTTCGCCAGATAGGCACAGCGGATCCCTCCTACGGCAGGGAGGGTGCCTGGCAGTTCGTACCCACGGATGACCGTCACATCCGGTCCCAGGAGGCTTTCCACCGTGACCGGCTTGTCGATCGCCACACGGTTGGTCACGGTGCCGGAAACTGCCCGTCCACCGGTGTCGTAAATGCCGCCCGAGACAAGGACCGTGTCGCCGTACGCAGCGGCATCTACGGCGTCCTGGATGACAGCGGCAGCCGTCGCCCAGTTGGTGTAGGGCGGCACGGCGTTGGTGCTGGTCGCGTCCACATAAAGGGTGGCGGCCTGACCGCTTAGGCGCGGCAATATGCAAAACACCATCAGCGCTAAGAACCTATTGATCGTTTTCATTTCTGCATCCCGCCCCGAAAGCCAGCCGCTTCAAGCTTTTGAGTGACAACAACAAGTAAAGCGCAAAGGCAGCCAGTTCCACAAGGTTTAATCCTGACACCAATCTCGCCCTCTAGATGAATGGGAACCCCCCCCCCGGCTTTGCCGGGGAGACTCCCAGAGTTTGACAACTCCGGGAGTCAATTGAGCATCCTTGTTGTGAACCGCTCAAGGTCAACAACAGGAAGCTCAAAATATGAATGACTATGAAAGGCTTAACCATACGAAGTGGGAATGCAAATACCATGTGGTGTTCATCCCGAAATACCGGGGCAAAGCACTTTACGGCTCGTTGCGCAAGCACCTGGGGGAGCCTCTTCCGGGAGTTGGCGCGGCAGAAGGGGTGCGAGATAGGGGAGGGGCACCTGATGGTCGATCATGTGCACATGCTGGTGTCGATCCCGCCGAAGTACTCGGTGTCGCAAGTGCTGGGGTACATCAAGGGCAAGAGCGCGATCCACATTGCGCGGACCTATGCCGGGAAGCGTAGGAACTTTGTGGGGCAGCACTTTTGGGCACGCGGCTACTGGGTCTCGACGGTCGGCCAAAATGAAGCGGTCGTCCGAAAGTACATCCAGGAGCAAGAGAGGGAAGACCAACGCCTCGAACAGTTGGGACTGTTCGCAAGCGAAAGCCGCTTTGAGCGGCTCCAACAATAATCCGCTTTGAGCGGTTCACAATTTCAAGCCTCCGGCTTTGCCGGAGGTCGCTGACTCTCATCTTGAAAGCTCGTTGGAATTATCACTTTATAGGGCCCTTTCATGCGGACGGACGGCATCGGCCCCATCACCCACCATCCGTAATGCCGGGATTCGTTCAATGAATAATTGCGCTCTCATCAAAATGCGTTATTATTTATTCCATTAGAAATTGAAATGGCGCAGATTAAACTGATGGAACCTATGAAAGCAACCACCCTGCCTTGCTCCCTCGTCGCCGCCATGTTGATCCTGGCAACCTCTCTGACGTGCCAGGCCCAAGGCACGGCCTTCAACTACAATGGCCGCCTGACCGACGGGAACGCCCCAGCCAATGGCAGCTACGACCTCACCTTCACGATTTTCGATGCGGGCGTGAATGGCACGGCCGCGAGCGGAAGTGTCACCAATCTGGCGATCGAGGTGACCAATGGCCTGTTCAGTGTGGAATTGGACTTTGGCGCAGGCGTTTTTAATGGTGCGGCGCGCTGGCTGGAATTGACTGTGCGCACCAACGGCGACAGCCTCTTCACCACCCTCTCCCCACGCCAGCAGTTGAAACCGGTGCCGTATGC
>CAIYYI010000053.1 GCA_903930345.1 uncultured Verrucomicrobiota bacterium
GCCAGTCGCTGGCCGAAGGGGCGAGCGAACAGGCCGCCTCCCTGGAGGAAACCGGCTCGTCTCTGGAGGAGATGTCCAGCATGACCAAACGCAACTCGGACAACGCCCAGAAAGCCAATGACCTGGCCAAGGAAGCTCGGACCGCCGCCGATCAGGGTGCCCGCGACATGCAGGAGATGGCCGTCGCGATGAACGCCATCAAAACCTCCAGCGACGACATCGCCAAGATCATCAAAACCATTGATGAGATCGCCTTCCAAACCAACATCCTCGCCTTGAACGCCGCCGTGGAAGCCGCCCGGGCTGGCGAGGCCGGCATGGGCTTTGCCGTGGTGGCCGAGGAAGTGCGCAACCTGGCCCAGCGCAGCGCCCAGGCCGCCAAAGAGACCGCCAGTAAAATTGAAGGCGCACTGGTCCGCACCACCCAAGGCGTCCAGATCAACGCCCAGGTGGCCGCCTCCCTCCAGATGATTGTCACCAAAGTCCGCCAGGTGGATGAACTGGTCGCCGAAGTGGCCGGCGCCTCCCGTGAACAGACCCAGGGCATCGAGCAAGTGAACACCGCCGTCAGCCAGATGGATAAAGTCACCCAGTCCAACGCCGCCAACGCCGAGGAAAGCGCCAGTGCCGCCGAAGAACTCAACGCCCAAGCCGAAGCCATGCGCGAAGCCGTGGGCGAACTGCTGCAACTGGTGGACGGCCAGTCGGCCAATCACAACGGCATGGCGAAAGCCAGCCCCGTGAAACGTGAACAAAAGATCCAAAAAACGGCCTCAGTAAAGGTGGCCCAGGCGCATGCCCCAGCCCGGCACAACGGCGGCAGCCACCCGGCCCTCGGGGCGGTTAAACCGCGCCAGACCAGTCCGCTCCCCCTGGAAGGCGACTTCAAGGATTTCTAAACCGAAAGCACAGGCACACGAGAGCGGGCCACCGAGACCCGCTCATTTTTTTCAGTCATCCAAAAACAGCCACCCGACAAATCAAACGCTCGAAAACCCAAACCCGGTGAGGCCCTCCACGTGCTGTGAAATGGTTTTGACCCCAGGCTGACCTGTGCGATACGCTCGGCTCGTGTCGCTCCAGCAATGAGCTATGGGGTTTCTGGTTGCCATATTGGAAGCCGTGCCGGTTGCCAGGCGGAAGCCTTTCCCGAAACGGGAGGGGTTCACCCTTATTGAACTTCTCGTCGTCATTGCCATCATTAGCATTCTGGCCGGGTTGCTGCTGCCCGCGCTCGCCAGAGCCAAAGAAAAAGGGCGGGCCATCTCGTGCGTGAACAACCAGCGGCAACTGGTCCTGGCCGCCAACATCTACGCCGGGGACTATGAAGACTACATGAATCCGATTGAGGACTTCTTCTATCCCGGCGGAACAGAAGTGGAAGCCACCTTCCGGGTGCTGCTATTTCCTTATGCGGGTGGCAGCGCAAAGGTGTTTGACTGTGCCTCGGAGCAGAAGGCGGTCTATGCCGACGGGCTTTCAGACTCGGACGCCGCCTATGGCGGGCTGAGCCTGGGAGGCGGCACGGACTGGAGCCGTCTTTACGGGGTGCTGCATCCTTACGAGCGTTGGAATGCCAGCGGCATCGGGATCGCCGGGGTGCATTGGATCCGGCGCTCGGATCCCAGCGCCGATGCCCACAAGGGGTCCGTCCCATTCGGGCGACCACTCGAGTCCGGCTACAAGGAAGGTTTGGTCAAGCTGGGAGCCATGCAGGCAACCAGCAAGGTGATCCTGTTTGGCGACGGTGGCAGCGGAACCGCCACCCTCTGGGGCGACGATAATTGGTGGATTAAATCGGCCGCAACTGGTTTCGCCCAAAGTGCTCCGGGGTTCAACCGGCTGCAGCAAAATGATTACGGGTGCCGCCGGCACCTAGGCAAAGCCAACTACGCCTTTGGCGATGGCCATGTGCAAGCGCTGGATGCCAATGCCATCCGCTGCGACACGGATGAATGCTGGTGGTCCATGCGGCTGGATATTCATCGCCATCCCTGAGCCGCTGTGAGCCGCCGCACCAAAACATTTTTGAAACTGGCGGCAGCCGTGCTGTGCCTGGCGGCGGGCGGCGTTCTGCTGTTCAGCCGGGTGCGCGCGGCAAGCAAGGTCGGTGAGGAGGGTGCGCAAGTATGGTTCTACGACCAGAGTGAAAAACGGCTCTACCCAGCCTCGCGCGACACAATCCCTCCGCACCGGGGAATCGGCGGCCCCAAGGGGGACGGCGTGCGAGCCATGGTGGCCGCGCCCAAAGGGGAGAAGGATTTGCCTGCCAAAGGCCGGATCGCCTACTTGGAGACGTACACGCCGGAGCTGAAAAAGCTCATTGATGACGTGCTGGCCGCTCGCGCTGCGCGCCGCCCGTATCCGGGCAAGCTGCCTTCGCGCGACAGTGATTTTTTCGGTGCCAACACCCTGGTCCGTCGGCCCAACGAACCCGCCTGGCACGCCGCTGCCAGCGAGGAAGGGCAGCGCATCACGGCGGAATGGCGCACGTGGCGGGGGCCGGTCGGCCAACCGCTGGTGTTGTGCCAGCCGTGAGATAGCCTGTGCCTGGCCAAGGTTGGCCGCGCTGGCATGTGCTAACGTCAGAAGCGGTATTCGAGGCTTAATTTAAAATTCCGGCCAGGCTGGTTATAGCCGCTGCCGTGAATGCGATAGTCAGCGTCAAGTGCGTTTTCCAAAGCCGCGACGGCGCGAATGCGGCCTTTCCAATCGTAACCGGTGCGGAAGTTGAGGGTGGCCCAACCGGGAGTGCCGCCAGGCGGGATGCGCTGGGTGTCGCGCGCATCATCGGCTGACAAACGATGCTGCCGGTCGGACATCATGCCGTAGGTCTCGGCAAAGAAGCCGGTGCGGAAGGAGTCCCAGCGCAAGCCAGTGAGCCCGGTGAGTGGTTGCAAGCGGCTGAGCGGGCCGCGCACGCTCAGGGCGTTGGAGGTGGGGAAGGCATCGGCTTGGCCTTCCTGCCAGGCGACGTTGCCAAAGAGGGTGAGGCCCGCGCCCAGGTAGCCACGCGCGTTGAGTTCCACCCCGTGCACCCAGCCTTGGCTGGCGTTGCGCTTGGTAACCTCCAGGTTGCCTCCGATGATTGCACCAGTGGGGGTGCGGACGATGAAGTCGTCTATGAAGGTGTGGTAACAGGCAAGGCCTGCCTCCCAGTTTTTTTGAACGGTCTTGACGCCGGTTTCAACGGAAAGGAATCTTTCCGGCTTGAGGTCCAGAGCGGCGGTTTCGAGCTCGCCACTGCGGGCAATGTCAAAGCGCGTGAGATCGCTCAGGTTGGGCGCGCGAAATCCCTGCGAGGCTCCGGTGTAAAGGCTCCATCGTTTGGATTCATCGGGTTGCCAAACGAGACGGCTACTGCCGCTGAGGTTGCTCCAGGAGTCCGTGAACGAGGTTGGCAATCCGGTCTGCGGGTCACGCAGTATGCCCGCCTCGGCGCGGGCCCAGTTGATCCGCCCGCCAATGATGAAATGGAGGCGGTCCACCAGCGGGATATCGTCCTGCGCATAGATTCCCAGCAGGTCATAGAGGGAATCGTCGGCAACGGGACCCTGGATGGCTGCGCCGGTGAAGGCACCGGCGGCGTTGAAATTGTGCTGATAGGAATCCACGTAGTCGCGGTAGTGCTCCACGCCATAAACCAAGGTGCCGATCTTCGATGGGCTTTCACCTTGTAAGGAAAGGCCCGCAGTGTTGACGTCCACGGTGTTGCGCTGGGTGGTGCGGTTCGCGCGTTGGACGAGTTGAAACTCGTCCTGGCGATGCCAGGATACCGTGCCGGTGAATCGGTCGCCGCGCTCGGTCTCATGCGCCAGCCGTGCATAGGTCAGTTGGCGCATTTGATCGAAGTAATGTTGCAGATCGGTGCCGGCTGTCAATCCGTGCCAGGATAGCCCGTAGATGGTGCGATGGGTGCGTTCGACGTCATCCTGCTGGGTGCGCTGATAGGCAAGGGTAAGTTTGGTCCGGGGTGAGAAAAAATAATCAGCCTTGGCATCGGTGTCCCACTGGTCGTAGCCGGTGTGCGGCTGGCGGCCAACCTCGTGGCCGCCCTGGACATCGCCGAGCGTCTTGCCGGTGAGCCCGAGGCTGAAGCCCCATTGTTCAAGATCGGCACCGCTCAATTCGGTGCGACCAAGGTGCGCACGTTCGGCGGAGCCAAAGCGATAGTAGCTGGCGCCCTTCCACTTGAGGCCGGGTCTGATCCCATAGCCCGGTGCGCGCATGAGGGCATTGACGGTGCCCCCGATGGCATCGCTGCCGTACATCACGGAGGCCGGGCCTTTGACAAGTTCCAACCTTTCCACGGCTAGGGCGTCCACCGTGCTCCAGTATTGGTTGGGGCCATCGCGAAAGGTAGAGTTGTTCAGGCGGATGCCATCCACAAGCATTAGGGTGCGGAAGCCAGTGAAGCCCCGGATGAAAGGTGAGCCTTGGCCATGGGACGTCTGCTGCACCATCACGCCCGGAGATTCCAGCAGCGCCTCGGGCACGCTGGCGGCCATTTGCTCGTTCCGGATGGCATAGCTCCTGGTTTGCACGGTCATATAGGGCAGTTCCAACGGGCGCTGCCCGTGGCGGGTGGCGGTGTAGTGGAGATCCCGGACCATGGGCTCGGGGGCTGCCACCGGAGGCGCGTTGGTGGTGGCAGACGCGTCGGGCAGGCTCGCTGGCTCAGGCGATGCAGCCCAAGCTGCTCCGGCAAAGAAGATTAAGATGTTCGTTGTTAATCTCCTAACCTGAGTGTCAATCATCGTCATGCTTTCGCGCACGATTGCCAGTCTTGTTTCTATCCTGCGTCCGCAGGTCATGCTGCCCGTTTTCACCTAGCCGCAGGCTGGTGCCAATGAGCGGCAGCCTGGTGGTATTGGTGGCCGCATCGTAGTTGCTGAACAAACCGAACGTCCATGCCGCCAGCAGCACCACAAAAATCGCGGCGGCGACTGGACGAGCGGACGCAATCGCCTCCGCAGGTTCGCACTCCTTCCTCCCGGTGACCATGCTCAAGGTGATGTTCTCCCGGTGGCGGAGGGTGTGGAAGACCACGCCGAGCACGTGGATCACAGCGACGGCCATCAGGGCATAGGACAGCACTTCGTGCGCTTCCTTAATGCCCTTATCCCCCAGCGACAGCATAATGCCGGTGATGGAGATTCCCAGCACTAGGGCGAGCATCCCAAAAATGGCGTACGCCGAACCGGGATTATGTCCATTATGGCGGGTGCTTCCGCCCAGAAAGGCCTCCTTCAGATAAATGAAAACGGCTCGCGGGCCAAAAAGGAAGGATCCGAAGCGGGCGTACCGCGAGCCGATCAGACCCCAGACCAGACGAAGCACAACCATCAGCAGGAGTGCGAGCCCAAGGATGGCATGGTAGGGAAACAGGCGGCTCTCTTCTTCCGCCAGAAACGCAATCAGGGCGGCGGCGATAAAGCCGGTCGTCAGCAGCCAATGAAAGAGTCGCGTGGGCAGGTCCCAAATGAGAAAAGTGTTCGATTTCATTTTAGTGTGATGCATGTGCTGTAACTTGGTTCCCGCCTGATCATTCCAGGATGTATTCGCGGATTTCCGGAGCGCGTTTGCCGCGCAGCGGAACGGCTAAATATAACGCCCGGCGCACCGGGACAAACAAACCTGTGCGGGCATGGAAAGCCGACGGCACGGTGGATTTCCTGGTCAGCACTCCGTCGGCGGCCACGGAGAACACGTCAATGCCGCCCATTTCTCCCGGCGGCGAGCAAGGGCTGACCGATTCCGGCGTCTGCAAGTCGGGACGGAAACCGCCGCCAATCACCAGGACCTGGCCGGTTTGCGCGTCAAAAAAAAGATCGTCTGAATCATCGGTGCAGGGCACTTCGGCGATGATGGCACGGGAGCGAACGTCAATTTCAATGAGGCGGGCTGGCCGCCGGCAGGCAATAAACAAGCGGCCGTGCGCTGCGTCGTAGGCCATCGGGAAATTGCGGGCGCGACCGGGCAGCGGAATCACGGCTTCGGTCTGGCCGGTCTCCCGGTTCACCACCGCCACTTCGCCATCGGTAACCGCACGCACGCCCCTCGGGAGGTTGGCGAAAAGCCATTTGCCGTTGGGGTCAATCTGAAACGACTCCGGGCGGCTGGGAAACTGCAGGGTGCGCTGCCTTTCCCACGTGCGCGCATCCAAGACCGCAATCGCGCCAGCATTGGTGGTGCCATAGGTCACCAGAACGGCGTTGTTGCGGGCGTCGTAGCGCACGTTGTCGGCGTCCGGGCCGATCTCCACGGTTCGCTTCTCCTCCAGCGTGCGGGTGTCAAAGATGTGCAGCAGACCATCCTCCCCGCTGGTCATCGCCACACTAAAGGTGTCGGACACACACGCCGCGCCTTGGGCATGCAGGATGCCAGGGATGCTCCGCACGCGGCGACCGGTCGCCAGGTCCAGCACCTCCATGGAGCTATTCTCCAGTGCCGCGACAAACAGGCGCTGGGTGGCTGGGTCATAGGCCAGGTGGTCAATGCGGCCCGGGACGCCAACATTTGTGCGCGTGTTCGTGACCCCCGGCAGCACGAAGGTGCGGCTCAGTGACAGCGGTTGGCGTGTGTTGTTCCTGTGGCTGGCGCCGGCGCAACCAGACAACATCACAACCAGTGCCAACAAGCCGCCTAAGGGGGCTGGGCCGCCCCAAGACCAGGCATGCGTTTTCTTCATCATGTGAGCCGCAGGGTGACCGATTTTGCACTCGTTATCCATTCTATTTGTCTTCGATCGTGGCAGGTTGGAAGGTTGTTGGCCCGCATGAATGATCCGGCCTGCTGTTCCCGGCAAATCGCTGAGCTTGCACGCTGCTCTGGAGTGCCAGAGCCTTACTTGGCGAGAATCACCCTTATACTGGCCCGGCGCGGTTTTCTAATCACCAAACGTGGTCGCACGGGTGGCCTCACACTTGGCCGGGCCTCCGCCGAAATCTCCCTGCTACAGATCGTGGAAGCCGTGGAAGACAAAAAATGGATTGCGGACTGTTTGTTTAACCTGGAGGAGTGCGTCAGTCAGCCCCACTGCCCAACGCAGAAGTTGTGGCAGCGTATCCGCCGAGAACTCACCGAAGAGCTGGCCCGCATCACCCTGGCCGACATGCTTGGGCCGGGAAAAATCGTGATGAAACAGTTACTAACCAAGGGGTCGCCCCCCTGGTGGCGTCCCGCTTGCGGTACCGAGCCGCATTCCGCAATCCCCAATCCGCCGAGGTCCCAGCCTTGCCATCCAATAGCCGGAGGTTGAGTGCAGCAGCACCACCGAACCGCCACAAAAGTCCAGAACCCGGTGGGGCGAGGCTCCCGCCGAGCCGTCCCCCAAATCCGCAATCCTCAATCCGCACTCCGCATTTGCGAGGGCCGTCCCCAGAGTGGCAGCGGCGTCCCGCCGCTGGTTCGTCGGTTCCGCCGGCTTTCCCTTTCCCAACTTCCGAGTTCCGCGTTCCGACTTCCGCGTTCAAATGGGCCGTCCCCGTCCTTTCCCCAATTCCGCACTCCGCAATCCACCATCCGCATTCAAATGGGCCGCCCCCAGTTCCGCGTTCCGAGTTCAGGTGAGCCCCCATTCCGCAATCCGCATTCGGCAGCCGCATTGTTTTGGTCCGTAGTCCATGGTAGTCCATGGTCCCGTAGTCCCGGTTTCAGCCTTTCCCCAGTGTTCCTCTCTCAACCCTCCTCCTCCTCCGCGCGCGCCGTATATTCGAATAATCCTCGCTAAAGGTCGGCCTTGCCTGTATATTAACACAATTGTAGCCACCAACACATGCGTCATCCCATTCGTGGTGGTGCAGTTTGGCCCATTGGAGATGGAATTAGGCGCAGACCGCTATGGACGAGAACAAAAGCCATATCGAAATCAGCGAAACGGCCAGGCGAGGCCGCCCTCCGCAATCCTGAGCGCCGCACTGGGCATCTCTTTCTCCTGGTATTCCTGCTGTTGGCCGCGGGCATCACCACGGCCGGCTGGTTCTACTACCGGGGCTACGAGCAGCAATACCGCCCGCGCGCCGGGCACCAGCTTTTGGCCGCTGCAGAACTAACAGTGGGGAAACTGGTAATGTATCGCAAGGGAAGCCCATGACTTGGAATTTGAAACCATCATCCCAGTGGCAACGCCTCCTGGTGGCGCTGCTCATCGTCGCTGGCGCCAGCGTGATCCGGGCGCTGTTCTTTGACGGGCTGGGCCGGAACACCCCTTACCTGCTGTATTTTCCCGCCGTGATGCTGGCGGCCCTCTACGGGGGGCTGGCGTCAGGATTCTTGGCCACCGTGTTTTCGGCGGCCTTGTCTTTCTTTTGGATTCAGCGGGGCTTCTTATCTCCGGTTGAATCGCTGGCGCTGGCGGTTTTTTGCATCACTTGCACGATGATTTTCTTCCTCTGCGAAATGCTGCTCCGCACCCAAAAACGGGCGCGGCTGGCCCAAGAGAAAGCCGAGACGGCCAATCAGGAATTGCGGAGCGAGGTGGCCGAGCGCAAAAGGGCGGAGGAAGCGTTGCGCACCGAAATCGCCGGACGCAAAGAGGCTCAGGAGGCGGTGGCCCGCCGCGCGGACGAGTTGGCGCAGTTCAACGCCGCTGCGGTCGGCCGCGAACTGAGGATGGTCGAGTTGAAGGAGCAGGTCAACGGGTTGGCCCGCCGACTGGGACAGCCACCGCCCTACGAGATGTCATTTCTGGACGGAGCCGTCCAGCCGACCGCACCAGAAGTCGAAGGCGCAATCAGCGGAAATGCAAAATCCAAAACCGGAGGTGCCGCGTGAAGCCATCTTGGGCAACCTCCAAAGTCATGGCCGTGGTGCTGCTGGCCGGGGGGTTGCCGTTACTGGCCAGCATGGCCGCTCATCTCATCATCGGGGACGCGAAGCATGTGCTGGAGTCGCTGCACGAAGGTTTCGAACTGGCAGGCGGGTTCATTGCGCTCAGCGTGACGATGATCCTGTTGCTGCGCCTGCGGCACGAGAACACCTCTCTGCACCTGCTCTGGGTGGTGGCGGCGCTCGTGGCCATGGGAATCATGGACGGCGTGCATGGTTTCCTCCCCACCGGGGTGGCGTTTTCCTGGACTCGGCATGGGGCGACGCTCGTGGGCGGGGTGTTCTTCGCGCTGGTCTGGGTGCCGATGTCCGCAGTCGTGGTCCGCCGAAAACAACATTTCATCCTCATTGTGGCCGCGCTGACGCTGGCCGGGGCGCTGGCGATTTGTCAGTGGCCCGGACGGCTGCCCGCGCCTTGGGTGGCGGGGAACTACAGCCGCTTGGTCATAGCCACCAATGCGCTGGGCGGGCTGGGTTTCCTGACGGCGGCGCTGTTCTTCATCCGGCGCTACCTGCGCCAGTCAGAGACCGAGGACCTCGTGTTCGCCAGCCTCACGGTGCTCTTTGGCACGGCGAGCCTGTTTTTCGGTTTTTCGCACGTCTGGGCCGCCGACTGGTGGGTCTGGCACGGTGCCCGGCTGCTGGCTTACGTCATTGTGCTCGTGGCCGCCTATGAAATGGTCGTGACGCTTTACCGGCTGATCGGCGAACGCGCGCAAGAACTGGAAGGCCGCATCCAAGGGCGCACGGCGGAACTGCTCACCGCCAACGAAACCTTGCGAACCGAGATCGTGGAACGTAAGCGGGTGGAGGTGGAGGTGGAGCGCCGGGGTGACGAACAGGCCCGCCTCAACGCGGAACTCAAACGCGCGCACCGCGCCACCTTGAACCTCATGCAGGATGCCGTGCAGGCGAAAGATCGGCTGCGGGAAACGAATGATTATTTGGAGAACCTGTTCAACTACGCCAACGCCCCCATCATCGTCTGGGATCCGCAATTCCGCATCACCCGTTTCAACCACGCTTTCGAGACATTGACCGGAAGACCGGCGGGCGAGGTCATCGGGCAGTCGCTGGAGATTCTCTTCCCTCCCTCCCTTGTGGAAAGCTCGCTGGCGCTCATCAAACAGACCACCGGAGGCGAACGTTGGGAGACGGTCGAGATCGCCATTCTCCATCTCGACGGATCAGTTCGGACCGTGCTCTGGAACTCCGCCACCATTTTTTCCGCAGACGGGAAGACCCCGGTCGCTACCATTGCCCAAGGTCAGGACATCACCGAGCGAAAACAGGCGGAGCAGGCGCTGTACCAGAGCCGGAATGAACTGCATCGGCTCCTCGATAGCATGACCACCGCATTCGTCCTTTTCGAGTCCGTCTTCGCTGACGACGGCCGATTCATCAGTTACCGATTTGTCTATATCAATAAAGCCTATGAGCGCATTACCGGGGTAAAGAACGATGAGGTCAAAGGCAAGACGATTCATGCGGTTTGGCCCAAGACCGAACCGGAGTGGATCAAGTGTTACGGAGAGGTCGCCGTTACCGGCGTTTCGCAGACCTTTGACATGTTCCACGAACCCACGGCCAAGCACTACCACTGTAACGTCTATCGTCCCGGGGATACGCAAGATCGCTTCTGTGTGATCTTTGAGGACATCACCGAGCACAAGCAAGCGGAGGAAGCGCTGCGCCGGAGCGAAGAGTTCAACCGCCGAATTATCGAGAGCAGCTCCGACTGCATCAAGGTGCTGGACCTCGACGGCAAGCTCTTGTCCATGAGCGAAGGAGGCCAGCGGTTGCTGGAAATCCAGGACATCAATCGCTACCTGAACCGTTGCTGGATTTCTTTTTGGAACCCCGAAGATCAGCCACGCGTACGCGAAGCTGTGGATGCCGCGCGCGCTGGCGTTGGCGGGCGATTCCAAGCGTTTTGTCCGTCGGAATCCGGCAACCCCCGTTGGTGGGACGTGATCGTCACGCCGATTCGCGGGGCCTCAGGGCAGGTGGAACGTCTGCTGTCCATCTCCCGGGATATTTCGGCGCAGCAACAGTCCAAAGAGGAAATCCGCCAGCTCAACGCCGAACTGGAGCAGCGCGTGCTTGAGCGCACCGCCCAACTCGAAGCGGCCAACCAGGAACTCGAGGCCTTCAGCTATTCCGTCGCGCACGACCTCCGCGCCCCGCTCCGGGCGGCGGACGGGTTTTCCCGCATCCTGGTCGAGGAACACGGGCCGCAACTGTCGGCGGCGGCGCAACGCTACCTGGGCCTGATCCGCTCGAACACGCTGCAAATGGGCCATCTGGTGGACGATCTCCTGGCGCTGTCGCGGCTCGGGCGCCAGGTGATGACCAGCGAGACCGTGGCACCGGCGCAACTCGTGCGCGAGGCGCTTGACCTCCTGCGCCCCGAACAAGAGGGGCGCAACGTGCAGCTCACCGTGGGCGACCTGCCCGACTGCCAGGGCGACCGCGGCTTGCTCAGGCAGGTGTTCGTCAACCTCCTCGCCAACGCGCTCAAGTTCACCCGCCCCCGCGACCCGGCGATCATCGAAGTCAGTTGCCGTCGGCGGGACGGCGAGGACGTTTTCTTTGTCCGGGACAACGGCGTCGGTTTCGATATGCGCTACGTTGCCAAGCTCTTCGGCGTGTTCCAGCGGTTGCACCGGGCAGAGGACTATGCCGGCACCGGCATCGGACTGGCGACCGTGCAGCGAATCGTCCGCCGCCACGGCGGGCGCGTCTGGGCGGAGGGCGAAGTGGACCAAGGCGCGACGTTTTATTTCACCCTGAACCCTGAACCCTGAACCTATGAAATCAGAACACGAAATCGAAATCCTCCTCGTGGAGGACAATCCCAATGATGTCGAGTTGACCTTGCATACGCTGGAGAAACACAAATTCGCCAACCTCCTCCACGTCGTCCGCGACGGCGAGGAGGCACTCGACTTCCTCTTTTGCCGGGGCCTGTATGAACGCCGCCACCCCAACCATAGCACCAAGGTGGTCTTGCTCGACTTGAAGCTGCCCAAGGTGGACGGCCTGGAGGTGCTCCGGCAAATCCGCGCCAACGAGCAAACGCGGCGGCTGCCCGTGGTGATCATGACCTCCTCGCGCGAAGAGCGCGACGTCATCGAAAGCTACAAGCTGGGCGTCAACAGCTACATCGTGAAACCCGTGGACTTCGAGCAGTTCAGCGAGGCCGTTCGCCAGGTCGGCTGTTACTGGCTGCTGCTGAACCAGCCGCCCAGGCTATGAGCGGGGAGAAGTGGGCTAGGCACCCGACGATTAGCCGACAGGAAGATATTATGCGTGACCATGCCAAACTCAAAATCCTGATCCTTGAGGACCGGGCGGCGGACGCCGAACTGGTGCTGCACGAACTGCGCCAGGCGGGCTACGGCTCGGACTGGCTGCGGGTCGAGACGGAGCTGGATTACCTGGCCCAGCTCGACCAAGGCTGGGAACTCATCCTGGCCGACTACAACCTGCCGCTGTTCAGCGGCCTGCGGGCGCTCGAGTTGTTGCAGGAGCGCGAGTTAGACATTCCGTTCATCCTCGTCTCCGGCACCATTGCCGAGGACCTGGCCATCGCCGCCATGAAAACCGGCGCGGCCGACTATATCATGAAAGACCGTCTCGGGCGCTTAGGCCCGGCCGTCGAACGCGCCTTGGGCGATGCCGCCAAGCGGCGCGCCGATAAACAGGCGGTGAAACGGGAGCAGCTCGCTCATCGGGTGCTGGACCTGCTGAATCGCTCGGAAAATGCCACAGATACGATTCACGACATCCTGTTGGCAATCAGGCAGGTCAAGGGCTTCGAGGCGGTGGGTATCCGTTTGCGCCAGGACAACGACTTTCCCTACTACACCACCGACGGCTTTTCCGAGGATTTCGTGCGCGCGGAGCGGTATCTATGTCAGCGCGACCCCACCGGTGAACTCGTGCGCGACTCCCAGGGGAATCCGGTGCTCGAATGCATGTGCGGCAACATCCTCTGCGGCCGGATCAATCCCGCGTTGCCCGTCTTTACAGACGGCGGCAGCTTCTGGAGCAACGGCACCACGCAATTGCTGGCCTCGACCACCGAGGCGGACCGCCAGGCGTGCACCCGCAACCGCTGCAACAGCGACGGCTACGAATCCGTGGCGCTCATCCCCCTGCGGTCGAGTGAGAAAATCATCGGCCTGCTGCAACTCAACGACCATCGGCCCAACCAGTTCACGCTGGAGATGATCCAGTTCTTTGAAGGCTTGGGCGCCAGCATCGGCATCGCCCTTGCCCGCCAACAGGCCGCGAAAACGCTGCAAGAAAACGAAGCCCGCTACCGAACCTTGGTTGAGAACATCCCGCAGAAGATCTTCCTCAAGGACCGCGACTTCCGCTATGTGACGGTCAATGAGAACTTCGTGCGCGATCTGGGCGTCCAGCCCGAAGCGGTCGTCGGCAAAACCGACTATGATTACTTTCCCAAGGAATTCGCCGACAAATACCGCGCGGACGACACGCGGGTGATGACGACCGGGAAAACCGAGGAATTGGAGGAACGCCACGGGCTGGCCAGCCAGAAAATCTGGGTTCACACCATCAAGACGCCGCTAAAGGATCGCGATGGCAAAGTTGTGGGCATCTTCGGCATCTTCTGGGACATCACTGAGC
The DNA here is from genome assembly GCA_903930345.1 of uncultured Verrucomicrobiota bacterium. Lineage (GTDB taxonomy): Bacteria > Verrucomicrobiota > Verrucomicrobiia > Limisphaerales > CAIYYI01 > CAIYYI01. The sequence continues at coordinate 13,489 of CAIYYI010000053.1, forward strand.
GCAAACACCTGGAGGCCCAACTCCTGCGCAACCAGCGCATGGAAAGCCTCGGCACCCTCGCCGGCGGCATCGCCCACGACCTCAACAACATCCTGGCACCCATTAGCATGTCCCTCGGTCTGCTCAAGGATCCAGCGACCGAGGCGCAGGAAAGGGATGCGTTGGTCGCCATGTTGCAGGACGGCGTGCAGCGCGCCACCGACCTCGTCAAGCAGGTCCTCGCCTTCGGCCGAGGCCTCGAGGGCCAGCGCATTCCAGTCAATTGCAACCATCTCCTCCGCGAAATCGGAAGCGTCATCCGCGGAACCTTCCCCAAGAGCCTCAACGCTCATTCCCTTTGCCGGAAAGAGCTTTGGCCCGTGAACGGCGATGCCACCCAATTGCATCAGGTGTTGATGAACCTCTGCGTCAACGCGCGCGATGCCATGCCCTTGGGCGGCCAGTTGACCATCTCCTCCGAGAATATCGTGCTGGACGAGACCTATGCCCGCATGAACCCGGACGCCAAGCCGGGATCCTATGTCCTGCTGACCGTGGCGGACACCGGCACCGGCATTCCCCGGGAAATCCAGGACCGTATCTTCGAGCCGTTCTTCACCACCAAGGAAGTGGGCAAAGGCACGGGCCTGGGCTTGTCCACCACCTTCGCCATTGTCAAAAGCCACGGCGGCTTCATCCATCTCGACAGCGAGCCGGGCCAGGGCACCACGTTCAAGGTCTATCTGCCCGCCAACACCGCCCCGCAAACCGGCGAAAACCCCGCTGCGGCGCCGACTCAACTCCCGCGCGGCCACGGCGAGCTGGTGCTGGTGGTGGACGACGAGCAGACCCTTCGCAGCACCATCCAACGGGTTCTGCAGTCCTCCGGCTATCGCGTGTTGCTCGCCGCCCACGGCGGCGAGGCCGTCTCGCTCTACGCCCAACACCGAAAGGATGTGGCCGTCGTCCTCATGGACATGGCCATGCCCGTGATGGACGGCCCCACCGCCATTGTTGCCCTCAAAGCAATGAACCCCCAAGTCTGCGTCATCTCCTCCAGCGGCCACCCTACCGAGGAAGACCTGGCCAAGGTCAAGGCTGCGGGCGTCCGGCATTTCGTGCCCAAACCCTACACCGCCGAGTCGCTGCTCGAAACCCTCGCCCAGGCACTCCAGCCGTCGGCTTAATCCCATCTTCGGGGTCTTCTATAGACCCTCAAGTCCTTTATTTTGCACTGCCATGGGCAGAGGCAAACCATTAATAGCATCGTTTCAGTGGCATGGTGGGGCGGCACAGGGATGGGGTTACCCGAAGCATGGAAATTCCGCATGACAACACGAACACCAAAAGGTCAAACGAGCCAGGGGGGCAGGAAGCGAATGACGAGCGGTGTGGGTGGGATCCATTACTACCCCGGGTTTTTGCTTTTCCTTCCCGGGCGGCTCGCTTAACGTGGGGACGGTGTTCCCAGTGGGCATACCAGTATAGTATTACCATGGCGAAGGATTTCATCCGGATAGGCGGGGCCCGACAGCACAACCTGAAGAATGTGTCGCTGTCGATTCCCCGGGATCGGCTGGTCGTCATCACCGGGATGAGCGGCTCCGGCAAGTCATCGCTTGCCTTTGACACGCTGTACGCCGAAGGGCAGCGCAAATATGTGGAATCCCTGTCGGCCTACGCCCGGCAGTTTCTGGACCAGATGGAAAAGCCGGAGGTGGACTTCATCGAGGGGCTCTCCCCCGCCATCGCCATTGAGCAGCACAGCGCGGGGAGCAATCCGAGGTCGATCATTGCCACCACGACGGAGATTTACGATTACCTGCGGCTGCTGTTTGCCCATGTGGGCCAGGCGCATTGCCCGGACAGCGGCGTGCCGATCAATCCCCAGACCAACGCGGACATCGTGGACCGGATCCTGCAACTGCCGCCGAAGACCCGCGTCATGGTGCTGGCGCCGGTGGTGCGGGACCAGAAGGGGGAGTTCCGGGATGTGATCGAGCGGCTGGCGCGGGAGGGGTTTGTGCGGGCCCGGGTGGACGGTGCGCTGCACGAGCTGGAGGCCAACACCCGCGTGCGGCTGGATCCCAAGCAGAAGCACTCCATTGATGTGGTGGTGGACCGCCTGGTCATTGATCCGAAGGTGCAGGTGCGCCTCTCCGATTCGGTGCAGACGGCGCTGAAGTGGGGGGAGGGGATGGTGCTGCTGCTCCAACAGCCGCCCGGGGCGGACGCCGCCGATCCCTGGCAGGAAACCAGCCATTCCACCCGCAGCATCAGCCCGGCCACGGGCAAGAGCTTTGAGCGGGTGGGCCCCAAGCATTTTTCCTTCAATTCCCCCATGGGGGCCTGCCCGCGCTGCCATGGCCTGGGGCAGATGATGGTGTTCGACCCGGCGCTGGTGGTGCCGGATGGCAACAAATCACTGGATGATGGGGCGGTGCTGCCCTGGCGACGGGGCGGCAAGCGGATGGTGGTGTATTACAAAAGCCTGTTGCGCGGCGTGGCGGCCCACTACCACCAAAGCCTGGAGGCCCCGTTCAAGACGCTGAGCGAGGAATTCAGACAGGCGCTGCTGCACGGGTCCGGGGAGACGGAGGTGGAAATCAATCTTTGGCGGGCGGGCAAGATGTCCGTGCTGAAACGTCCGTTCGAGGGGGTGCTGCCCAGCCTGGAGCGGCTGTACACGGAAAGCGAGAGCGAGTTCACCAAGAACCGGCTCAAGGCCTTCATGAACCCGGAAAAGTGCACCGTCTGCAGCGGGCTGCGGCTGAAGCCCGAGATCATGGCGGTGACGCTCGGGGATCACGCTCTGCGCGAGCGTTTTGCCGAAGCCGGGAGCGGTCCCAAGGTGGCGGGGCGAAAGCGGGAGGCAGCACTGATCCCCGGGCTCTCCATCATGGATGTCTGCCGCCTTTCCATCGAGCAGGCGGACGATTTTTTTGCCGGGCTGAAGCTGACCGCCTTCCAGCAAAGCATTGCGGGGGAGCTGATCAAGGAGATCCGCGCCCGGCTGGGCTTCCTGAAGAATGTGGGTCTGGGCTATCTGACGTTGAACCGGGAGAGCGGGAGCCTTTCGGGCGGGGAAGCCCAGCGCATCCGGCTGGCGACCCAGATCGGGGCCGGCCTGGTGGGGGTGCTTTACATCCTGGATGAGCCGAGCATCGGGCTGCACCAGCGCGACAATGACCGGCTGCTGACCACTCTCAAGGGGCTCCGGGATCTGGGCAATTCCGTGATCGTGGTGGAGCATGACGAGGACACCATCCGGAGCGCGGATTACCTGGTGGATCTGGGCCCGGGCGCCGGGGTGCATGGGGGCGAGATCGTGGCGGCGGGGAGCCTGGCGGAAGTGCTGGCGCATCCGCGTTCGCTCACCGCCAAATACCTCAACGGCGACCTCGCCATCCCGGTGCCCAAGACCCGGCTGGTGGCCAGCAAGGAACGGGGCTGGATCGAAATCCTGGGGGCGCAGGCCAACAACCTGAAGGACATTGATGTCCGCATTCCCATCGGGCTGTTCACCTGCGTGACCGGGGTGAGCGGCTCGGGCAAGAGCACGCTGGTGGATGACATCCTGCGCCGGGCGCTGTTCCGGCAATGGTTCAGCTCCAAAGAGCCCCCGGGGCTGCACCGGGAACTGCGCGGGGTGGAATTGCTGGACAAGGTGATCGTGATTGACCAGACCCCGATCGGCCGCACGCCCCGCAGCAATCCGGCCACCTACACGGGGATGTTCAACCACATCCGGGATTTGTTCGCGCGGCTGCCCGCCGCCAAGGTGCGCGGGTTCGAGGTCGGCCGGTTCAGCTTCAACGTCAAGGGGGGCCGGTGCGAGAAATGCCAGGGTGACGGCCTCATCCGCATCGACATGCATTTTCTGCCCCCGGTGTATGTCACCTGCGAGTCCTGCAACGGCCGGCGTTACAACCGGGAGACGCTGGAGATCAATTACAAGGGGCTGAACATAGCCGACGTCCTGAACCTGACGGTGGACGAGGCGGTGAACTTTTTCCGGGCGGTGCCGCAGATCCATGACATTTGCCAGACGCTGGCGGAGGTGGGGCTGGGGTACCTGAAAGTGGGGCAGTCCGGCACCACGCTCTCCGGCGGCGAGGCGCAACGGCTGAAGCTGGCGGCGGAGCTGAGCCGGAAGGCGACCGGCCGCACGCTGTACATCCTGGATGAGCCGACGACGGGCCTGCATTTCCACGATGTGGCGAAGCTGCTGGAGGTGTTCTTCAAGCTGCGCGCCCCCGGCAACACCCTGCTGGTGATCGAGCACCATCTGGACGTGATCAAGGCGGCGGATTGGGTGATCGACCTGGGGCCGGAAGGGGGGCGGGGCGGGGGCTGGATCGTGGCCCAGGGCACCCCGGAGGAAATCGCCGCCTGCGCGGCCAGCCACACGGGCCGTTTTTTGAGTCGCGTTCTGGCGCCAAGCCGGGCTAAATGAGGGCTGGTTGCAGATGAACGAGCACGAACATATGAGCGGAGAGCAGCACCGGCGGTCCGGCCGGCGCAACTGGCCGGCGCGGCTGCTGGCGATGGTCTGCCTGCTGGCGCTCTGCTGGGGCGGCTGGCCGGGGGACGTGCGGGGGGCCAGCACCTCGGAGCGGCGCGCGCTGCGCTCGGCCGCCAGCCTGTTCCAGGATGGCTTCTGGGATTTGGCGGAGCAGGAACTGACGGAGTTCATCAAGAAATATCCGGATTCGGAACTGGAGGGTGAGGCCACCCTGCTGCTGGCGCAGGCCAAGTTCAAGCGCAACAACTATGCGGGGGCGGTGGAGCTGCTGGAGGGCCGGTTCAACCGGGCCGGGGCGTGGGCGGACCAGTACCGGTTCTGGCTGGCGGAGGCTTTTTTTCACCAGGGGGATTATGCGCGCGCGGCGGGAATCTACGGCCGGCTGGTGCAGGAGTTCCCCCGTTCCAACCGCCTGCTGGAAGCGAGCTTTGGGGAGGCCTATTGCCGGTTCAAACTGAATGATTTCAACCGGGTGCGGGATCTGCTGGGCGCTCCAGAGGGGGTGTTTGCGGGCGTGGCCAAGAGCCGGCCGAACGAGGAGCTGGTGGTGCGGGGACGGCTGCTGCTGGGGGAGGTGCATTTCCTTTCCCGCAGCCTGGCCGAGGCGCGCAAGGCGGTGGCGGCGGTGGAAGTGCGCAATCTCTCGCAGGATCTGCTCTGGCAGCGTGACTTCCTGCTGGCCCGCATCTCCCATGGGGAGGGGGATTGGGGCACGGCACTGACGCTCTCCTCCAACCTGATCGCGCATGCCACCAATCCGAGCCAGCCGGGGCAGTACGCCGAATCGGTCTTTCTCCAAGGCAATATTTTCGAGCAGTTGCAGCGACCGGCGGTGGCGGTGGCGGTTTACGAGCGCAGCCTGGACCGGCTGCCAATTGAATCCCGCCGCCAAGCCCTGCTGAAAATGATCGCTCTGACGCTCCAGTACGGCACAATCACGGAGACCATCGCCCGGCTGGAAAACTTTGCCAGCCGCTATGGGGCCGACCCGGCCATGGATTTGGCGGAAGTCACCCTGGGAGAGCTGCGGCTGAAACTCTATTTTGACCAGGTGGAAAAACGGGGGGCCACCAACCCCGTGGAGACGGCGACCCTGCAGTTGCTCAAGCAGGCGCAGCTTCATTTTGCGAGGGTGATGTCGGATTTTTCCAGCAGTCCCCTGGCCGCCAAGGCCAGCCTGAACCGTGGCTGGTGCCTTTGGCTGCAAGGCCTGATCCCCGATAGCCAGGCCGCCTTCCAGAGGGCGGCGGAGCAACTGCCGCTCTCCGAGGACAAAGCCATCGCCCGTTTCAAGGTGGGCGACACCTGCTTCTGGCAAAAGGATTACACGAACGCCTTGCGCAACTACCGGCTGGTGCTGGCTGATTTTGACCAGGTGCCCACTGTGAAAAACGGGCTATCCGGCCAGGTTTTCTACCAGATCGCCCGGCTGGGCGTGCTGCTCAACGACCTGAAAACAGCCGAAAGCGCCCTGCAGAACATTTTGGAGCGCTTCCCGGACAGCTACTACCCCGAGCGGGTGGTGCTGACGGTGGGGCAGGCGCTGAACCAGGTGGACCAGCCAGCCCGGGCGCGGGCGGTTTTCACCGATTTCCTGACCCGTTTCGGCAGCCAATCACTCCTGGCCCCGGAAATTGAGCTGGCCGTGGCCCGCACCCACGCGCAGGAGGAAAACTGGCCGGCCGCCATCGCCGCCTACGATCAATGGCAGGTCCGCCACCCCGCACATCCGCAACTGCCCGCCGCCCAGTACGACCTGGGCTGGGCGTACTACCGGGCCGGGGAGGAAACCAACAGCCTGAGCGTGTACACCAATTTGGCGGTGAGTTTTCCGGGCGATCTGGTGGCCCAGCAGGCCCGGTTTTGGGTGGCCGGCTTTTATTTCCGGCAACAGGATTTCCCCCAGGCGGAGGCCCAGTACCAGATGGTTTTCCAAAACACCAACTGGCCGGTCAACGAACTCACCTGGCAGGCCCGCATGATGGCCGGACGCTCGGCGGTGGCCCGCCAAGGGCTCAAAGATGCGGGGGATTATTTTCGGAGCCTGTTCAATGACGAATGTCCGCCAGAAATCGGGGCGGAAGCCTGCTTTGCCCTGGCCGATGTGCTCATTGAGGAACCCAGTGCGGATCCGGCCAAACCCTTGGAAAAATACCGGGAAGCCATCGCCGCGCTGAGCAAGATACCACAAATTTATGCCACCAACCGGCTGGTGCCGGCCGCCTGGGGCAGGATTGGCGATTGCTACCTGCAACTGGCCGGGGCCGAGGCCAAGTACTACGAGCGTGCCCAGGAATACTACACCAAAGTGTTGGCCGCTCCGGCAAGCGTTCCGGTGCGCAGCCAGGCGGAGGTGGGCTTGGGCCTGCTCTGGGAGAAGCAAATACTCACCCTGCCTGCCGTGGAGCGTCCTGAGGCTATCAAGCGGGCGCTTGAGCATTACCTCAACGTTGTGCATGGCAACAACCTGAACGAGGAATTGGGCGAGAAGGCCGATCCCTTTTGGGTCAAAAAAGCGGGACTGGCGGCCGCCAATCTTGCGGAGACCCAGCAGCAATGGGAAACCGCCATCCGCCTCTACCAGCGTCTGCAGGGACTCCTGCCCGCCCTGCAAGACCAGTGGGCCCGAAAAATCAAGGCCGCGCGCGAAGCCATGTCCGGCGCCAAGCCGGTGGCTCAGCCTTAGGAGGCGGTAAGAAATCATGGTGGCAACCTGGCTGGTTCTTTTGGCGTTGGGCATCGTTGCTCCTCAGTCACAGATCGCTGCGGATATGCTCCTTCGTCGCGCCTCGCCCAACGGCAAAATCCC
>CAIYYI010000054.1 GCA_903930345.1 uncultured Verrucomicrobiota bacterium
AACTGCGGCAGCTCATCAATGCTGTAACGGCGGAGCAGCCGTCCCGCCAGAAATACTCGTGGATCATTGAGCGTCGCCTGGCTGGCCGCGTTCGGGTTCTTCACGTGCATGGTGCGGAACTTGATGATCTCAAACGGACGGTTCTCCATGCCGGCGCGCGTCTGCCGGAAGAACAGGGGACCGGGCGATTGCAGCCGCTGGAAAAGCCAGACCAGCAGCATCATCGGGGGCAGGATCACCACCACCACGAACAGCGCCACGAGGATGTCCACCGTGCGCTTGATCCCCCGGTTGATCGGGTTCTCCAGCTGCTCCTCCCGCATGCTAAAGAAGGAGACCCCGTCATCCTCGCTGTAAAGCACTGTGTGGCGGAAGGTCTCGTCCAGGTCGCTGACCACCACTAGGCGGACCCCCAGGTTCTCGCACAGGGAGATCATGGTGTAGAGGAAATCGGTCACGGCGGGGAACTCCACCAGGATCACCTGTCTGATCTGGTGCTTTTTCACGACTGACTCCAGATCCTCCGTCCCCCCGAGCACGGGCCAGTCCATCTGCGGCCCGTTCTCCTCATTGGTGAGCAAACCGATGGGGACCAGGCCCAGCAGCTTTTTGCGCTCCAGCCAGGAGCGCATTTTTTGTGCCTTGAACCGGGAGCCCACCAGCAGCACTTTTTCCGTCTGGGTTTCGCGGAAGGTGGCCCGGGCGATCCAGCGGGACACTTGGTAATTGGCGAACAGGAAGGTGGCGTAGAGGGGGATCGGGGCGGTGAACAGGAACACACGCGAAATGACGGGGTCTTTGGCGGCGACCAGGCCGAAGAACACCGGCACCGCTGCCGCAATGGTCTGCCGCAGGGAGACCAGGTGCAATTGGGCCAGCGGGCGGTTGATCAGGCCGGGGTTGCGGTCGTAGCGGTAAATGGCCTCCAGTACGATCCCCCCCAGCATCAGGAGGTTGTACAGGATGTACCGCTCCGGCATCGCCAGGTCGGTGTAAAAGCTGCCCATCACGAGGAAATGACCCCAATAAACGAGGGAAACCACCAGTAGCTGTGTCATCACCACCAGCCAAAACAATCCCCGAATACGTTGCGTAACAATCATGGGCTTCCGCCGATCCACGCTGGCTGCGCCAGCTTCATCACCCACCCAATTTCCCCGATTATTGCGGTTCTGTCCAAGTTAATTTTACCGCTTTCCTCCCGCGCCCGGAGGAGGTAGAATTTCCCTCGATTCATGCTTTGGCAAAAAGTCACAATCATCGGGATCGGATTGCTGGGCGGCTCCCTCGGGCTGGCCATCCGGCAGCGTCAGCTCGCCTTGAAGGTGGATGGCCTGGTGCGCCGCACCGCCAGCATCGCCGAGTGCGAAAAGTGCGGGGTGGCCGACCACATCACCCGCGACCTGGCGCGCGCCGTGGAAAATGCCGATCTCATCATCCTTTGCACCCCGCTGGCGCAGATGAAAAGCCTCGTCCAGGAGATGCTGCCGTACCTCCGGCCCGGGGCCATCGTCACGGATGTGGGGAGCGTGAAGGGGACCGTGGTGCGGGACCTGGAACCGTTGCTCCTGGCCCGGGGAGTTCATTTCGTCGGTAGCCACCCCATGGCGGGCAGCGAGAAAACCGGCGTTTCCGCCGCCCGGGCGGACCTTTTCCACGAGGCGATCTGCGTGGTGACCCCCACTGCCACCAGCCAGCGGGAGGCCGTGCGCAAGGTGGAGGAATTCTGGCGCGCTGTCGGAGCCTCCACCATCCGGCTGAGTCCGGACACACATGACGAGCTGGTCTGCCGTTCCAGCCACCTGCCGCATCTGGTGGCCGCCGAACTGGCCAGCTACGTGTTGAGCCCGGCCCATCCGCCGGAGCAGGGCCTCCTGTGCGCGAACGGTTTCCGCGACACCACCCGCATCGCCTCCGGCTCCCCGGAGATGTGGCGGGACATCGCGCTGGCCAACCACCAGAACCTGGCGCGGATGCTGGAGGTGTTCATCGGCAATCTGCAGGAATTGCAGCAGGCCTTGGCCGCTGCGGATGAGAAGGCGCTGCAGGAATTCTTTGAGCAGGCCAAGCAGCGGCGCGACTCCTGGAAGGTGCAAACCGCCACCTCCACCTCGCCGGAGTAACCGTCCGCCATGAGCCTGCCCGCTTTGATTTCCCTGGAGCCCCTCACGTCCCCCGTGGACGCCACCCTGAGCATCCCGGGCTCCAAAAGTGTTACCAACCGCGCCCTGATCCTGGCCGCCTTGGCCGCCGGTCCGGTGGTGTTGGAAGGGGCGCTCTGGAGCGAGGACACCCGCATCATGGTGGCGTGCCTCCAAACCCTGGGCTTCGCGGTCACCGTCACCCCCGAACCGGATGAACCGGCCAACCGCCGCATCGAGGTGAGCGGGCAGGGTGGGGTGGTGCCGGCGGGCGGTCCGGCGGAGGCCCCGCTGGAGCTGTTTGTGGGCAACGCCGGCACGGCGGCGCGCTTCCTGGCGGCCTTGCTCTGCCTGGGGCGGGGGGCCTACCGGTTGCACGGCGTGCCCCGCATGCATGAGCGGCCGCAGGCCGAGCTGTTTGCCGCCCTGCGGCAACTCGGCTACCGCATCGATACCCCCAACGACCACCTGCCCGCCATCATTC
>CAIYYI010000055.1 GCA_903930345.1 uncultured Verrucomicrobiota bacterium
AGGTCATTGGCTTTCTGGGCGTTGTCCGAGTTGCGTTTGGTCATGCTGGACATCTCCTCCAGAGACGAGCCGGTTTCCTCCAGGGAGGCGGCCTGTTCGCTCGCCCCTTCGGCCAGCGACTGGCTGGCGGAGGAAACCTGGCCGGCGGCGGCCGAGGTTTGCTCGGAACCGGCGGCGAGGGTATCCGCTACCTGCTTGACGGGGCGGGAGATGCCCAGGGCCAAGGAGATGCCCAAGGCCAGGGCCACCACTAAACCGACGAGGGTGCCGACGGTGGAGAGCGACTTGGCCAGGGAGGCATCCGCAATAGCGGTCTTTTTTGAGTCCTCGGCGATCTGGTTGTTGATATCAATGATTTCACCCATCAATATCTCGGCAACAATGAAGGATTTGGCCGACGCGACCAGGCTCTGGTCTTGTGCCTTGGCGGCGGTGGCTTTGTCGGTGCTCTTGCGCGCTTCGCGGATGGTGGCCAGCACGGCTTCGTGGTCGATTTTCCAGGCCTGCCAGGCGGGGACGAAGAGTTTCCACTTGGCTTCTTCGGCCTTGGACTGGGGGAGCGGTTCGTAGATTTTCCACCCTTGGTCCACCCGAGCCCAGGCTTCTTTGAGGCGTTTTTCCTGATCGGCATAAACTGCGTTGTCCAGGCCTGGCAGCAGCATGGTGCGCTCAGCGGCTTTGATGGCGGTTTGGGCCTCGTTGATGACGTTCAGCGCGGCAATGCTGGGCAGGCGCACCACGCCAATTTCGGTGAGGTCGCGCGTCAGGCCATTGACGCCCCAATAGCCGACCAGGCCGACACAGAGGGTGATGGCAGCGACGAGGCAAAAGCCGCCGATGAGTTTGATGCTAAGTTTGATTTTTTTCATGGGAATGGGTTGGGTTGGTTTGGGTGAAGGGGTGAAAACGGTGAGTGATGGAAGGTTTTAGGAAAGGGGCGGATTGCTGCCGCATACGACGCGGTCAATATCGAGTAGGCCTTTGACGGTGCCCTTGAGTTTGGCCATGGCCAACAGGTAGTCGGTTGAGACTTGGGTGCCAAAGTCGGGCGTTGCCTCAAGGTCGGTGGCGGCGATCTGCACCACCTCTTCAACGCCATCCACGATCAGGCCCATGGCGGTGGTGCCGCCATTCTGGTTCCTGACCTGCACGACCACGATGCAGGTCTGATCGGTGCTGACGGCAGTGGCAAAGCCGAAGTGGATGCGCAAGTCGATGACGGGGACAATCTTGCCGCGCAGGTTGATGACGCCCCGGACGTAAGCCGGCATTTGGGGCATGGCGGTCACGGGGATCAAACGGATGATCTCGCGGACTTTGATGACCGGGATGGCGAAGGATTCGCGCTCGAGGGTGAAGGTGAGGTATTTGCCAGCCAGAGATGCGAGGTCGGTGTCGGCAAGCAGGGTTTCGCTATCAGTAATCGCTGTCATGATTTTGTGGTCTTTTTCTGCGGGTAGCTCATTTATCGGCACCGTTCCAGTTAACGTTAACAGTATTTTCATAAATATTGTGTAGGGGGAGAGCTGATCATGGGGAGGGGGGAGAGAGAAGGCTGAAGGATGAAGGATGAAAAAAACACGGACTATGGACCGTATGGACCCTAATGACTACGGACCACCTGGAATCAGGCGCAAGGGGCAATAGCCCAAGGCAGGAGTTGGCCGACGAGTTGGGTGACCTCCTGAATGGTAGCGGGCTTTCTGAGAAAGGAGAATACCGCCGCAGTGGGCTCGTGCAACCCGATGAACTCC
>CAIYYI010000056.1 GCA_903930345.1 uncultured Verrucomicrobiota bacterium
CATGGTTTTGCCTTTGCCCCGCGCAAAGACAATCAGGGGCCACGGGGCGCTCACCTCATGGTATTTTTGGGCGCGATCATCCGTGACCGTCAGGCCCAGCGGCCAGAGGTAGCTGGTGGAATCGCGCTGGGGCGAGCGTTCCCAGGCGTAGAGAGGAAACAGCACCTGCTGATGGACGGGATTCTCCGAGCCGATCCCGGTTTTGGCGTCGGTGAACAGGGGCCACATCACGAATTGCTTCTGGTGGCCAGGCACCGGGGTGACCTCATCAAAGGAGTTGGTGACGGTGGTGGGCTGCTTGGTTTCAAAGCCGGTCAGCGGCCAGATTTGCCAACCGGAAAGCCCCGGACCGTGGCGCAAATGAAAGACGGGGAACAGGTAGTTCTCGGTGACCACGCCGCGCCGACGTGTCTCCATGTAAGCCGGGAAGGTCACAAAAAAGATTTCCTCCCGGAACAACCGGTTCTTCAATTGCCCGTAAAACGGCAGGCACGCCGTGTAGTGATCGCCCGGATCCCCGCCCCGCTGTTGAAAATAGAAGGGAAACAGAGTGAACCGATCCGCCTGTTTGCCGGATTGTTTTGCCCCGCCCGCCAGGCTCAGGAATTGGAACAACTGCACCCGGTATTCGCGGCCAAAACGGTCATAGGTGAAAACAGGATACAGGAGGTCCAGCTCAGCGCTGTCCACCCCGGTGTTGCGGCTGAGGGAAAACAAGGGGCGCAGCGCGGTGAGGGTGGTCTCCTCCCCCTGCCGATGTTCGTAGAGGGGACCGAGGATTTCCTCGCGCCAGCCGGATTCCAAAACCAGGGTGGACCGTTGGCAAAGCGGTCCCAAGGCCAATCCGGCACGCGCCTGGGTGGCAGGGGATGCGGCCAACGCCGCCAGACACAGACAAACGACCAATTTTTTGAGCTTTTTCTTCACAGCAGGCACCCGCAGGCGCATTGAAGTTGCATACTATGGGGTACCCGCCAAGCGTCAAGCATATCGCAGCAGGCAAAAGCCACCTGAAAAAGGCTGGCCATCGCCGCTCAGCCCAGCGGCCAGGAGGGCTTGAACTCCTCATCCAAGCCGGTGAACGGGCAGCCCGCGAGAAGCTTGCGCTCCGCAAGCACGCCGACCATCCCCGCATTGTCGGTGCAGAAAGCGGGTTCTGCCAGGCGCAAAACCAAGCCGTGCAGGCGGCACTGCTCGTCCAGACGCCGCCGCAGCTCGCGGTTACAAGTGACACCGCCAGAGGCAGTCACACAGCGCACCCGATGCCGCAGGGCCGCCTTCACGGTTTTGCCAACCAGCACATCCACAATGGCCGCCTGCACGCTGGCGCAGAGGTCGCAAAGACGCTCATCATCCACGAGCAACTCCGGGTGGTCCCGGAGATAATATCGCACAGAGGTTTTCAATCCGCTGAAACTGAAATCCTCACTGGTGTCGTGGAGCATGGGGCGCGGGAAATCAAAGGCCCGGGGATTGCCTTTTTGCGCCAGCTTATCCAGAACCGGGCCGCCGGGATAGGGCAGGCTGAGGAGCTTGGCCACCTTGTCAAAGCATTCGCCAGCCGCGTCATCCAGCGTGCCCCCCAAGACCCGGTGCTGCAATTCACCCGAAACCAGGACCAGCATGGTGTGACCACCACTGACAATGAGCGACACGTTGGGCTGAAGCGCCCCGAAGTCGGCCCGGGGCGGCTGACCGGAAACCCAGGGGGAATAGAGGTGCGCCTCATGGTGATGCACCCCCAGGAAGGGCCGATCCAGAACAAAGGCACAGGCCTGCGCCGCCTTCAGACCCACCAACAGGGCGCTGGGCAGGCCCGGCCCCTGCGTGGCGGCCACCGCCTGCACCTGGGACACAGCCAACCCCGCGCGCTGCAAGGCCTCCCGGGCCACAGGCAGCAGATTGCGCAAGTGCTCCCGGGTGGCCAACTCGGGCACCACTCCGCCATATTCGGCGTGCATTTTGATCTGGGTGGCGACCACGTTGGCCAGCACCACGCCCCCGCTCACGAGGGCGGCGCTGGTCTCATCGCACGAAGTTTCAAGGGCCAGGATGGCCATGGGGAGGAAAACCGACGGGATTAACGCGCCACCACCTTGGTGGTTTTGCCGTTGCGCTGGGTGAAAAGGCGCAACCCCTTCAGCAGGTCCATGGCCCGCTCCAGTTGGGGATCGCGCGCCGCCCGCACGCGCTCCTGATCCTTCTCCGGCAGCGAATCGATGCCACCCGGGGTTTTCTTGATGAAATTATCCCGCTCCTCCTCATCGCTCATGGGCACCAGAATATCCGGCGTGATCCCCTTCTCATGAATGACCTTGTGACTGGGGGTGTAATACTTGGCCGTGGTCAGCCGCAAGGCGGAGCCATCCTGCATGGGCAGGATGCTTTGCACGGAACCTTTGCCAAAGGTCTGCTCCCCGACGATGATGGCACGCTTCAGATCCTGGAGACAGCCGGCGACGATTTCCGAGGCGCTGGCGCTGCCGCCATTGACGAGCACCACCACCGGATAGTTCGCGTGCCGGTTCCGGCCCGTGGCCCGGTATTCGGCGCGCTGGGAGGTGTTGCGGCCCTCTGTGGAAACCACCATGGTTCCACGCGCCAGGAACTTCTCGCAGACTTTGACCGCCTGATCCAGCAGACCTCCCGGGTTACCCCGCACATCCATGACCAAGGCTTCCATCCCCTGCCCCTCCAGTTTGCTGAGCGAATCCTCCAGATCACTGGCGGTCTGCTCGCCAAATTGGACAATACGCACGTAGCCAATCTTGTTTTCACCCAGCGAAAAGTCCCGCCGCCCGTCAATATCCTTGACGGTGGGCACCTTGATCTCAGCCCGGACCAGTTTGTAGTCGGTGCTCTGCGCGCTACCGGGGCGGTAAACCTGAAGAGTGATTTCGGAACCCGGCTGGCCCCGCAGGCGTTTAACCGCCTCCTGCAACCCCATTTTCTCCGTGCTTTTGCCGTCGATGCGGGTAATACGGTCACCGGACAAAATGCCCGCCTTGAAACCGGGGGTATCCTCCATGGGGGCCACAACGGTGATGAAATTGTCCTTGAAGGAAATGACAATGCCCACCCCGCCAAACGCGCCTTCGGTGTCCTTTTTCAGCTCGTCAAATTTGCTGGGCTCCATGAATTCACTGTGGGGATCCAGCGTGTTAAGCATGCCTTTCAGCGCGCCGTGGATAAGGTCCTGATAGGTCAGGCGGTCGCCATCCACGTAATCCTGCCGCACCCGCTCCAGAACGGTGGTGAACAGTTTCAGGTTGGGATAGGCCTCATCCTTCTCGGCCGCCTGGATGGAGTACTGGTAAATCCGCGCCCCGACCAACAAGTTGATGGCCAGCACGGTCAACAGGACACTATAAAAAAACCTGCGCTTACTCATACGATTTTGCCGGAGCAACCTACGCGCGAGCCGCCCCGTTGGCAAGAACACGCTTTGGACAATGCATGGCCCGACGCAAACTTGACATTTGCGCGCCATGGTCAAAACTCACGCCACGAATCAAATTTATGTCAACCTCACCGTCCCAATTCAGCGGCGTCACTGCGGTGGCGAAAGCCAATGTCTATTTTGATGGCAAAGTGGTCAGCCACACCATCCTTTTCCCGGACAACTCCAAGAAGACCCTGGGGCTTATTTACCCAGGAAAGTACCACTTTGGCACTCCTGCGGCGGAGCGCATGGAGATCATTGCCGGTGGCTGCGCCGTCAAACTGGATGGCATTGAAGGCGTAAAGGAATACGGCGAAAAGACTTACTTCGATGTGCCGGCCCAGTCAGGCTTTGATATTGAAGTGCGCCAGGGCATTTGCGAATACATCTGCTCATTTCTGCCCTGAAGCGGGTTGGCGTAGCAAATATTCCACGTAGGGAAGATCCGCCGTCACCGTGACTTTGGGATTGGGTGCCAGTCCGGCCACCAACCGCACGGGTTGCCCAATGAGTTCACAGGCAGCGGTGTCATCGGTCAACACCAAGCCTTCCCGCCTCACGGTGGCAATGGCTTGGCGAATGATTTCCACCCGAAACGTCTGCGGGGTCTGCACTGACCAAAGACGGCTGCGGTCCACCGTGCGGGAGATGATGGCCCCATCGGCGGATTCCTTAAGGGTGTCGGTCACCCGCTGCGCGGCCACCGCCGCCCCGGTTTCCCGGGCGGCGGCAAAGGTATCGGCAATCAGGGTGGCACTGGTGCAGGGACGCGCCCCGTCCTGAATGGCCACCAAACAGGCCTGCGGGGAGAGGGCCTGCAAGCCGTTCCAGACAGAATCCTGCCGTTCCGCCCCGCCAATGGTCAGCCGCCACGGTTTCTGACACGGAATCTGGCGCGCCAGTTCCTCGAAAGCAGACTCCATGCCGGCGCGCACCACCACGACAATTTCGTCCACCACCGGGGATTGATCAAACTGACGCCAAGTGTGCGCCACCACTGGCAACCCGGCCAGGGGGAGGAACAGCTTATCAATGTCAGGCCCCATGCGGGTTCCTTTGCCGGCGGCCACAATCACCACGCTATTCATGATCTTCAATGCGCTCTAACTGACGGCAAGGTTGCCGTTCACAACCCAAAACTGCAAGCTCATCCATGCGCAGCCGAACGCCAGTCCAACACCTTTAGCTGGATCCGTCGCACCCCGTTGTAATCATTGATTTGGGGTTCAAAAGCCAGATCGAAGTCACCGACGGGCAGTTCGCCATGTCCGGCTCCCCACCAGACTGCCTCGCACACTGTCGTCCCATCGGTGACCCACATTTTCACATGCTGCTTCTCCTGGCCCATCCGCATCAATGGTTTGCGATGCGTGAGCCCGCAGGCAACCAAGTGGACGGAGGGATTGCCCTGACCAGTGGGTCTGAGCCGTGCCAACTCCGCCATCAGCGACAGATCCGTCTCCCCCAAAGACAGATTGGCATCTATCCGCAGGATGGGCGTCAGGCTTTCCGCTGGAAGGGCCTCGCGGGCCAGATCGTTAAGCTGCTGGCGAAAGGCCGCCAGTTCCCGTGGTGCCAGGGTGATGCCCGCCGCCATGGGGTGCCCGCCATGCTTGATCAGGAGGGAGTCGCATTGGCGCAACGCAGCGGCCAGGTCAAAGCCCTCAATGCTCCGACCGGAACCCCGCCAATGTTCGCCATCCCCACCCAGAATGATCACCGGCCGATAAAACCGCTGCAGCACCCGCGAAGCCGCGATGCCCACCACCCCGATGTGCCAATCCGAACGGCCCACCACAATGACAAAGTCGCGGGCAGGGTCAAACCCTTGCTCGACCTCCTTCATGATCTCCTCCACCATGCCGCGCTCAATCGCCTGCCGCTCCCGGTTGCGATCATCGAGACCCTTGGCCAGGAGTTGCGCCTCAGCGCGTTTGGAGGCCTGCAGGAGGCGCAAAGCCTCCGTGGCATCCTCCAATCGGCCCGCCGCGTTCAGACGCGGCCCCAATTGAAAGCCAACCTCATAGGTGCCAATCTCATCCCGCAAGCCCGCCGCCTCGCGCAGGGCCAGCAAGCCCGGACGCACGGTCTGATTGAGCCGCCTGAGCCCGGCCGTGACGAGGATGCGATTCTCCCCGGATAACGGCACCATGTCGGCAATCGTCCCCAAAGCCACCAGATCAAGCAAAGGCCGCACATCGTAATCCAAGGCACCGGGCCAGCCCTCCTTGCGCCCGGTTTTGACGAGGGCGTGGGCGAGTTTGAAGGCCAATCCCACCGAGCACAACTCACCGAAAGGCACCTTGCCGCCGGGCCCAACCGGCGCCAACCACGGATTCACCAGGGCCACCGCCGCCGGTTTTTCCTTGCCGAATTGGTGATGGTCCAGCACCACCACATCCACCCCCTGCCCTTGGAGCCACGCGATGGTGGCCACGGAGGTGGAACCACAATCCACCGCCAGGATGAGCTTGGGGGAAAGCTGCTGCACACAGTTAAGGGCCGCCGTCTGGCCCAAGCCGTAACCCTCCTCCATACGGTTGGGCAGATAGCACTGGACCTGCCATCCCAAGTGACGCAGCACTTCTTCCAGCAACGCGCAGGAAGTGACACCATCCACATCGTAATCACCAAACAAAACCACCAACTCGCGGGCAGCACGAGCCTGGAGAAGGCGCTCTACCGCCTGGGGCAGGTGCGGCAGCAGAAAGGGATCCGACAGCAGTTGCAGGCGGGGTTCAAGAAAATGAGCCAAGCCGTCAGCCTCGGTATGTCCCCGATTAATCAGGCATTGGGCCAGCAGGGGTGAAATATTCACCCGGGCGGCCAGAGCCTGGGCGAGCATGGGTTGGGAGGGAGCAATGGCCCAGCGGTATTTCATGGTCGGAATCATCCCGGAAACCAGCGCTGCCAAAGTTGGTGCCCGGCAGCGGTCAACAGGCCGCCGATCAGGGTGAAGTACACCACATTGAGCCCCACCATCGCGTACCCGGCAAAGATCAGCACCCCATCTTCCTCCATCAGGCTGGCCGCCACAAGGATGATGGCATAAGCAGGCAGCGTGTTGGTGAAAAAGAAGGGCGGACTGGGCAGCGGGAGCGAGAGCAGCAAGCCCAGGCAGGCGAGCAGGAGGTTGTTAAGGATCCGGGACCAAGTGTGATCCAGCCAGACAGTGCGACGAGGTTTGACCCACCGCTCAACCCACCGCAGGAATCTGACGCCTCCTCCCAACAAGCGCCGACGCAAGCCGTCCGGCAGAGGACGATTACCGATAAAGGCAGGCAGCATGGCAGGCTTATGCAGCGCCCTGCCCAAAGCCAGCAAGATGACAATGGGACCCAAGATGGTGCTCGTGCCGGGAATCGAAACCGGCAGCACAAAAGGCAGGCTCAGCAGCATCATCACCAGGTAAACACCGCGTCCCTCGGTGCGGGCCAGCAGGGCGTTGACCGTGGATCGATAGGCCGGATCAGGGTTATCCAACAGTGCCGCCAACCGCTGTGAAAGCGGTTCGTGAGAAGGGGAAGAGGTGGCTTTCATCGCAACGCAACCGGAGCACCTTAATGCGGCGGAGGCGGTTCGCGCCGGGCGGCGATGAGCGAGGCCAGCACGGACACCAAGATGATCCCGGCCACCACCACCAGCGCATGGGTGGAGGTCATCTTCCAGCCAGGAAACAGCCCCAATTTGGCCTGCACCAGCGGCAACAGCATTTTCAGACCGATGAAAACGAGCACCAAAGAGAGCCCCACCTTAAGGTAGCGGAAATAACCGATGGCACCGGCGAGCACGAAGTAAAGGGACCGCAAACCGAGGATGGCAAACACGTTGGAGGTGAAAATGATGAAGGAATTCGTTGTGATGCCAAAAATGGCCGGAATGGAATCCACTGCAAAAATAAGATCCGTGGTTTCCACCATCACCAACACCAGCGCCAGCGGGGTGAGCATGCGCCTGCCCGCATTCACCACCACAAATTTCTGCCCGACAAAATCCGGGGCGATGGGATACAAGCGCCGCGCCAACCGGATGGCGGGATTCTTTTCCGGCTCCGGAGATTCCTCCCCGGCAAAGATCATCTTGACCCCGGAATAAACGAGAAAGGCACCGAGAAAATAGAGGATCCAATGAAATTCCGCCACCGCCTGAGCCCCCAGAAAGATCATGACCCCGCGCATGACGAGAGCCCCCAGAATGCCCCAGAACAGAACCCGATGCTGGAAGGCCAACGGAACCCGGAAATAATTGAAAATCAGGGCGATGACGAAGACGTTGTCCATGGAGAGGGACAACTCCGTGATGTAGCCGGTGATGAATTCAACGGTTTCCGTGCGCCCCCATTGGCCAACCAAATGCGGAGCGATCAAGAAGGCAAAAAAAAGCGCCAGGGTGAACCAGAAAGCGGTCCACCCCAGCGCCTCTCTAAACTTGACCACGTGGGCATGCCGATGAAACACGCCCAGATCGAGCGCCAGCAGCACCAGCACGGCCGTGATAAATCCCGCCCAATGCAAGGGGCCAATGTCAATCAGCGCAAGCATCAGGCTGGAACTCACGCTTTGGCGGGTGCTTCACCGTCCTGTGCGACGATACCCGAGCCGATGCTCGGCCGGGCACCCTTGTGCCACCAGAGCACAATGGCACCGGCGATGTAGATGCTCGAATAGGTGCCGGTAATGATACCCACAAGGAAGGTGAAGGCGAAGTCGTTGACCACGCTGCCGCCAAACAGATAGAGCGATGCGGTGGCCAGGAACACTGTACCGGAGGTGATAATGGTACGGCTGAGCGTCTGGTTCAGTGCCTTGTTCATGATTTCGCGGAAGGAACCGCGAATGCCCAGCTTCAGATCCTCCCGGATACGGTCAAAGATGACGATCGTATCGTTGATCGAGAAACCGATGATGGTCAGCACGGCAGCCACAATGGGAGCGTTCAGCTCGCGCCCGGTGAGGAAGAACCAACCCATGGTCATGAGAATGTCATGAATGATCGCGATCACTGCGCCCACCGCAAAGGAAAACTCATACCGGAAGGCGACGTAAACAAGAATGCCGAAGATGGCCAGCAGAGCGGAAACCACGGCCGCTTTCTTGATCTCGTTGCCCACCACCGGACCGATGGCGTCCATGCTTTCCACCTTGAAGCCGGCCTGCGGAAACTTCGCCTTGAGTTCGGCGGAGATTTTGTTGCCCGACTCAAACGCGGATACCACCGTGAGCGTTTCGCTATTGGCGACAATATCCTTTTGGTACTGGATCTGTGCATCGCCTAACTTCAGCGTTTCGACGGTCTTGCGGACATCCTCCACCGCCACCCGTTGGTTGAAGCTCAAAGTCAGCCGATCACCACCCGCGAAATCCGGACCGGACACGCCGTGACCGAAGTAGGCGCGGTAAAACCCGTAGCCGCAACCGACCAAGATCAAAGTCCACGAGAGAACGAACGCCAGCTTGGCGTGCTTCATGAAGTCAATCTTCGAGCCGCGAATGATGTGCATCATGCTCACGGACTTGAGCAGGTTTTTCTCCACCAGCAGGTCAAAGATGAGGCGGGTGACCACCAGCGCCGTAAACATGCTGACGGATACACCAATGGTCAGCGCCACACCGAAGCCCTTGACCGGCCCGGTGCCCATGTAAATGAGAATCACTGACGCGATCAGCGTGGTGAGGTTGGAATCGAAAATGGTGCTGAAGGCCCGGTCATAGCCGGCACTGATGGCACCCCGGATCGATTTTCCGGCTGCCTGCTCCTCACGGATACGCTCAAAGATCAGCACATTGGCGTCCACCGCCATGCCGATCGTCAGCACGATACCGGCGATACCGGGCAGCGTGAGGGTGGTCTCCACCGAGCACATCACTCCCAGCAGGATCACGATGTTCAGCATCAACGCAATGTTGGCCACCACACCCGCGAACATGTAGTACACCAGCATGAAAGCCGCCACGGCCACGGTGCCAATCAGGGCGGAGCGCACGCCACTCTTGATCGAGTCCTTGCCGAGCGAAGGCTCAACCTCGCGAGCCTCCAGGATTTTCACCGGTGTTTCCAGAGGGTTTTCCAAGACATTGGCCAGGGCGACCGCCTCTTTGATATCAAAATTGCCGCTGATCACGCCGCTGCCGCCGGTGATTTCAGTTTGAATGACGGGGGCGGAATAAAGCTCACCATCCAGCACGATCGCCAACTGGTTCTGGACATTCTCACGGGTGATGTCCCCGAACAGGCGTCCACCTTCCGCGTCCATTTCAAAAGCGATCTGAGGTTTGTTGGTGATGTTGTCGCGGATCACGATGGCCCGTTTGACGTACTTGCCGGTCAAACCCCGCTCCGCCTTTTTGTTCACCACATACGGCACCAGTTCCTCAATGCCGCGTTCATTCTTGCGTGTCTCCTGCAAGATCTCATACCCCGGAGGCACAATGCCATCGGCCAGCAATTTGGCGCTTTCGGTATGGACCATGCGAAACTCCAGGAACGCGGCCTTTTCAAGCTGGGTGCGGGCGCCTTCTTTGTCGGCCTCAGACAGGCCGGGCAACTGGATCAAAATACGATCCGCGCTCGCCGGTTGAATGATCGGCTCCGCCACACCGAAACGGTCCACGCGTTTGCGAAGCACCTCCACCGCCTGCTCCAGCATCACGGTGCGATCCGTATCGGCGGAAAGATTGTTGGTGCTCATGCCGACCAGGTACGAGGTGCCCCCTTGCAGGTCGAGGCCGAGCTTGATCTTGCCCGCCGCCTTGCGTTGCAAATAATTCAGAATGGCGCGCGTGCGGTCCTTCTCCGCCTTCACATCCACGTTCGGGAAATACCGCGTGATGTCATTGGTGCCGATCGCCTCCCGCAAATTGCCATAAACGCGGTCCGGCGTTTTCTGCGCCAATAGCTTGGCCCGCTGGACAATGGCGGTGAAATTCGTGTCCGTGCCGACCGCTTTTTCCTGGAACACCACCGACAGGTCGCGCCCCTTGAGCGGGGTCAGCTCATAAACGGCCCAGGCGGTGACAAAGACGATCAGTAACAGTTTCCAAAGGTTACGTTTGCTCATGGCTCTTAACTAAGGGTTCAACGGTTGTTTGGGAATCAGAATCAAACACAGGCAAATTTACGAGGCGGAATTGTCGCCACCACGCTCGGTGATATCGGATACGGCGGACTTCAGGATCTCAAATTTGGCATCCCCGGAACGGATGACGAGGCTTTTTTCTTTAACCGACACCACCACCGACACCATTCCACCAGCCGCGATCACTTTATCGCCCGGCTTTATGGTGGTCAGCATTTTTTCATGATCCTTGGCCTTTTTCTGCTGCGGTCGGATCAGGATGAAGTAGAACACCACCATCATCAGAACAAGTGGAATCATGCCCACCCAACCGGGAGCGGTTGACTGTGTCCCACTGGGGGTCTGACCCATGGCCAGCAAATAATTAATATGCGTCATACAAAATTAAGGCGTTAAATCTAGGCATCAGAACGCGTTTGGCAAGCTTTACATGCATTCATGACCGTCGAAACTCAGTCAAACCCCGAAAAATGGCTTAAACAACCCTATCCGCTGGGCAAATCAGGTCACACAGCGGGGCAGAAGTGGGCTCTGGGTTCCGAACCAACGGATATTAGCTGCTACCAACCGCCCTGGCTGCAGCAATGCACCCCATCAATTCCAAACATTCTTTGCGTGACGACAGCGGAATTCTGTGGCACATCTTCACCGTTATGAATCACAAGTTGATCACCGGAATTTTAGGCCTGGCCCTTTGCCTGGGTGTGGCCTGCAGTCAAACCGATAAACCTGCCCCTCAAGCAGAAACGAAAAAAACCGTGGAACCCTCCAAAGTGAACACCAACGAAGTAGCCCTCATTAAAACCTCCGCCGGCGATATGGTCCTGGAATTCTGGACCGACGTCGCGCCTAAAACGGTCGAAAACTTCAAGACCCTGGCGCGCAAAGGTTTTTATGATGGCACCGCCTTCCACCGCATCATCAAGGGCTTCATGATCCAAGGCGGCGACCCCCTGACCAAGGACAAGGCCAACGAGGCCCGTTACGGCACCGGCGACCCCGGATACAAGATCAAGGCCGAGTTCAACAACCGCAGCCACCAGCGCGGCGTTATCTCCATGGCCCGCTCCCAGGATCCTGATTCGGCCGGCAGCCAGTTCTTCCTGTGCCACGGCGATGCCAGTTTCCTCGATAAAAAGTACACCGCCTTTGGCAAGCTGATCAAAGGCGATGAGGTGCTGGAGAAAATCGCCAACACCGCCTGTGGCCGCAGTGGCGGCGGAGAGGCCAGCCGCCCGTTGGAAAGGGTGGAGGTCACCAGCGTCACCATCGTCGCCGCCGACAGCATCAAGTAAATCTTAGCCGCACGGGCGTGCAGGCTCCGGGTCTGCACGCCCGTATTTTTTTGTGTCCACGCCGCAACCCTGGCCCAAAACCGGCTCCCGCCTTCTGGGGGATTACCGCATCTTCAACCTCCGGGCGGAAACGAAAATATCCCCCCGGACCGGTCAGGAGATGGAATTTTTCGTCATTGACTCCACCAACTGGGTCAATGTGATCGCCCTGACCGAGGATAACCAGCTCATCCTCGTGGAACAATTCCGGCACGGCTCGGGCACGGTGGAATTGGAAATCCCTGGCGGCATGATTGATGCGGGAGAATTGTCGCCCTTGAAGGCCGGCTTGCGGGAGCTGCGCGAGGAAACCGGTTTTGAGGGGACGCACGCGGAAATCATTGGCACGGTTTTTCCCAACCCAGCCATCATGAGCAACACCTGCTCCACCGTACTGGTACGCAACTGCGTGCGACGTCATGAAGTCAAATTGGACGCCGGGGAGGATCTGGTCACCCGACTGGTGCCCGTGGCCGATTATCCCCGTCTGATCAGCAGCGGAAAGATCAAACACTCGTTGGTGATCGTCGCACTTTACCACTACGACCTCTGGCAACGGCAGCAGAACGACCGACTTTAGCCCGGCAATCCGGGCAGAGTTTCTCGGATTTGCTCGGGGGTGGCGGTGCCGGTGGTGCCGAGCTGTTTCAGCACGATGGCCGCGCCGGTGGCCGCCAGGGCCAGGGCTTCGGCGTCGGTGGCTCCGGCGGCCAGGGCGCAAGCCAGGTTGGCCATCACGGAGTCACCCGCCCCCACCACATCAATGGGGCCGGTCACCGGGAAGGCCGGCTGATAGGAGACCGCGCCTGAGGCGTTGGCGCACATCATCCCCTGCTCTGCCAGGGTAACGAACACCCGCTGCTGACGCTCCAAGGCCAACCTAACCGCCGCGCCTTTCAATTGCTCCAAGGCAGCGCCGGGGGGCAACTGGGCCAGCAAGGCCAGCTCACGGGCATTCATTTTGAAAGTGATGGGGGGCCACTCCCGGAGGGTGCGCCGACTGTCACCCAGCGCCAGCAGGCGGGCATCCGCCGCCGCCAAGGCCCCCACGCACTGCACCACGTAGCGGGTGGCCACGCCAGTCTGGGGCACATCCACCTGGTCCAGGAGGATGAGGACATCCAACTGCGGCTTGAGCGTTTGGATGGAGTGGATGATTCGCTTTTGCAGCGACATCGGGGTCTCCGTCCAATTCTTGATGTCGAGGCGGTTGAGTTCCCGGGGCGGCTGCCCCTCTGAACGGACCAGCGGCTTGCCATAGGTGAAGGTGCGCCGTTCCGGGGTTTGGAAAAAGTGATCCAGAAACACCTGCGGACTGTGCTGCAACTCCCGGACCAGCTCGTAGCCCTCGCCATCATCGCCGCAGAAACCGATGGGGAAGATGCGCCCGACGCCCAAGGCGACCAGGTTATTGAGGATGGTGCCCGCCCCGCCCGGCTGGTTGCGAATATTGACCACGTTGTGGACCTCCAGGCCGGTCTCAATCGAGGTCTCCGCGCGCTGCGGATCGATCTCAAAGTACCGGTCCAGGCAAAAGTCCCCCACCAGGCCGATTTTGAGCCTGACGTAGCCGGACATGATCTCCTGGCAGCGGGCCGTGTTCATGGGTGGGAGAGACAATGCAGCAAATGGTGGAGAAAGACAACATTATCGCTCTGGCAATAGTGCATCCGGCCACCCATGCGGGAAAAGCTTTTGCAGAAGCGCAGGTAGTAGGCCGGGTTGTCCTTGGGCGGCTCCCCGGCGGTCCAATCCCAGTTGCCGCCATCCTGCAGATCAACGATGTGAATGGAATGGTCGGTGAGGATGGGACGCCCCTCCTGCAACCGCAGGTTGTTGGCGCAGTTGACCGCCTTTTCATAGACCTGCGGGGCCATGATAGCTGAGCCGATGGAAAGGGTAACCCCGCCATCCAGCCCATCAATGGCGCGCCAGATCAGGCCGAAATCCACCCCGGCCGCCCGCCCCACAACCGCGCCGTTGAACCACGGATGATTGGTGATGATGTCATAGCCGATGCCCGGATGGACGGTGAACGGCACGTTCTGGCGGTAGGCGTGGCCGAGCACGGATGCGTTGCGAAACCGATGGATGAGGATCTGATGACCGCCTTTCACCTGATGGTGAAGCATGGTCTGCATCAGATCGGCCCGGGCGGGTGAGAGCGGGTGCTCGGGCTCGTGGCGCAGCCATTGGCGCAGCTCGTCCACGGACGGCAACTTCACGCCATCCTCCTGGATCAGGCGCCCGAGGGACCGGCCAAACCCCTCCCCCCGCAGCCCCCCGGCCAGGAGGGCAAGCTGAAAGCAGCGGCCGGTCTCATCCCACGCGCCGAAGGTTCCGGTGGCCACGTTGTCGCGCACGCTCTCCGTGCTGAGGCCCTGGTAGGAGAACTCCCAGTCGTGGATGGTGCCTGCGCCGTTGGTGGCCAGGTGGGTGACCAAGCCGCGATCCAGCATCTGGTTGAGCAGCAACTGGCCGCCGTTCTTGATCGGGTGGGCACCGTACATCAGCAGCACGGTGGCCCCCCGGGCCCGGGCGGCCCGGATGGCGCGGGCGCATTCCTCAATCTGCCGTCGCAAGGGTGCCGGGCAGGCGGGCGGAGCATCGGAGGGCTCCACGAGCACCTCCTCCAGCCGGCTCATGCTGCGGCGCCGGGCCAGCGGCTGCACTTTCAGCCGCTTGAAATCATACGGTTCTGGGTAGGCTTCCATAAATCATTTCATCCAAGGAGCAGCCGGGCCAATTGCTCCGATTCCCCGAAGTGGGGAATCATGACCTGCGGCCCGGCCAGGTCGAGAAACTGCTGCTTGTATGGATCCGCGTGCGGGGAGCCGTTGACATCCTCATGGGTGCATACCGCCACGCCCACGCCGCCCACCTGGCGGACGCAATCCAGCTCCACCGCCCCATCGCCCAGGCTCAGCAGTTGATGGCCGGGAATGCCTTCCTCCCGCAGAATGCGGTCGATGACCGCCTGCTTGGAAAATTGGGCGGGATCGCTGCCGCTGCCGAAGATGCGCGGACCAAAGAACGGTTCCAATTCCAGCAACCGCGCCTCCTCCCGCACCCGCTCGACGATAGTGCCACTGAGGATGTGGAGCTTGATGCCACGCGCCTGGAGCAACTCCAGAAATCGGCGGGCACCATGGACCACGTAAGCCTCCGGTGCGACGCGCGCGGACTGGATTTCCGCCGTGCGCTCGGCAATGGCCAGATCAAGCCGCCGCTGGTATTCCGCGCGCATGGCTTCCGGATCCAGCGCCTCGCCATTGCGCGCCCGGACACGCTCCGCGAAGCGGCGCATCTGGTGGATGGTCGGCTTGCCGTTGAGCCCGTAGATATCCCCGTAAAGCAACTGTTCCAGGGCGTCATCGGTATCCGTGCAAACCGGTGGTAGCAATTCGCGCCACATCTCATACATCATCCGCGGCCAGCCGTGGCGCAGCCAGGAGAGTGTGCCATCGAAATCAAAGACCGCATGGGTAATCCCGGGCCGGGGTTGGAATCCGGCTCTGATTTTCAACGGCCAAGGCGGGGAATGGTGATCGGGCATACGATGAGCAGTGCGGAGGTCAGCTTTGGCTCAGGCGTTTGACCGGGGCCTCGTAATAGAGCTGGTGCGCCTCCTCCAAAATCTTCGGAATACGGTCCTTGAACGGGCTGCGGGCCAGGGCCTGGGTGAGGTCAAGCTCCCGGGAGCGGGCGGCGTTCTCCCCGGGAAACCAGTGCTCCGCCTGGCCCAGAAGGTTGTAGCGCATCCGGGCCCAGGGAAGCAGCCCCAGCGGCTGGGCGTAGGTGTACAGGCGCAGGATTTCCACGAGATTGATCTGACCAGGCACATCGACATATTGGGGCAGGCCCTCGGACCAGCGCTGGCACCAATCCTCACCCAGGGTCTCGCGCATGACCTGCCGTAGGCGGGCTTCGATGGCCGGCACGGCGGCGCTCATCTCCTCGAAATGCTCCAGCGCGGCCACGTGCTCATCAAAATCCGAGGGTTTGGCCACGCCGATGCTGAGGGTGTGCACCTCGGGCCGGGCCAGACAGTAAAGGTCATTGAACTGCATGGGCGTCAGAGGCGCGCACAACTGCCGCATCCGGGGGTTCTCCTCGTAAAGTTTACCGCCCTTGTCGTTGGGGCTGATGATGAAAACGCCCATATCCAGCTCGTGGGCGCGCTGAACGGCCGCCCAGTTCAGGTGATTGACGAAGTACCAGTGAAGATTGACGTAATCAAACGCGTTGGTGTTGATCGCGTCCAGGAGGATATCCGGGGTGGCATGGGTGGAAAAACCGATGAAACGGCAGCGGCCGGCGGCCTGAAGCTGACGTGCGACAGCCAGACAGCCGCCCGGAGCCAGGGTGTAATCCAGCAGTTGGCGGTTGTTGATGCCGTGGATGGAGAGCAGATCAACATAATCAAGGCCCAGGTAAGCCATGGATTGCTCGAAAGTCTTCAGAAACTCCCCGGCGTCGGCCACCGGCTGAACCTTGGTCTGCACAATCATCTCCTGGCGGGGCAACTGCGGGAGGAGGCGGCCCAACTGCATCTCCGAGGTGCCATAGCCGCGCGCGGTTTCGATGTGGTTGATGCCCAACTCCAGCGCCCGGCGCACACAGGCTTCCAGATTGGCCTGGTTATCCGCCGGAATTTCCTCTGGCGGAACATCCTGCCACTTGTGCTGGTAGCGCATCCCGCCGCAGGAGAAAACCGGCAACTGCAGATTGGTGCGGCCAAAACGACGATATTTCATGGGGTCAACCAATGCCATGACCGGGTGCAAACCGCAATCTCGGAGTTGCCGCAATCTCGGAGTTGAAAATGTTGGGTTTTCCCCATCCGTGGCACTTTTTGGCCCTTTTTGGCACTTTTTTGCACCTTTTGGCACCCTGTTTTGCGGCGGCGCATGGAAAACGGAAGAATTCTGGCAGAAAGATCTGAAAAGCTGAAAAAGGAACACCATGGACCCAGCCGAATGCGGATTGTGGATTGCGGAATGCGGATTTTCCGGACCACTGACCAAAGACCACTGACCCAGCCGAATGCGGAATGTGGAACCGGACGGGTCGGCGGGAGCCTCTCCCCACCAATTGATCCGCCATTGGTCCCCAAAGGCGGGGGCGATCCGGCTGTTTGGCCGGGCTGGTTTTGGAGGTCTCATGTAATGTATTGTCTTCTCTCGATACATATCGACCATTTCGATTGTTCTGGCAAGCACTTTATGTATTCATGTTGTCCTATACACGCATGAGTGCCTTGGGGAAGCATTAGCGGGGCCTTTGCTGGTGAGCACAGGTTCCCCTTGCAGACTTCAAAAGGCAAAGTCTCGCATCCCAAGGAGAAAATTGACTTGGCCAGAAGCCAAAGGGAGAATAGTTTCCATTGCAAGCAATGACGACTGACCAACGTACCGGTTCGGCCCTTTTCTCTTTAAATCCGCCTATGAGCATTGACCATGGCAAGGCGCTCACGCGACGCCAGTTCCTGAAACAGACCGCGGTGGGGATCGGCGCGGTGACGCTGCCCCTGATCATCCCCTCCTCGGCGCTGGGCCGCAATGGAAACGTCCTCCCCAGCGAACGCATCGTTATGGGCGGCATAGGGATGGGAGGCCGGGGCGGCTACGATTTGGGCGTCATGCTGCAGCGTCCCGAAGTCCAGTGGGTCGCCGTCTGCGACGTCCGCAAAGGGACGCGCAATGCCGCCAAGAACGCGGTGGATGCCAAAAACGGCAACCAGGATTGCGCCGCGTATGTCGATATGCGCCAACTCCTGGCGGAGCGGTCGGATATCGACGCCGTTTTGATTGCCACCGGGGATCGCTGGCATGCGCTCGCGTCAGTGATGGCGATGCGGGCCGGCAAGGATGTCTATTGCGAGAAACCCGCGTGCCTCACCATGGCGCAGGGGAAAACCGTGGTGGAGACCGCCCGCCGATACGGGCGGGTCTATCAGACCGGTGCCCAGCGCCTCAGCGAGCCCAATCATGTCTTTGCCATCGAATCGGCCCGCAACGGCCGGCTGGGCCCCATCCACACCGTCTATGCCGACATCCGCTGGCGCGACGGGATGAAGCACGACTGGCTGCCAGCGGAGCCGGAACCGCCCAAGGATGTGGTGGACTGGGATCTATTTCTGGGCCCGTGCCCCTGGCGGCCCTACAGCAGCGGCTATGTGAACAATTCCGGGTGGTACCACTACTATGATTTCGCCACCGATGTGGCCATGTGGGGCGCACACTCCGTGGCACAGGCCCTGGCGGGCATCGACATGACGAACGTGACCTCCATCGAGTTTGACTACGAGAAACCGGACGCGACCCTGATCACCCGTCTTTCCAACGGGGTCAAGCTGGTGCTGTTCAGGGTCAGCGGCTCCGTCTGGGAACCGTGCCAATACTGGCATGGCGCCTGCGGTGAACGCTTCGAGGGTCCGGAGGGCTGGGCCGGTGCCGCCGACGGCTACACCAAGCCCGACGTCTCATCGCCCGCGCTCCTGACGGACTACAAGACCATCCTCAGCGATTACACCAACCGGACCCAGCGCCCGCTGGACCACGTGCAGGATTTCCTCAATTGCATCCGCACCCGCCGGCCCACCGTGGCCAGCCCGGAAGTCATGTACCGCTCCATGTGCGTCTGCCTGGCCGCCGACATCGTCGGGCAATTGAAACGGGGCCTGAAATTCGACTTGGTCAAAGCCGAGTTCATCAATGATCCCGAGGCCAACCGCCTGCGCTCC
>CAIYYI010000057.1 GCA_903930345.1 uncultured Verrucomicrobiota bacterium
CGTACTCTTTTATCTCTTCAATGAGCCGCACGGCATATCATGGGAAGTCTGGCGCAATGGCGGGTTTGTGGGCGAAAAGAAGGACAACGACGAATCAGCCTTCCTGGCTGCCGAAGAGAAAAAGAAAAATCAAGGCTTCGACTCCGTTGGCATGCAGGGACTGGTCGATGCTGTGCGGTCCACAGGTGCAAAAAATGTGGTCATCGCGGGCGGCGTCTTCTGGTGTAACGATCTGACAGGCATCACCAACGGTTTTGCCTTGGCGGACAACAGCGGCAATGGCGTTATGTACTCCTGGCACACTTACAACTGGCATCCAGGTTGGGCGCGCATCCTGCCGGTGGCTGAGAAACATCCGATCTTTTTGGGCGAAGTGGGCGCGGACATCCATAAAATGGACTTCATTCCCTTAAACGATCAGGAGGATCCTTACACCTTCATCCCAGATATGCTTGGCTTCATCCAGAAATACCGCATTAATTGGACAGGCTGGTGCTTGCACCCGAAGGCGACGCCTTGTCTTCTCCTCGACTGGAACTATACGCCGTCTCCTTACTGGGGCGTGCCGGCCAAAGATGCGCTTGCAGGGAAAGCATTTGAGATGAAGAAAATGAGGTAGGAAACAGAGAAAAGGAGAAAACAATGAACAAACTCATGAGAAACATACTGGTGGCATTGGCCGGCCTGATGGGCATGTCGAACCTGTGGGCTTCGGACATGATCAAGGCCAACAATGCCAGCAATCTCAACCTGCCTGCTGCTTGGGTGGGGGACGTTGTGCCGGGTAGCAATGATGTGGCCCAATGGAACAGTGCGGTCACGGCAGCCAACACAGTCTTGTTGGGAGCAGACACGAGTTGGGCGGGTGCCAAGATCCTCAGTCCCGGGGGAGGGGTGCAGATCAACGCCGGAAACACGCTGACGCTCGGGGCGGCCGGCGTGGACATGAGCACGGCGAACAACAACTTCACGCTCAATTGCGCTTTGACCATCGGTGCCGACCAGTCATGGCATGCCGGATCGAAGCAGTTCAGCGCCTGGGGACCGGCGGTGAACATGGGCGGCCATCAGGTGACGATTCTCGCGGGTTCCAAAATCCAGTTTAAGAGTGCGATCTTAGGCGGGGGCACTTTGATTGCGAATGGCGGCGTGACACAACTGAGTTCCGGCACGACGGCATCAAACACAACCGTTGTTGTCGGCGCAGGAGCCACGCTGACGTTCGACACGGCCTCGGGTGCCGTCACGGGAATTCGCGCGCAGAATGCCAAACTCAATGGTGGCACACTGTCGGTCAGCGCCAACACCAGCATGAACACGATCGATTATGTTTTCAATGCGCTGACGATCGACTCGCGCCTCTCAACGCTGACCATCACGTCGGCCATCAACCGCAATACGCAGTTGCGGGCAGGCTCGTATGTGCGTAATCCCGGTGCCCTCGCGATCTTTGCCGGGTTGAACCTGGGTCTCAACCCGATTGTGTCGGCCATGACCAACAGCACCAGCATCTGGTTCGATACCCCTCCGACACTCTTGGGCGGTGGTAGCGGCGTGGGAACGACGACCAACAGCATCCTCGTCGGTATGGTGCCCGATACCACGGCTGGAGGCTATGGCATGGGATTTGGAACGTACGATGCCGCCTACGGTGTGCGCGCCCTTGATTTAGCCACCGAGTACACCAACTCCATCACAGATGGGCAAACTTCGCTTGACAATGTACGCTACAACAATACGGGTAGCGGACAGATGGTGACGACGCTTACCGCCCCGCTTACCATCATCAACTCGCTAATCATGACCGAGGCCGGGGCGTCCAATACCTGCGGAATCGCCATTTATGCAGCCCCGTCATCCACCTTGAAGATCAACTCAGGCATGATCTTTGCAAACCAGTCAATGCCCGCCTATCCCAGCACAAACGACGCATTAGTCCTCACAGTGCCGATTTTGGACTTCAACGGGAACGA
>CAIYYI010000058.1 GCA_903930345.1 uncultured Verrucomicrobiota bacterium
CCACGTGGGCTGGTTCTCGTAGCGGCAGGCATCCTTGCCTGCCGTAGAACCCGGCTTCCAGCCGGGTGGATTGCGCCCGACGAAACTCGTGGGCAGGTCCCGGCCCAGCGCCTCCACACCCGCCCACTCGTCGGGCAACCGCACGGCCCGCAGCTTCACGCAGGCCTGCCTGACCAATTCGCGCACCCAGTTGGTCTTGGATCGGCCCTGTCAAAGAAAACGGGGACGGGCGGCAGGGATGCCGCCGATTACGGCAGGCAAAGATGCCTGCCGCTACCGGCGGGGCGTCGCCACGTGGGCTGGTTCTCGTAGCGGCAGGCATCCTTGCCTGCCGTAGAACCCGGCTTCCAGCCGGGTGGATTGCGCCCGACGAAACTCGTGGGCAGATCCCGGCCCAGCGCCTTCTCCTGCGGAGACGTCACCAGCCGGACCTGCAATTGTTCCAGAACCCGCTGCTCGTCAGGCGAAAGTTGCGGGCGTTTTGATTTTCCCAGCCCCGAAGAGTAAAAAAGTTTTCAGGGAATGTTCCGAAGAAACACGTAACTTCTGCATCCTTACCGGCGATCTGCTTTCAAAAAGCGCGGCCAAAAACTTGGCGGTTGTGTCCCCGGCTTTGATGGCCTACTCTTTCGCCCATCGCAAAACCTATGATGCATCGCCGCCAGTTTCTCCGGGTGGCCGCCACGGCGGCCGTTGGTTTCCAGGTCGTTCCCCGCCATGTGCTGGGGCAGGGGCTCACCCCGCCCAGCGACAAGCTCAACATCGCCGGCATCGGCGTGGGCGGGCAGGGGGGCGGCGTGCTCAACGATTACCTCAAGACCCAGAACATCGTCGCCCTCTGCGATGTGGACTGGAAGAAGTCGGCCCACACGCTCAAGGCCTTTCCGAAGGCGGAGCAGTTCAAGGATTACCGCATCATGCTGGAGAAGCGCCGGGATATCGAGGCGGTGATGATCGCCACGCCCGACCACATGCACGCTCCCATCGCCCTGGCCGCCCTGCGCGCGGGCAAGCATGTCTATGTGGAGAAGCCGATGGCCCACTCCATTGAGGAGGCCCGCCTGATGACCCGGGTGGCCCGCGAGACCGGCCTGGTCACCCAGATGGGCAACAATGGCCACGCGGGCGAGGGCCTGCGCCAGACGAAGGAGTGGATCCAGGCGGGCGCGATCGGGCGGATCAAGGAGGTTCGCGCCTGGTCGGACCGCCCGGGCAAATGGTGGAAGCAGCCGGTGGAGCGCCCCACCGAAACCCCGCCCGTGCCGGCCGATCTCGACTGGGACCTCTGGCTGGGCGCGGCTCCCCAGCGGCCCTTTCACCCGGCCTATCATCCGCGCGCCTGGCGCGGCTGGTTTGATTTTGGGACCGGCGCCCTGGGGGACATGGCGGTGCACAATATCGACCCCCTGTTCTACGCGCTGGACCTGGGCGCGCCCGTGGCGGCCGAGTGCCAGAGCAGCGCGCTGCCCGCCGAGGCCTATCCGGAGTGGCAGGTGATCACTTTTGAATTCGGCGCGCAGGGTTCCCAGCCCGCCTTCAAGGCCTACTGGCACGACGGCGGCAAGCTGCCTCCCAAGCCGGCCGACCTGGGCAATGAGATGGACCTCTCGGACAACGGTATCTATTTCATCGGCGAAAAGGGCACCATGGTCTGCGGCGGCTGGTCGGGCACGCCCAAGCTGTTTCCGGAAAAGCGCCGGGACGAGTTCAAGTTGCCGCCCAAGACCATCGCCCGCTCCCCCGGCCACCGCATCGAGTGGGTGGAGGCCTGCAAGGCCCGCAAGCCGGCGGCCGCCCTGGCCGGGTTTGCTTACTCCGGCCCGTTCACCGAGGCGCTGCTCGTGGGCAACCTCGCCACCCGGCTGCAGCAGCGCATCGAGTGGGATGCCGCCGCCATGCGCGTGAAAAACCTGCCCGCCGCAGACGCCCTCATCCGCAAGCAGTACCGGCCCGGCTTTGGCATTGTCTGAGCGCGCGCCGCGCGCGTTCCTGCTTGCCGAAATCGGCCAAAGCGGCATGATCTCGGGCCATGCGATCCCTTTGGCGATGTCTCCTGTCCCGCTGCCTCCTCCTGGCGGGCCTGGCCCTCCCGTTCGTCGCCCTCCCGGCTGCGCCCGGGGCGGGCGATTATTTTGTCCTCGTGACCGGCGGCGAGATCCTGGAGGGGGCCTACGCCGACGCCCACACGCTTTTCCTCACCTCCACCCTGCGGCCGCTGGGCCTGAACTGCGTGGGCGCCATGACGGTGAATGACACGGCCCCGGAAATGGCGCAGGCCCTGGCCTTTGCCACCAACCGGGCGCGCCTGGTCCTCATCACCGGCGGGCTGGGCCCCACGGACAACGACATCACCCGGCAGACCCTGTCCCGGTGGAGCGGCATCCCGCTGCGTGAGCACCCGGTGCTGCTCACGAACATGGCCCACCGCTACCACCAGGAGGCGGGGCAGTTGCGGGCCAACCTCCGCCGTCAGGCCGAGGTGCCGGTGCCGGGCGAGTACCTCAGGGCCGTGAACGGCTCCGCCGCCGGTTTGATCTTCGACCTGGGCGGCACCCACCTGGTCGCCCTGCCGGGCCCGCCCCGGGAGCTGCAGCCCATGGTGAGGGAGGAGCTGCTCCCCTGGCTGCAGCGGCATTTCGGCATCCGCCCCCGCGCCGCCAGCCTCACGCTGCGCTTCCTCGGCCTGGGCCAGTCCCAGATCGATGCCACCCTCAAGCAGTCCGTCCGCCTGCCCCCCGACCTGATCACCTCCTCCCAGTTTGAGGGGGGCCGCGTGGACTTCACCTTCTCCCTCCCGGGCGAGGTGGCCGCCGGCCAGGCCCGGCTGGAGGAGCTGCGCCGCCAGATCCGTGCCGCGCTGGAGAAAAACCTGTACGCCGAGGACGCCACCACCCTGGAGACCGTGGTCCTCACCCTCCTGCGCGACCGCCCGGC
This sequence comes from uncultured Verrucomicrobiota bacterium, assembly GCA_903930345.1. Classification (GTDB taxonomy): domain Bacteria; phylum Verrucomicrobiota; class Verrucomicrobiia; order Limisphaerales; family CAIYYI01; genus CAIYYI01. The sequence goes on from CAIYYI010000058.1 coordinate 2,935, forward strand.
CCGCCTGGCCCTCGCGGAGATGGGCAGTGGGGGTGCCCTGGCCGCCGCCCTCTCACGCAGCGATCTGGCCTCCGCCGTGCTCACGGCGGGCTGGGTGGCTCCGTCGGAGCCCGCCCTGCTCCGCGCACTCCAGGTGCCCGGGGCGGAGGCCCAGGCCTGGCCGGCGGGCGAGGCCCGCCTGCGCCCGCTGGCGGACCGGGTCGCCCGACTGGGCGGCGCTGACTGGGTTCTGGTCACCGGCCCCGCGCAGCCATTGGCGGGCGGCGGGAGCGAGCTGGCCGCCCTGCTGCGCACCGGCCCCGACCGGGTGGAGATCCGCAAGTTCAGCGCCCGTGGCAATGCCGACGTCGCCCAGGCCCAACTGGTCACCCAACTGCTGGGCTGGCTCTGGGAAAACCTGCGGAGCCCGACAGCCGGTACCTCCTCCTCAGTCCAGCGGTAATTTCAATTTCAATGTCAAAGAATTGACACGCCAGAAGAAATGAGGCATATACGACGAGTGAACAACAGAAGGCTTGGGACTGCGGTGTTTATGGCGCTATCGGTGGCGTTGACGGTTTTTGGGTATCGGTATTGGGCGATATTTAACTACGCCATCGCAGAGCCACTGAACGACCAATGGTGGGATTACGCGGCAACAATCAAGCCTTGGGTAAATGGAGGTGACATTTTCGCCAATTTTATGAGGCCCCACAATGAGCACATAATCGGCCTACAAAAAGTTTCCACTTGTTTGTTAATCGGGCTTGCTGGCGAATGGAATCAGCCAATGCTAATGGTCTACAATGCGGTTTTAAGTTCGTTGTTGTCAGGGTTATTAGTGCTGCTATTATTTTTAAAGTTTGTCCGCAATTTCGAGAGAATATATTTTACAGTAGTGGTCGTCTTATTGGCCTGTCTGCCCAATGCCATGGAAACATATTTATTCGGTTTTCAGTCAGCATGGTATTATTACTTTATTTTATCCATAGTAACCTGTTATGCATTAGCGAAGGCGACAAAAAAGCCATGTTTGTATTATGTGGGTTTGGCAGTGGCGATCTTATCTTGTTTTTGCTTGGGTTCTGGAATAATCAACATTTGCATGGCGACAATTCCCGTTAGTCTGTTGCTGTTCGAAACCAGGGCAAATATTCGGGACGGAATAAAACGGGTATTGCCGTTCTGTTTGGCATTTGTCAGTGTAATATTGTGGTATGGCATTTCAATCGGGATTATTAAGTTGAGCACCCAGTCCAGCATAGCCAAGAAAGTATCCGGGATTTTCCAAGGATATGTGTGGCCGCTGCCTAGCTGGGCTTTGGTTGTGACGCTTGCTCCCGTAATTGTCGCTGTTGTTCGTGAGTGCAGAAAAATCAATTTCGCTGGTAAAGTAAATTTTAAGCCGTGGCATTATGCGGTGGTCTGTGGCGTTTTACACGTTGCGGCAATAGGTGTTGGAAGAGGGGGGGTGTCTTCCCGCCACATGGAGATGGTTTACTTTTACACTCTTGCGTTATGCTGGATCGCAATGCTGATGTTCCGGGCATCAATGCGATCATCAAAAAGATGGATTTGGATTGCATGGATGGCGATCATTTTGGCTGGCGTGGTTTTTCAATACGCCAGCACCTGGCGAAGGCTAGGTGCCTGGAAGAGTGAATGGTCTTACCGGTGTGAGGATTTGTACCAATCGCTTCAGACTGGTGATCGTCAGATGCTTTCTGGGAAAACCTTCGAATCTAATAATCTTGTCGCAACCATTATCGGCCAACAACCCGCCATATTGGACGATCCTTCGTTGAGGAAGATACTACATTGCCTGCCGCCAAATGCAGGCATTGTAGATCTCGATCTTGATCAAAAGGTTGCTTTGGACATGAAGAATAATGTGGCTGGTTCTCAGTCATTTCTGATATGGCAAAGGCTCGAATCTGGAGACGTTATCACTTTTAAATTACTTGAAGGGCATGGTCCCTTTGTCAAAATTAACCTTTATGGACTGCGCGCATCCAATGCGTTGCTCATTTCTGTAGGAGATCAGGGTTCGTACGAAAAAATGGAGCAAAAGATGGCATTTGGGCAACAAAGCGAATGGCGAAGTGTTTTTTTGAAAACCGACGGAAAGCCGAAGAAAATATCGATGAAGCTAACAGGAGGCGATGGGTGGATGGTAATGCAATTGCCTATGCGTTGCTCATGGATTCAATACTATTTCGAGTTAATAGGAAGAAGGGCAGAATTGATATTTTGTCTTGGATCAAGTATGATTATCTCAGGATTCATCGTAAGTTGGCGGAGAAACAAGGGACCGCACTTCGCTGTGGCACAGATCGATAACGCTTTAAAAATAGCTGGAGAAGACGCGGGGTCACCCATTAGCAAATCAGCGAACGGTGTTCAATCGAAGGCTTCATAACACCGTGTATAGTGCCCGCAGGCGAGCCACCGCGCCGTCTTCCGCAAACCGATCACGGAGGGCCTGGCGCAACCACCGGATGAACTTCACACTGCGTTGGGTGGCCCCCTGGCCGCCAGAACCAGCGATGAAACCGCCCACCCCTGGGTCTCGCATGGCTGCCGAACCCTCTCGCCGAACGGTGTTCAATCGAAGGCTTCATGCGCGGGGTCAGTCCCTCAGTATTCAATATTTTCCGGTTTTTCGGGCAGTGCTAATTAGAGTCTGGCCCAGAAGTACCATTGTTCTGAAAGTGGTTTTGAGTTGTGAGCAGACTTCTCCGTGCCAGTAATAGACAGCGGTTTTACGGCCAGTATTCAATCGAAATTCATCGTCGGGTTGGAAAATATCACCTTCCGCCTGCGCCAGAGCCGGGGGATGGGCGGTTTTCGTCCACCAGTGGAGACACTGCCCCCGCTTTTTTGTCAGCCAGAGCCAACCGG
>CAIYYI010000059.1 GCA_903930345.1 uncultured Verrucomicrobiota bacterium
CCCAACGACCAGGCTCCGGGGCTGCTGGTCGATGGAGGGAGGATTGCCGGCCGGCACACGAACAGAGACCATCCCCTCGAAGGGCCGACAGCCAAAACGGGTCACCGTTACATGCAATACTCCGCTGTTGGTCGGGTTGATTGGCAGCATGAGCTGACCGGATTCGTCCGTAACGCCGGCCAAATGAACCCCAACGTTGGGGCCATACAATCCCACCCGGCACCCTGCCAAACCCGCGGAAAACAACAGGTTGGTGGTGCCAGTAAAGATCTGCCCGGGAAGGGAAACCTGGAGATTGGTCAGCTCGGGCAGCAGGATGAAGGCTTCCGGGTCGCCAAAAAGATGAAAAATCCGCAGAGTATCCAGGTTTTGCGCCATCGCCGGGGCATAGCTGTTGTACTCGAGCATATACATCTTGGCGAAGTTCAAAGCCTGCCCCAGGCGCTGAGCGCTGCCGGGAACTCCGTACTGCCCGCTGGGAGCCGGCAAAGTCTTGGGCCATTGCGGTGCGGCAGATTGGGCGTGCCAGGTCAAATAGTCCGGGCAAAAGGCGGCGAAAAAACCGTGGGTCAGCCAATCGTTGCACCAGGAGGTGCTGACATCGACGGATTCGACCACGGCATAAGCGCCTCCATTGGGATGGAGCAGCCAGGAAAGGCCAAAACAGTTTTCATAGAGATAATCGCCCGAGAGGCAATTGATGGACATGATCAGAGGCCGAAGAACCCCGTTGGTAAGGCGGTTGACATCGGCCGCGGAGAAGCTGGGTTGGGTCCAGCCCGAAGGGGTGCCATGGTCGCGATGGAGCACGATATTCACCCCGGCATTGACCGTATCGGTGATGCGCTGGGTGGCCGCCGCGCCAGCGAGGAACGTACTGGTGATACGGGTGCCGATCTGGTTCGTCGGCTGCCACAAGATCGAGTTGGCATTCCAGAAACAGCGGTAATTGACGTTGTTAGGATTGGTGAAAGCCCGGGCGCAATCGTAATGAACCCCCGACGGGTCCTGCTCGAAATAGGCCGCGACGGCATCCGCTGTCTCACAGAAGAGAGTATCCTCACGATTGTCCCGGGGCTGGCTATCCTGCAGGGTGGCCGCAACCAGAACCTTCTTGTACGATCCGGCTCCTGGCGGGGTGCGATCGGCTGCAATCATTTTATCGAGCATCGCCGTCAGCTCACTATTGCTGCTGGCAGGCAGGCGGCCATAACACAAATCCGGGTAGTTGTCGGCGGTATCGCGCAAGGCGTATTCGTAATCAGAATGGCCCCCTTGAAAATAGGGGGATTGCCGAATCAGCACTCCCGCTACGCCATTGCTCACTGAGGAGTTGCCCAGGATCAACAGGTAGGCGGGATATTCGGACTCGGACAGCCCCCGCATAAAATCGACGATCTCGGCCGCCTGAGGAGCGCCATCCGGGCGGATCTGCGAGGTGAGAACCATCCGCACCGTGTAACCCTTGCGCTGTTTCCAATCGGCAAACTCCCCCAGTTTCGCGTTGGCGGCGAACTGATCATTCATCAGGATCATGTAGATCGGGGATGGGCCCAGGGCATGGTTTTCCCAGGGAGGCGTCGCACCGAAGACCTGAGGTGGAGCGCCGGAGAATCCCAAGGCCAGACCGAAAAACACGGCCAGCCATGACCAGCGGGTTGGCACGAATCTCATAAGAGGGACAAGATCCGATCAGGGCACCTGGCGAAACCCGTACGTGCGGTAGTCAAACTCGAACTTTGGTGAAGATGGACATCCCCCCAGCGGAAAATACACCACTCTGGTGCACAAATACCTCCTCACAAACCCCGGGTCCCATTGATAGATGTCAATCGACCAGTAATTGTCCATGCTGGCAAAAAGGGCTGTATAACCATAGACCGACGGGAAATACCCGGACTGCACATCGGGATCGTTCCAGTCGAAACAACCTATCGGCAATAAGTATGGAATAAAAAAGGCCCAGCACCGCCTGTAGGACCAGGCAGTGAACGAGGTCCCCGGGGGCGCGTTCACAACACGCAGATTCAAGGTCACTTCTCCAAGCCCTTCGTGCAGCGAGGGATCATCGACAATAAAATTGACCTCATGCGCGTCATTGGTTATCGCCAATTGCGCAGGCTCCGACGTGTTATCCTGATGAAAAAACAACGTGCTGCTGGAATCCGAGCGAAACGGAGAAACGGCATACCCGCCCGGCTTGACATTGCTAAAAAAGTAATTGCCCTCTTGATCGGTGATCGCCACCTGCGCAAACGCCTCGCGGTTAAGCTGGAGGCTGTTTGTATCCGGCATGGCGTTCGTGTTGACCAGCGTGACCTGAACTCCCGGCGCAGGGGCCCCCCCGACCTGCATCGTGATCTTGCCCTTGACCGTCCCCTTCAAAGTTCCCGCTTCCACCACCGGCTGGGGCTGTGCATATACCGGGGCCAATGCCACCCGGAAGCCAATCTGAGCGCTCCGGTACGGACTGCCCACAGCCAGATAGCTGGCCCGTGCGGCACTCCGGCATCGCTCAGAGGGATCGTTCCAACTCCCGCCCCGCGCCACCCGGTATTGTCCGATGGCGGGACCAGTCGGATCCACGATCTGTCCGCCCGCATAATCACCAAAAACATCCCAGCACCACTCCGCGACGTTGCCCGTCATATCAAATAGCCCCCACCGGTTTGGCTTGAGCTGCTCCACCGCGACCGGCATCTGCACGGCCGTATCCACGTACCACGAATATTCCCCCAGCAGGCTGTTGAGTTCATCGTCGCCATGGGCAAACCGTGTATCCGTTCCCGCCCTTGCGGCATATTCCCATTCCGCCTCCGTGGGAAGCCGGTAGCGCCAGGTGGATGGAATTCGTCCTGCGGTCCGCTCCCGTACCGTTAAGAGCGCACAATAATTCGTGGCTTCCTGCCAACTGACCGTTTCTATCGGAAAAGCGGGTTCGCCCGAAAAAACTGCGGGATTGTTTCCCACTACGGCGACGTACTCCGCCTGGGTTACCTCATGCTGGCACAGAA
>CAIYYI010000060.1 GCA_903930345.1 uncultured Verrucomicrobiota bacterium
ACAATCCCTATCACGCAGGCGGCTCCCCGCCAAGCGTTCCAGACGTCGGCGACGTTGATATCAATTCCCGGCGGGCCGCCAGTTTGCCCGACATTCCACAGATGCCATCCGTTTAAGGAAAACTCGTCATCCGGCACATGTTTGCCCTCGCGGAAGCGGGCTAGTTGGGGCTGAGCCAGCAGAACCCCCGGAGTGGACTGGAGTCTGGCGGCCAGAGCCAGGACTTCATTGGGTGTGGTGGCTTGAAATATAGACCAACCGGGCAAACCTCTGGCTGGCCTGGAACTCGCCGCACCAGCGGCTTTGACCAAAGCGTCGGGATTGATGCCAGCGGCGAGTCGGACGGCAACGGCGGCGGAAAGAATGTGTCGGGTCTGCTCGTTGTGCGGTTGCCCGGTCGGATAAAGTACAAACGCCGGCTCGGTGGCTTGAGTCTGGCGCAATTCCAAAGCGCGCTGGCGGAGAGCTGACCGGGAGGGCTGTGGTGGAAGGCGAATTATGTGGTTCTTGTTTGCCGAGCCAGCCAGTTCATCAAAGGAGATTTCCCAGAGATGACTCTGGCCATTGGCTGACTGGAGAACTATTTCCCGGTCGTTATCGCCGGCAGCTAAGCTAAGACAACTGGCGACCAGCCATCCGGCGAGCAGCGTAGCTGAGAGCGGGCGATTCGAGAGGGATGGCTTCGCCATGAAGAACGCGAGGTTTAGCCCCAGGAGTTTGGTCCAAGGCTCAGCACCTGTTTGATGACTTTCATTTGATATTCCTCATTCCGAACAAGACGAAGCTGGAAGCTTCGCCAACCAGCAGGCGGGATGCCTGCGCTACAAGGATGGCGCAGGCATCCAGCCGCCAGTTTTGACACGTCCGACAGGTTTTCAAACGATGGCAATTGGTTTGGGAGCTGACGCAGGAAGGTTCGAGACTATCGAATCAGGAAAGGAAACAGCATCAGCCAGCGTGAGTTGGTTGAAGTGGTCGGCGAGAGGGTTCTGCCTGCGTGTGAGTGCAGCTTTTCTTGGTTGCTGCTCGCAGTTTGTTGAACGCCCCCCAAGGGAAAGCTTCCTTCCGTGATTGGACATGCCCTGCGCCAATGAAGCCTTCGGAGGGGCGAGTTCCACGAGCCCCACTATGACCGGTAGATGTGGGCATCGTAGAACTCCGTCCTCCGAAACGAGGTGCATGGGAAGGGCGTCTGGCGTCAGGGTTTGGGGTTGTGAGCAGAGAACTTCTTCAACTTGGGGGCAATGACGGCTTGGCAATAGCCGGCATGGGGATTCTTCTTAAAGTAATCCTGGTGGTAATCTTCGGCGGGAAAGAACTCTTTGAGGGGGACGATTTCGGTGACAATCGGTCGGGAGAAGTCCTTAGCGGCAACGGTCTTGGACTGTTCAGCAATAGTGTGCTGGCTCTCGCTGGAGTAAAGGATGATGGAGCGATATTGCGTCCCTTCATCCGCGCCTTGCCGGTTCAGAGTGGTGGGATCGTGAGCGTCCCAGAAAGCTTCTAGGAGCTTCGGTAGGGTGATCTTTGCAGCATCGAACTCAATCTGGACGACTTCGGCGTGGCCGGTTTCTCCAGAACAGACTTGTTTGTAGGTGGGATTCGGGGTCTTGCCACCAGCATAGCCACTGGTGACGGATTTGACGCCGGGAAGGGTTTTGAACATGGCGTCCAAGCACCAGAAGCAGCCTCCGCCAAGGGTGATGCGTTCAGTTGGTGCATTTGTCAGGTCGGATGATTTCATGGTGGATGATGGGGAGGCGATGGTGGTGGTGGCTAGCAGCAAGGTGGAGAGCATGGCCAGCAGAGGGACAAGGCGCTGCGGCCTATTGGGAGCCACAGCGCGCTGGAGCGGAAGCCGACGATCGAGAGCGGTGAACGGGAGGACTAAGCGCAGTTTCATGGGCGTGCTTATGGCTGGGAGAATCGCCCGCCAGCGCTGGCGAGCCAGTTATTTTCCGGTTGGTTTGCGAACTTCTTCGGCCAAAGACTTCAGGGC
>CAIYYI010000061.1 GCA_903930345.1 uncultured Verrucomicrobiota bacterium
AGAGTTCACGTCCTTACTCGGGGACCACCTTGATTTTCGAATGCCAAACCTGATTAAAAACTGTGCCCTGCTCGGAGCGCCGACCCATTTCAATTCTTACCTTCAACTGATCGGCTTCGGCCAAAACCAGCGCGCTGCTTAGTCTGCTGGCTTTAATCACTGACTACAATGCGGTAGTAGCGCTGGGATTGGGTACGGAAATTGTCCCGCAGGAGCAGGCGGAAACCCGAAGCGACCTGCGGCACACCCAGCGGGTGCCATCCATCAGCAATGCTGTCGCGGTATTGCAGCCCGTAGCGCTTGCCGGGAATGGTGTCCAGGGTGAGCACGAGGTCATCGCCTTGCACCTGAGTATCGCCACCGAGGAAGCGCGGGGGTAAAGCAACTTCAATGACAAAGGCGTTGCTGGCGCTGAGCGAAGGCGTTCCGTTGTCAGTGACAATGATTTCAACCCGGTTGGTACCGGGCACCTGATTGGGCTGCGGCGTCCACTGAAAGAGACCCGTGGCGGGATTCAAGGTGGCTCCTGCGGGCAGGTATGGGGAGGCGAAGGTAAGCGTCTGGCTTGGAGAATCGTTGTCCATGGCCACCATTTGCACGTTGATCGATTGGCCCAAAAACAGGGTCCAATTGGCCAGCGGTGCCAGAGTCGGTTCGGTATTGGCAATCAGGGTGCCGACATTGGTGCCGCCCGGTGTGGATTGAACCATCGGGACAACGGCCCCAGTTCCATCTGGGAAATGGCCCGAACTGACGTCGGCTGCCTGGGCCAGGAAAGTGATCCCGTCCACCGGATTTCCATTGGGGGCGAACAAGCCGAGCTCATCGCCGGCGGCGTTCAAGGAGAAGTTCACATGCAAGTCCGGCTGTTCGGCAGGACTATTCTGGCCGGGCGAATTGTCAGCCCAGATCAGGAGAAATCCCCTCGGCGGAATCATATAACCGCTGGGGATTTTGAATTTGAACGGACTGGATAGATTATCAGAGAGATACCAGCCAGCCAGGTTGACCGGTGCCGCGCCGGGATTAAACAACTCAAACCAATCCTGAAACTTGCCATCGGCGGCATCAAAGGCAAAACGGTCGTTCCGGGACATCCATTCGTTCAGCACCACGGCACCCGCCGGGACGCTCGGATCATTGGTAGCTCCAGGCGTGGCAAAGAAGAACTGCTGCTGGGCGAACGGCTGACCATCCGGTGCTTTGCCGAAGCTATGATCCGGAACCAGGCTTTCATAATTGAGATAATCCAGAACCCGCCAACCATTGGCAGGTAGCGAGAGCACCACCGAACCATTGGTGGGAGCGAGGCGGAAGGAGGCGTGCAATTCACTTGGGGACGACAACTCCGGCCGGCCATCCATCCAAACCAGCAGAAATTGTCCCGCCGGAAGAACCGTGCCGGCCGGGAACGCCCAGCCCAAGGGATTGGCTGTATCATTGCCCAGACGCCAGCCGCTGATGTCCACGGGCTCAGGCTCGCCATTGAAGAGTTCAACCCAGGGCTGGGCATCACCAGTGGAATTGGTGCGGCCCGTGTGGTTTTCGGCCTGCAGCTCGTTCAGCCAGACCGACGGCAAATACGGTACTGGGGCCATTGTCGTATTGGTCAGACCAGGAGTGGCTAGCAGATTGGTCAGCGGGAATTCCGGCCGGAGAAGGCTGCTGGTGCGAGCCGTGATTTTAGTGGCGTTGGTGCCGGGCAGAAACCAGAAGCTCAGCGTGTAGTTGGTGGCATTCGTAGCTAGGGTGTCTTGGAACAGGTTCACCGTGACGCCCCCGACAACCGTCTGCACCAGATGCAGTGAGCGGCTGCCTGAGTGAGCCACGTTGGTGTCCACCTGCGTCTTGTTCATACTGGCGGAGGAATAGCCCCATGGACCTTCGTTGGTGAAGACCGGGCCCTCAAAATCCCCGTTCAGAACAAAATTGGTCCCTTCGTCCGGCTTGTTATCCAGGACCAGTTTAACGTCGTCTATCCAGGCGTCTCCCGGGACATCGAGGTAAATCAGGAGCTTACGGCTGGTGCTGCGGCCCGTGGCCGTGAAATAGCACCAACGGTCACCCCAGTTGACCACCCGTGAAGCATCCTGACCGGGATCAACCCGCTGCAGCGAAGCGCCCAAGCCGTCGGCAAGCATCGGCCAGGGAGCGGCGCTATCATATCGCGCAACGCTGACCACCGCTTCCGCATTGGTGCCGTCCGGGCGCAGCAGCGTGAGCGTTTCGCCCTTGTTCTGCAGCGTGCCGTCGAAGGTGTCGAAGGGAATGACGCCGTAGCCGAACCCGCGCGCAAACGCGGTGCGGTCATTGGCGAGGACGATAAAACTGCGCGGTTTGATCAGGGTGCCCAGCGGGAAAGTGTAGCTAAGCCCGTTCACGCGCCAGCCAGAAAGGTCGAAGGCAGAGTTAGTGGAGCGGTTAAAGATTTCGACAAACCCCGCCCCTGCCAGGGGCGGGTTGTACATGATTTCGTTGATGACCACGTTGGTATCTGCCGATTCGGCCACGCCATCGCAGACAATCGACAACGTCCCGATGGAGTTAGTGACCGGGTTGCCAAAGCGATCCAGGCCGGCGATCGCCACGCTGTTGGTGCCTGGCGCCAACGCAACCAGCGCGGTCCAGTTGCTGACGGTGGTCCAGGTGAGCGGACAAACCGTGCCGTTAAACGTGAGGGCGTCCACCGCCACCGGCGCGGTACCGCTGATTTGGACGGGGCTGCGGCCGGACGTCATATTGGTGGTGGTGATGCTGAAGCGCGCGGCCACCGTGGCGAGCTGCGTGCGCAGGAAATGTTTTCGCGCATCCATCCAGCCGGGAATGGAGAGGCCATACGCTCCGCTGGCCACAAAGGGCGAAGTCAGGCTCAGCCCGTTGGTCTGGAAGGCGGCATAACGCTCGGCCAGCATGGGGGTCACCACGGCACTGTCAAAAAAGGTGTTTACTCCTTCCTCCAGGGCCTGCCAGTATTTGCGCACAAATGGCGGCCAGGCAAACATCCGCTGCACCGCCCCCTCGGTGCTGGCGTAGAACAGCGGCGCATTGGTCGGATCATTAAACACCCCCAGGCCCACGTCAAAATCCCAGCAGACGAGCTGCCACGGTTTCTGCTCGGGTTTGTACAGATAGGTGTTCTTGTAGTTGGAGTTCCCGTAACCATCCCAGTAGGAGGAGAGATCGTTCATGGCAAAGGTGCGCATCCACTGGGCAACATCCACCTGTCCCTGAACCGCCGCATCGTAGAGGTTGGTGCTGACATTCACCATTTCAACCAGGGCAAATAGCTCGGTAAAATTGGTCATGGAATTCCCGCCTGTGGCCCGGGGATTCCAATTCCACCGGTAAGCAGCGGGCTTGAGGGCGCCGTTGGACAACCGCTTGAGCAGGGTGTTGGTGACCACGGCACCGGTCTTAATCCCGACATCGTCGTACTCAAACCATTGGCTCGACTTGAGCAGCGTACCATCAGGCTGGTTCGGAAAATACTCTTCCATGACATCGCCGCTGGGCTCCTGCACATCATTGTAGTCGTTTCCACGGCGCAGCCCGTTGACAAAGAGGTGGATATACCGTCGATAAAGGTTGGGCAGACCGTATTGCTCCAGAAACCAAAATTGCAGCACTTCCCGCTGGTCCGTGACATCCCGGATGGGCAGATCCAGTTTGACGGTATCGGTGCCCAAAAGCTGATCATCCACTGGAAAATTCAGGGCGTAGCCGCACAGGCTGCCCATGGGCGAATTGAAACCGGGAGAGCCGTCAGGACTGCCTTTGTAGCGCGCGCCAACGTTATAGATGACCCGGTGCTGGCCATACACAAAAGTGACGTCGAGCGGCTCATTGCTCATTTTCTCCCGGGCAATCCAGGTATTGAGCGTTTTCTGGGTCATCCAGACCCGGTAGGCATAAAAGGCCCCACTGACCGCTGTTTCACCAAAGCGCACCAGGCATTCCCGTGTCGGCGCGTTGTCCGGGAATACCGAAGTGGCCGGAGCGGGGGCATTGTCAGTGGCCTGAATGTGGAACGCCACCATCACCCCGCTGGCCTGCCCCGGGATTTTGGCGGTAAAAAGGCCATCTCCCGCAAGCAGGTCACCATTAGCGCCATCATCGTGCATGGGCACAGTAAGGATATTGGAGGCAGGGTCCAACCGGTAGCTCAGCACGATGTTGGTGGCGCCATCGGGATCGGAAACGCGTGCGAAGACGCTCACGGGCTGGCCGGCAGCAGGCAGAATGGGACGGTGGACGACTTCAGTGATTGCAGGGCCGGCATTCGGAATGGCACGGCTGTTCATTTGTCCAGGTGTGCCGAGATTGGTCGGCACCTGCATCCGGCCGGCAGCTTCCACCCAGTTGCCCTGCAGGCGCAGAAGGATTTCCGGATGGCCGCAGAGCCAGCGAGTGCGCGCGCGAAGCGTGGTCGTGGTTGGAGGAACAATGGGCGCGGCAAGTGGTGCCCGGACACGGTTGGCACCCGGATCACCGTCGCCCGAAGCCACTAGGTGCAAGGAAGCGCTGCTTTGATAACCCTCGTTGGTTTGCCAGTAACTACGCACCTGATTGCCCTGGAAGAACCAGCCACTGGTTCCTGATTCAAAATCCGGGTTGGCTACCTGGTTGGTGCCGCCCAACGGGGTGGCTTCCACCTTGTCCACCAACGCCTCACCAGTGCCCAGCAGGAATAACTGAAATTGCGTGGCGGAGGCCATTGAAGGGTAGCCCCAATCCATGGGGCCGGTGAATTCGATGGTGCTCCAAGGGGCCTTGCGGGATTCATCACTGTCGCCCCAGTTAGGGGCCAGGGAGGCGGAAGCATGCTTATCGGTCAATTCAAGGCTGCTTCCCCCTCCGGCGTGCCACTTGCCCCAGCGGCCGCCATTCCGGTAGGTGGCTTCCGCCACGGTGGCCAAATGACGGTTGGTGTGACCCGGAGTAGCTTCGACTTCGACCAGCTTGCCGAGCGCAACCCGTTCTCCGCCATTGGCGAGCGAGCCGCGAAAATCCCCAAAAACCGCACTGGCGCTCAACCCGGGATGAGCCGCCCGCAGACGAGCAGCGTTCTTTGCCACCACCACATATCCGCCGGCCGGAATGGAACTGCCGCGAGGAAACGTATAATCAATGCCCTCAGTGAAGCTCCAAAAGCTGAGGTCCAAGGCGTTGCTGCCGCGATTATGCAGCTCCACGTATTGCCCCACCTCATCGCCAAAGATCGGGTGGTGCATGATTTCAGTGATGATGATATCGCGGGCCAGGGCCGTGGAATTGGTCGTCCCCGGCGTGCGCAGGGCACACTCGCGAAAGGTGGGATCACCGTCGGGCACGCGCCCCCAGGAATACCCGGTATCCTGGCCGTCGTAGGCCACAGCACTCAACGTGCGGGTGCGTCCGGGATTATCCAAACGGATGGTCTCACCGGAGGCGCGCAGCGCAAATCCCATCTGATCGCTGGTGAAGACACCATGGCCGCGAGCCGCGAGCACCGTGTTGGAAGGAAGCTGAAAAGGAGCATTGGCCGTATCACTAAGCCAGCAGCCGGAAATATCCACCGGACTGGGACTGTGATTGTATAGTTCCACAAAATCCAGATCGCCGGAGGAGCTGCGTGCAAAAATTTCGTTGATCATGACCCGCTCGAGCGGGCCATAGGGAACCGGGTCGGCAGTTCCTGGCGATCCGCCCTTGCGGAAACTGTGCGCCCAGGCGCGCGGATTGTTTTCGCCATAGCTCGGCCGGGCCAGGATCAAGGAATGCCCGGTGCCGGTGGCAGCGACCGGCCAGGGGGCTTTGTCAGCATAGTTCAAGTCCAGCAGCACCCCGCCCGATTTCTTGTGCAGGCGGATATGCCCGGCCTTGGGCAAACCGGTGGTGATCCCACCGATGACATTGGTAACACCATAGTATGCCGTGATATCCGTCGGACTATAGGCCACTACCAGGTAGCTCAGCGCTGGAATGCGGGTGCCACTGGGAAAAAGGTAGTCCCACGCGCCACTCAAGCGGTAGCCGCTGAGGTCTTCCGAAAAGGGATTGGAGTTATAAAGCTCAAGGAACTGCAGCCGCAGGGGATCGGGAAGGGCCGTGGGCGCATACATGACTTCCGAGATCGCCAGTCCTGAACGCCGGGTGCTGGGCCCGATGGGTTCGTAATCCAGTTCCGCCGGACTCGGAAAATCCATGGTCAACACAGCCCCGGTGCTGACGGCGGTGCCGAAGCCGTTG
>CAIYYI010000062.1 GCA_903930345.1 uncultured Verrucomicrobiota bacterium
CCTGCTTGGCATCTGCCGCCGTGGCGGAAGGCAGCGAGCGGCGGCAGGCCTGGATCGTTGATCTGGGCGGCATCCATGATACCAAGGAAATCTACCTGGCCACCGCGCTCCAAGGCATCGTCAACCGCGACCAGCCGCGTTTGTTCTATCTCACCCACTGCGAGTGGGCGACGGCCGACCGGCTTCATGCCGAGTATCTGGCCAGCAAGAAAGGCTACACTTTCGCGCGGCTGGATGGACTGGGAGCGGCCGTCCGGCACTTTGCTCGCACGGGCTTGGTCAAAGGGTTGGTGGAATACGAGTTGCCCGAGGGCAACTGGAACTGGAGCAAATACGGCTTCTACGGGCACATCGCCATCACCATGGCGGGACTGAAGGATTTGCTGCCGGTGACGCCCGACATTCTCGCCGTCAAGACCAGCTTGCTCGCTGGCCGCCTCTCCTGGACCCAGGACGACATGGACAAGGGCGGCTGGGGAGACATGTTCGCCGAGGGCAAGCTCTCGGAAAAGGGCCTGACGATCCGTCCCCTCGCCAAGCAGGGCGAGCGGTCTGCGGTCTATGGATGCTACCAATCCCGCTGGGTGGACTTGGATGTCAATGCCACGCCGACGCTCGAGGTGACGGTTGATGAGGCTGCCGGCCCTTGGGGCGTGGTGATCAAAATGGGATCGCACAAGGAACGGGACATGGAGGGACTGCGCATCGCCGGACCTCTCGACAAATCCGGCGTGTTCCGCTTCGACCTGCGCAAGGATGGTTTGTTCGATCCGCCTTCGGGACATGCGGAGGTGCGTATTTGCGCCTTGGACCAGAACACCAGCGTCACGGTGCGGCGCGTGCGTTTCCTGGACACCGCGGGCCAGGTTCCCTCGGTGACGCCGAAGAGGGAGGATTGGTTCGGCGGCCTGCCGGTGGTTGAGGATTTACGAAACCGTTTTGGCACGAACGAGGACGCGGCGTGCCAATGGGCGCTCAAGGAACTGCTCCCGCAATGCAGCCAGGATGTCTCTGTCCATGCCCAGTCCTGGTGGACCAACTTGCGCTCGCTCGACTATGCCGTCGCACGCCGGGCGTTCATCTTTTATCAGAACCGCAAGCTATACCGTGAACCCTATCCGTATTTCGACGAGGTGATGCAGCATTTGTCGCCGATGGCCGAGGTGCTGGGCTGGGGCGGCGACGAATCGTTCTGGGTTCACAAGGTCTCCTTCCTCGGCAAACGCGAGATCTCGGCCTTTGCCGCCAACTTGTCGTTTTGGCGCGGCGTGCCGCTTGATGGGCCGTTGAAGCATCCGTGCGTCGAGCAGGTGCGAGGACCGGTGCGTCCCAAATATTATGTGAATTTCCTCATGTCGTCGGGCGATGCCATCGGCATCGTCGCCGGCTACCAGCATGGCGCTTGGAAAGACTCGCAGCGCGGCAAGGTGCCGGTGACTTGGGGCACCAATCCCAACCTGGTCAACATGGCCCCGGCGCTGCTGGAACTGTTCGCCAGCGAGGCGACGCCCGCGGATTCGTCCTGCGCCGGGCCCAGCGGCTCGGGATACAACAACCCGTCCGTGTACAGCACCGGCGGCCATCTCGACGCGTTTGCCGAACGAACCCGCAGTGACATGCAAAGGGCCGGCATGTCCATGGCCATTGATTTTTGGGATTACGCGCCCGGTCTCATCCATCGCGTCATCCCGCCTTTCACCGCGCCGGGACGGTCGGCTCCCCTCCGGCTCATCCTGCCTTGGCCGGGCAGCGGCCCGGCCGAGAACCGCTGGATGGACGATGGCACGCCGGTGATCCTGGCTGACAACACCAAAGAGGATCAGACCTGGTGCTTGTGGCTGGGGCTGGGCTGTTCGCTTGATCGCAAGGATCCAGTCAGCGATTTGGTGGGGCGCATCCAGCGTGTGGCCGCCAAGCGGGAACCGCCTTTCTTCATCTCGGTCAATCTCCGCGTGCCCGTGTCCATCCTCGCCCAAGTACGTGACCGCCTCCCGGCGGACCAGTTCGAGATAGTGGGCATGCCGGATTTTGAACGGCTGTCGCGCGAAGCTGGCGGCTTTACCCTATCTCCCGATGGCACGCAAGCGGTGGGCGGCCAGCCTTTCGGCGTCACCTGCGAACTGCGCAACGCCGATGGCACGCAGGGCGCAGCCGGGAGCGTGACTTGGAAGCTGCCGCCGGGCTGGAAAGCTGAGTCTCCATCGTGGGCCTACTCTTTGGTGGCCAAGGGGGAAACCACCCGCAAGCGCTTCATTTTCATTCCACCCGCCTGCGCGCAACCGGTGGAGGCATCACTGGTGTTCACCGACAGCCGGATGAACTGTCCGCGAACGGTGCGCGTGACGTGCCATCCGGACGGTCGCACGGTGAGCGACGGCATATCTCCGGTTGGCTGGATCTGCACGAATGGAGCAACGGCGAGCATGGACAACGGGGTGCTACGCCTCTCCCCGCCAAAACCGATCTCCTCGGAGTATCTCTGGACTTCAGTCAGGAATGGTCCGCGTGTGAAGGTGGAGCACGGCTGGGCAAGCCTGGCTCTTGGCCAGGTGGATTTTGATCGCGAGCCAATCCTGGAATGGGAAGTGCCGGCGCGCTTCTCCAGCAAGTATGCTGTGCGGCTGGTCTGCGGCCAGGAGGCCAAGTGGCTGGAGGCGGACAAGGGCCAGCTTGGTTTCGTGCGCGTGGACCTGCATAAGGCGTCGGGATGGCGCGGTCTGCGTAACATCGCCTTGACCATCGATCCGGTGGACGCCTGGGGCGACGCCTTGTATCTGCGACGTGTGACATTATGCTATTGCAAGTAGCCCAGCCCCTGCTAACGGAACACATATGAGAACACGCGCGTCCCTCCTCTTAACCCCCTTGCTGTTTATCCCCCTGACCGCACCGCTCGTTTCGGAAGTCTCGGGCGCGGAGAGGTCACGCGCCACATCTCCTGCTCTCGCCGCCACGGAAACAGCGCGATCATCGTCCCTGGGCCTTCTCGTCCTCAGTTCCAGCAGCTCCTATCTGACGGAGGGTTTCGCCTGGGCCAAGCGGACTGCCCTTAGCAAGGTCCATCCCGACAACGGGGGCTGCTACCAGGCGGCCCTGCAGGACCGGGGCGGATACTGCCAGCGCGATTACGTCCACCAGATCGACGGCGCAGCCCTGCTGGGCCTGCATCGTGAGAACCTGGCCATGCTCAGGTGCTTCGCCACGAACCAGACCAAGGCCAGGGGTTGGTTCAGCCTGTGGGAGATCAATTACGACGGCACACCCATGGCCTGCGATTACCGCGACGACAGGAACTTCTGGAGGAACACCGCGGGCATGTTTGATCTGCTCCACGGAGCCTATCGCATGCATCGCTGGACCGGAGATCCCGCGCTGGTCCAGGATGAGCTGCTGCAGGGCTTCTATGCGCGCACTGTCAATGAATTCGTCGCCGAACACGACCGGAACGGCAACGGCATCGCCGAGGGCAGATCCTCGCACGGCTGGGGCATCTCCTGCACCTACAACGAAATCCCCGGGAAGGTTCTCGCCGAGGCCGCCGACAGCCTAGGAACCCAGCACCGGGCCTTCGAGGCCTATGCGTATTTCCTGCGGGCGAAGGGGGACGGTTCCGACGCGCAGACCTGGGCCGGCAAGGCCAACCGGCTGAAGCGCGCATTCAACGACACCTGGTTCGATGCTGCCGCGGGCCGCTACCTGGTCGGCTTCGACCACCCCGGCTACCGGCCGGTAAGCGCCTTCGGCTACGAGACCAGCTGGTTCATTCCCTATACTGCCTTGTGCGAGCCTGGCCCGCGTGCGGCGGCCTACCTGGATTTCATCCATGGCAACTTTCAGGCCAAGCCCAGCCGCAACATCGAGGCTTGGACCTATCTGCCCGACGTTTTCTATGCCTGGAACCAGAACGAGCGGGGTTGGCAATACTTCAAGCACGTCCTGGACAGCCGGTCGAGCTATCCCGAAGTGTCGTTCACCGTCATCAGCCAGATCGCCACGCGCATCATGGGCATCGAGCCGGACGCCCCCAACCACTGCGTGAGCACCCTGGGACGCTTACCTGCGGACGTGGCCTGGCTCCAGTTGGATCATGTGCCCGTGGGACCGAACGATATCCTCGTCCGGCACGAAGACAACAACCGCACCACCTCCGTCATGAACAGCGCCGGGCTGGATCTCACCTGGGAGGCTCGCTTCCCTGGCGCGCACCCCGTCATCCAGATAGACGGTTCGCCGAAGACGGCAAGCACGAAGCTTCTCAATGGCGCCTCGGTCAGCAGCGTCATCATCCAGGTCAGGACCGGGCAGCGCCGAACCGCCACCCTGCCGTAAGTTTCACACTGTCCCGCCGAGGCCTTGCAACCCCTGGCTCGCAAGCACGACAGTCACACTCGCAGCCGCATTTGACGGTGCCGAATTTGGAACCTGGTGCTCCTGTTGGCGTTCGCGGTGGTGTCGCGGGCGGCGGGCAAGCCCGCCCCGCCGAACATTCTGCTCATCGTTTCTGACGATCAGGGCTACGCCGATGTCGGCTTCCAGGGGTGCCAAGACATCCCTACGCCCCAGTTAGACCGGCTGGCGCGGGAGGGCATCCATTGCACCAGCTGTTACGTGTCCCACCCGTACTGCAGCCCGACCCGGGCCGGGTTGCTGACCGGACGCTACCAGCAGCGTTTCGGGCACGAAAACAACCCCTTCTATGATCCGACCGACCATCGCGAGGGCCTGCCCACCACGGAGCAACTGCTCCCCGCCTACCTGCGGGAGGCCGGGTATGTGACCGGCTGGATTGGCAAGTGGCATCTGGGGGCGGCCTTGGAGTTCCGCCCGCTGAAGCGCGGATTCAAGGAGGGTTTTGGCTTCATCGGTGGCGGCCACCGCTACCAGAACTGGCAGGAGAATGAGGCGGTGGAGTACCAGGTCCCGATTGAGCGCAATGGTCAGCGGGTCGAGGTGACAAATCACCTGACGGTGGAATTCGGGCAGGAGGCGGCGCGCTTCATCCGTCGGCACCAGGCGGAGCCGTGGTTCCTGTACCTGGCCTTCAACGCCCCCCATACCCCGCACGAGCCCACGGCCGAGCGCCTCGCCCGGCTGGACTCCATTCCGGACCTGAAGCGGCGCCGGTATGCCGCGCAAGTGAGCCTGATGGACGATGCCATCGGGGAGGCGCTGGCCGCCCTGCGGGCGAGCCAGCAGGAGCGCCGCACGCTGGTGGTGTTCTTCAGCGACAACGGCGGCCCCATCGGCACCAACGGCAACGGCTCCCGCTACACCCCCTTTCGTTCGGGCAAGGGATCCGTCTATGAAGGCGGGGTCCGGGTGCCTTTTGTGGTGAACTGGCCCGGCACCCTGACCGCCGGCAAGACTTACGACCGGCCCGTCAGCTCTCTGGACGTCTTTGCAACCGCGCTGGCCTGCGCTGGCATCCCGATGCCGAAGGACCGGAAGTACGACAGCGTCAACCTGCTGCCGTTCCTGAAGGGCGAAAACCCCGGCACGCCCCATGAGCGCCTGTTCTGGCGCAGCGGTCCGCAGTGGGCGCTGCGGGAGGCGCAGGGCAAGCTGGTGCGACGGGCGCAGCAGGCCGATGAACTCTACGACCTCGCAGACGACCCCGGAGAAGCCAGGGACCTTGCGGAAACAAAGGTCCAGAAGGCGAAAGTCCTCAGCGCGGCTCTGGACACCTGGGACAGGGAACTGGTTCCGCCGGCGTTCCCGGGTCTGGGTGCGCGGAGGCCAGGCAAAGGCACCGGGAAAAAATAGCTGGCGAACAGGAAGAGGTGAGGCTGATGTCCATGCCGGTACTGGCATGGCGCCTGCGGTGTCTGCCACGGCCCCGACACGGTGGATGTCCATTCAATACCGGCCACCGTCCCCGGTGGGGGTTGGTGGTCGCCAGTTGTCCATCTTTGTCAAGCGAAGTGATCCCCATGCCTTGCCAGCCGCCAAAATCCCGGCGTCATAGTTGCTCATGTACGCCGATCGCTATTCCGGGCTCCACAATTCCGGGTGTGGTTCGTGATCGTGATTCCACATGGCGGCGGTGTTCGTCGGGTTGAACAGAATCCAGGGGCTCATCGCCGCCACATGACCATCGCAAAAAAGCTGGTTGTAGTTCCTGCCGTGGCGCGCCGGGTCGAAGGCGAATTCCCTTGGGCCACGACCGGTTTTCCAGTTCACAAAACCACACGTCATATCGCAGCGGCCACCCGGTATGCCGTTGACGGGCGCACTCACAAATCTTGACTCCCCGATGGCAAACATTTTGCCCGGTGACCGAATCTGGGGTTCGGAAACCGCCCGCCGCGCGCCGGGGATGGTGACGTGCAGGATCGGTCCCAACCCCAGGTCCAGATCGGGATACCGGATGCCACCCTGACCCGGGGCCATGTAACCGGCGAATGGCGGTCGCACACCACGGGCATTGTAGGCATAGCTTCCCAGTGGGTCGTGTCCGCTGCCAACGCCGGTGATGGCCCCCGAATACCCCGGACAATGATACTGCGGTTCGTACCATCTGACCGCATGGTAGGGTTCGAGCTTTGCCCACCACCAGCGGTTGTTCCCGGTCGCGACCGGATCACCGGCCAGCGGTTCGGGAAGCGACCGGAGGGGGGGATAAGCATGGTGGTCCTGCACGTACATTTGCAGGGTAAGGCCCATCTGCCGCAGGTGGTTCTGGCACGTGGTCAGGCGGGCGTGGGACTTGGCACCCGCCACAGCGGGGAGCAACAGCGCGGCCAGGATGCCCGTGATGGCGGCCACCACGAGCAGTTCGATCAGGGTGAAACCATTCTCAGCGGGGCGATGGCTGCTCATACCGGATTGGACAATCCTGAGGGCAACGTGTCACGGCCATGCTTCTCTCGGTGGTCATTTTTCGGGGAATGTCCGCCGATGAGTGCGTTGGATTCTCTTCCGCCACTCGTCGGCGATCTGCGCTTCTGCGGCAAACTCCGGCCAACGGGCCACCGCCGCCTGCACCTCCGCCATGATCGTTTGGGCGCGGCCCCGTTTCAGCAATGCAGACTTCGCGCAGGCGACAAAGTCTGCCAGCGTGAAGCCATCCCTTTTGCCGCCCAGTGTCATCTGGTGTGCGGCGGTCCAGGATCCTGATGTCGGCTCTTCAATATGGAGGAGTCAGGGCGGGATCCCTGCCGGGGCGGATGGCCCGGCTACCCCTTGATTTCCCTGGCCAGGCGCTCGCCCAATTGGGCGGCGTTGGCGGGCAGGTCGGTGCCGCTGGCCTGGCGGCTGATGGCATCGGTAAAGGAAGCGATGCGCAGGGTTAGCTGCGCACCCTGAATCTCCGCCAGCGCGGCCACCGGGGCCTGGCAACCACCGCCCATGGCGCGCAGGAAGGCCCGCTCCGCAGTGACGCATTGCAGGGTGGTGGCGTCGTTCAGACGCGCCAGCACCGGGGCGATGCGCGCATCCCCCACGCAGGTCTCAATGCCGATGGCGGCCTGGCCCACGGCGGGGAGCATCTCGGCGTAGTCCAGGCGGGTGACCAGCAGGCCGTCCGGGACGGAGGCCCCCGTGAGGCGACCATCCGGATGGAAGGTGAAATGGAGACGGTCCATACCGGCGCAGGCGAGGATCATGGCGTCAAACTCGGGTTTCTGAGCCAGCTTCTCCAGGCGGGTGGCCACATTGCCCCGGACCGGGATGGTCTTGAGCTTCGGGTTGATGGCCAGGATCTGGGCGGCGCGGCGCGGGCTGCTGGTGGCCAGGGTGAGGCCGTCCGGCAGATCCCGCAGGCGCAGCCCCGGGGCAAAGGCGCGGCCCACCACGCCGGGGTGGGCGGCATCGCGGTAGATCAGGGCGTCGCGGGGATCGGCGCGCTGCAGCACGGCACCCAGCTCCAGCCCCTCGGGCAGCTCGGTGGGGAGGTCCTTGAGGCTGTGGACGGCCAGGCTGGCCTCGCCGTTGAGCAGGGCCACCTCCAGCTCCTTGGTGAAAAGGCCTTTGGGCAGGGAGGCGGCTGGGTTCGCCAGGGAGGCGGTCTGGAGCTTGTCGCCGGTGGTTTTGAGGATCTTCAGGTCAAAAGCCTGATCGGGGCAGGCGGCGCGGCACAGGGCCAGCACGGTGTTGGCCTGGGCCAGAGCCAGAGCGCTGCCGCGCGTGGCGATGTAAATGGGTTGGGCTTTCACAAGTATAAAAGGGTCAGGATGCCGGACGACTATTCGGGCTGGTGAGCAGGGCGCGCACTTTTTCGCGGATGATCTGCTCGCACCGGCCAACCTCCTCCTGGCGGCGGGCCAGGTAGTCGCTGGCGATCTCCTGGAGGTCGTCGATGTTGTAGAGGTAAACGTTTTCCATGTCGTTCACCAAGGGGTCGATGTCGCGCGGCACGGCGATGTCGATGAGCACCAGCGGTCGGCCCCGGCGCGAGGGCATGAGGGGCTCCAGCTTTTTGCGGTCCAGCACGTAATTGGGGGCGGCGGTGCAACTGATCAGGATGTCAGTGGTGGGGAATTCGCCCTCCCACTGGTCGAAGGGGATGGCCTTGCCGTTGAGGGCGGCGGCGAGCGCCTCCGCCCGTTCAAAGGAACGGTTGGTGACGTTCACTTGGGCGGCCCCGCGCGAGAGCATGGCCCGGGCGGCTTTCTCGCTGGTGTCCCCGGCACCAATCACCATGACTTTGCGCCCCTCCAGGCTGCTGAAAATCTTCTCGGACAGCTCCACGGAGACCGAGGCGACGGAGATGCTACCCCGCTGGATGTTGGTCTCGGTGCGGATATGCTTGGCCACATTGAAGGCGCGCTGGAAGGCCTTGTTCAGGCGGGCTCCGGTGTAACCGGCCTGGAAGGCGCCGTCGTAGGCTTTCTTCAACTGGCCCAGGATCTCGGTCTCGCCCAGCACCATGGAGTCGAGGCCGCTGGCGACCTTGAAGAGGTGTTCCAGGCTCTCGGGCTCGTCGTGGGTGTAAAAATCGGGCGCGGGGCCGCCGTTTTGCCCGTGCCAATCCAGCAGGAAGCTGCGCAGGGCCTCAAAGGCGTCATCCCGGGGTGCCTCGGCGGCCACGTACAGCTCCACGCGGTTGCAGGTGGAGAGGATGGCGGCCTCGGCGGCGGTGCCGCTCTCGCGCAGGCGGGCGAGCGCCTGGGGGATTTTCTCTTCCGCAAAGGCAAATTTTTCCCGCTGCTCCACCGAGGCGGTTCGGAAATTCAAGCCTATGACCAGGACCCTCATGGTTTAAGCGTGGTGGCAGGTGGGGCGGCGGCGGATGGGTTGGGGTGGCAACATGCGCGGGGTCATGGATTGTGGATGTTGGAGAGCAGGTTGAAGCCCCAGAACGTGAAGAGCACAAAGGCGGACCCGCCCACGGCAATCCAGGCCAGGCGCCGCCCCCGCTGGCCAAACTTCCAGTGGGCGACGAGCAATCCGGCATACATCAGCCAGACCAAAATGGACCAGTGAACCTTGGCATCCTTCCAGAAGCTGACCCCGGCGGGCAGTTTGAGCGTGGCCCCGCCCACCGCCAGACCGAGGGAGAGGCAGATCAGGCCGGCCAACAACATCCGTTCCACGATCAATTCCAGGCGTTGAAGCGGGGGCAGGAGGGCGAAGAAAGCCTTGGGCTTGCGATACTTCAGGTTGTGCTCCTGCATCAGGAACATGGTGGCGGCAATGCCCCCCAGGCCGAACGCCGAGTAGGAGGCCAGAATGAGGGAGGCATGCGCGCTCACCCAGCCGCCTTTGAACGAGGCATCCGTATCCGGGGCGTCCAGCACTGGCATCAGGCCGAAGATGCCCAGGATCAGTAGGATGGGGGCGGCAAACGCGCCGATGAAACGGAGTGCCGGTCTGGCCCCCAGCACCATATTGACGGCGGCGATGGTCCAGGAAATGAACATCACGGCCTCAAACAGATTGTGGATGGGGCAGCGCTGCAGGCTGATGCCGCGCAGGAGAATGGCTGAGGTGTGGAAAAGGAACCCGGTGCCCAGAAGCAGGTAATTGATGTGGTCATCCCGCCGGAACCCTCTGCGCAGCAGAAAGATCCCGTAGATGACACTGACGCCATACAGGAGCACCGCAATGGAAAAACTGTTACGTTCCGTTAACCAATTCACACCCCAAGCTTATGCGGGAAGGCCGGTTGCGCAAGTGCCAATTCGCCCGGGAAGCGGTTTTGTGGGAGTGGGGTTCCCCCATTGCATTCCGACCGTCCTTCAATACAATCGCCCTCCATGAAGCACACCCCGGCAAGCCTGCTTGCGATGTTCATGCCTGAACGTCCCGGCATCGACCGCGTCCGCATCTGGATCCTTTTCATTTGCCTGCAACTGGCGGCGGGTGTCACCGGCCACGCGGCGAACCCGCCCGGTCCGGAGGAGATTCAGCCGCGCATTGCGCGGGCTCCCGCCCACCCCCGCCTGTTCTGGCCTGCCGACGGCGAAGCCCAGGTGCGGGCCAAGCTCACCCGGGATGCCCGGTTGCAGGCGGCCTGGGAGGCCGTGCGTATCACGGCTGACCACATGCTGGCGGAACCCCCGGTGGTTTACCGCAAGGATGGCCGCCGTTTGTTGGGGCGGTCGCGGGAGGCCCTGAGCCGAACCTTCCACCTCGGTTTTGCCGCCCGCATGACCGGGGAGCAGAAGTACGTTGAGCGCGCCCTGAACGAACTCAAAGCCATGGCGGCAATGCCCGACTGGAACCCGTCGCATTTTCTGGATACGGCGGAGATGACCCTGGCCATGGCGGTCGGGTATGACTGGCTGTACACGCGGCTTTCGCCGGAAGAACGCCAATTGGTGCGCCAGGCCATCGAGGAAAAGGGCCTGGCACCCTACCTGAAATCCGGAGCCCGGCCGGGCTGGGAACGGGGCGGCAACAATTGGAACCAGGTCTGTCACGCCGGCATGGTGGCTGGGGCGCTGGCTCTGCTGGAGGAAAATCCCGACCGGGCCCGGGAGGTCGTGGCGCGCGCCCTCGTTGGCCTGCCTGCCGCCATGAAAGTCTATGAACCCGATGGCACGTATCCCGAAGGGCCGGGCTACTGGAACTACGGCACCACCTTCAACGTCGCCCTGATCGCGATGCTGGAGTCCGCCCTGGGCACCGATTTCGGGCTCTCCGCCCGGCCGGGCTTTTTGAACACCGGCAGCTTTTTGCCGCAGATGACCGGCCCCTCCGGCAAATACTATAACTTCAGCGATTGTGGCGCGGGCTCCGGTTTGTCCCCCGCCATGTTCTGGTTTGCCAGCCGGGCGCAACGCTCCGACTGGCTGTGGTTCGAGGAGGGCTTTCTGGATCAGGAAACCACCGACATCCGCAACACCAAAGGCCGGAACCAGGCGGACCGCTTTTTTCCGCTGCTGCTGGTCTGGGGCGATCCCGCCCTGAAGCGCTCCACTCCCACCAACCTGTGTTGGTACGGGCGCGGCCCCAATCCCCTGGCGGTGTTCCGCACCTCCTGGACCGATCCCAATGCCGTGTACCTGGCGCTCAAGGCGGGCAGCCCCGGTGCCAGTCATGGGCACATGGATGTTGGCTCCTTCATTCTGGAGGCGGATGGCGTGCGCTGGTCGTTGGACCTGGGGATGCAGAACTACAACACCATGGAGCAGCGGAAGCTGGACATCTGGAACAACCGTCCGGGCTCGGACCGCTGGCGCATCTTCCGGTACCACAATCGGGGGCACAGCACCTTGCTGGTGGACGACCAGGAGCAGGTGGTCAAAAGCCATGCTCCCATTTCCGAGTTTTCGGACGCTTCCGGCAAGACCTTTGCCGAGGTGGATCTGGGGACCACGTACGCGGGGCAGCTCGGCAGCGCCCGTCGCCGGTTCACCGTGCAGCCAGACCACCGCGTGGTCATTGAGGACCGGCTCCAGGGTGGAACCAACGCCGCTTCGGTGCGCTGGGGCATGGTCACGCCCGGCACCCTGCGCCAGGAAAGTGCCTTGGCTGGCTGGCTGGAGAAAAACGGACGCCGCCTGAGAATGGAAGTGGTTTCCCCCGCCAATGTGACCCTCCAGTCCTGGGTCCCGGCTCCGATTCATGATTTCGATGAGCCCAATCCCGGCGTCAGCATCGTCGGCTTCAAGGTTCCCGTCGCGGCGGGCCAATCGGTCACCGTGCGGGTGATCCTCACCCCCGGAACGGTGGTGGCTGCGGCCAAATGAGGTGGGGCCTGAAATGGGAAGTCGGATGGCTGAAAAAGGCGTTGATCGTGCGGCGGTGGAGGCCTAAAATCTCTCAGCCATGAGACGAATCTTTCCGTTTCTTCTTCTTCTGTCCGCGCTGCCTGGCGCGGCGCATGCCGATGCGCTGCCGCTGAATCGCGTCTTTGCGCCGACGAGCTTCTGGTACGCGGCGATTCCGGCCGACGCGCCTCTGCATACCAACTCGGCAGTTTTCGTGACCGAGTTCTTGCGGCAGAAAAAGGCGTATTACGGCACGGTGGCAATTAACACGACGGCGTATGCGAGCCCGGTTTATATCGTGGATGCGGATGTGCCAACCGTTCGGGTGCGGAAGGTGGACTGCCAGAACAACGGATATATCGACAAGCTGTTTGATGCGGAATGGGCTGCGGTGCCGATTCCAACCACGGCTGAACCGGCGGACGGGACCGACGGGGAAATGACCATCTGGCAGCCTTCGACGGACCGGATGTGGGAGTTCTGGCAGGCGCGGAAAACCGGCGGCGAATGGCAGGCATGCTGGGGCGGGGGCATGGAGCATGTCTCGAAGAGCAACGGCATCTGGCCACACAATCACGGAACGACGGCCACAAGCCTGCCGTTCATGGGCGGGCAGATTACGGCTGAGGAATTGCGGCGCGGCGAAATCAATCATGCGCTCGGGATTTCGCTGGTTGATCTGGAGAAGTGGCAGATTCGCTCCTGGCCCGCGACGCGTTCCGATGGCTGGAATCCGAAAGGCCTTCCGAATCGCATCCCCGAGGGTCTTCGGTTTCGTCTTGATCCAAAGGTGGACGTCGCAGCCCTGAAACTTGGTCGTGCGGGAAAAATCATCGCGCTGGCCGCGCAGAAATACGGGTTTGTAATCTGGGACAAGGCTGGCGCGATTACGCTGCGTGCTGAAAACCCGAAGTCATTCACGACGCGCGGACTGCCTGATCCCTATCCGGAGTTGTTTGAAAAAAAGCCGGGCTATGCGGTGCTCGAGGGCTTTCCCTGGGAGCGGTTGCAGTTCCTCCCCATGGATTACGGCAAGCCATGAACCTCCTGCCGTGAGTTTGCGGGTGGTGCAGGTGGTGATTTTGGATTTCATGCAGGACAGCCTATCTGACCTGTGGGACAAAGACTGTCCAACCTGGAAAACCCCCTGAAAAACTTATTCACAGCTCATCAAAACCGGATGTTCCTGTCCCATCAGAATTTGCAGAGGATGAAGGGATGTTGGCAAACCGGTTTGTGGTAGGACGGGTGGGGATACAGCAGGTGCTGTAGTTGGCCGTGATTGCCGATCCACAGGGGCCGTGATTTCTGCTTTTTCCCTAGCCACCCCCCGCCCGACTTGGTAGCCTTTTCCTCCTAAACCCTTGTGGTGTTGTAGGAAGTGTCAAAATGAAGAAACCAAACCACGCCCGAGTTTTCGAAACTGCCCCCGGCGGCACACGCCCGCTGGCCACCCCCTTTCCCTGACCATTGGACTGCTCCCAATCTGCTCCCGTTAAATCCCTTATGCCACGCCCAGCCAAGAAATCCGAGCCCGCCGCCGTTCCGCCCGCCCCTTCAGGGCTGGGGTGGTTTTTGACCATCGAACCTAGGGCGTTGCTGGGCTGGCTTATCTCGCCCCTTTGGGGTTAACCTGAAAGGACTTGGATATGGATTCTGAGCCAAAAACCTTTGTCCAGAAAAGGATCGCAACCCGGATTCTCACTTTGCGGGGTGAAAAAGTGATGCTTGATGCCGATCTGGCCGAGCTTTACGCCGTGCCCACCAAAGTCCTCAACCAGGCTGTCAAACGCAATGAAACCCGGTTCCCCGCCGATTTCCTCTTTCAATTGACCGAGACCGAGAAACTCGAGGTGGTCACAAATTGTGACCACCTCAAGCGCCTGAAATTCTCCCCTGTGCTCCCCTGGGCTTTCACCGAACATGGGGCTTTGATTAAATCATGATAAAGAAAACCGCCATTTCTTCTGCCTTGGACATTCATGCGCTGATTTTAACCATCCGGGACCAAAGGGTTATCCTTGATGCAGATTTGGCGGCCATCTATGGGGTGACGACCAAGCGGTTGAATGAGCAAGTGAAGCGCAACCAAGATCGGTTTCCCATGGATTTTGCCTTCCAGCTCTCCTCTGGCGAAAAGGCGGAGGTGGTCGCAATTTGCGACCACCTCGCCCGGCTCAAGTTTTCTCCGGTTTTGCCACGCGCTTTTACGGAGCATGGCGCCGTCATGGCGGCCAACGTGCTCAATAGCCCGCAGGCCATCCAAATGAGCGTCTTTGTCGTGCGTGCCTTCCTGAAAATGCGCACCGCCCTGACGGATACGCGCGAATTGACCCGAAAATTAGCGGCCTTGGAGCAGGACCTGAAATCCCGTTTGGATATTCACGAAGCCGCCATCGTTGACATTCTCCAGCGGGTCATGTGTATCCTGGACCCACCGCCGCCGCCGCCCGAGCCTCCAAAACCCGAAATCGGATTCCACGCTGCCCCGGTCCCCCCGGCACAGCCGAAAGGAAAACGGAAATGATTTCACTTTTCGTATTTCACTCTTCACCAGGAAAGGGCTGGGTTATGGCGGGTGATTCTGGCGTCGCGCTTGCCTCGTGTTTCAGCACCAACGGTGCGGCCCATGCCATTGGGAAGTTGAGTGCGCCGGGAGCCTGTGCCAGCATGGGGACCAGCGCATGATTGAGATTCAATCCATTGCCGATCTGGAATTGCTCCGGGAGTCGGTGGAGCTGGAATGCAAGCTGGCGGCGGGACGGGATAGCCAGGGGGCGTTGCCAGATGATTTCTGGCCCACCTACAGCGCTTTCGCCAACACGCATGGCGGCATCGTCATTCTCGGGCTGCGCGAGAAGCAGGGGCGTTTCGACGTCGCGGGCATCGCCAATGTGGCAAAAGTTCGCCGGGAATTGTTCGACGCGCTGAATAACCGGCAGAAGGTGAGCCTGAACCTCGTCACGGATGCACAGGTGAGGGAGGTGGTGCTGGACGGACGAACCATCCTGGTGGTTGAGGTTCCCCGCGCCCGGCGCAAACAGCGGCCGGTGTTCCTGACCACCAATCCCTTTGCCGGGCACACGTACCGGCGACTCAACGATGGCGACCGTCCGCTGCCCGATGACGACGTGAAACGGATGCTGGCTGAGCAGGTGGAGGACAGCCGGGACAACCGTATCCTTCGCGGCTACGATCTGGAGGATCTGGACCCGGACACCTTTCGGGCATACCGCCAGGTGTTCGCCAACCGGGAGCCCGGACATCCCTGGAATGCGGCGCAGGACCGCGAGTTTCTGCGCCAAATCGGCGGCTGGCGCAAAGACCGTGAATCCGGCGAAAGCGGCCTGACGCTGGCAGGGTTGCTCATGTTCGGACAGATGGCGGGGATTCAGGAGGAGCTTCCCAACTACATGCTCGACTATCAGGAGCGACTGGAAGCGAACACCGAGAAACGCTGGATCGATCGCCTCACCCTGGATGGCAAGTGGTCGGGCAACCTCTATGATTTCTACCGCCGGGTGTATTTGAAGCTGACGGCCGACTTGAAAGTGCCGTTCCGGCTGGAAAAGGGCGAACGGAAGGATGAGACCCCCGTCCATGAAGCCTTGCGAGAGGCGTTGGCCAATGTGCTTGTCCATGCCGATTACTCCGACCGGGCATCCGTGCTGGTGGTAAAGCGTCCGGGCATGTTTGGCTTCCGTAATCCCGGGCTGATGCGTATTCCGGTGGAGGTGGCGCTTCAGGGCGGGGAACCGGACTGCCGGAACCGCACGTTGCACAAGATGTTCCGGTTTGTCGGGGTGGGAGAACAGGCTGGCACCGGCATCCCCAAGATTTTGCATGGCTGGCAATCCCAGCATTGGAACCCGCCCAAACTGCACGACACCTCCATGCCGTTTGATCAGACCCTGCTGGAACTGCGCATGATTGATCTGTTCCCGGAGCCTGTGATGGCGGGATTGCGCGCCGAATTTGGCGAACGGTTTGAGCGCCTGGACCCTGTGGAACGGGTTGCCCTGGCCCTGGCAGCCAGCGAGGGGACCGTTAATCATGCCCGGTTGCGGGCGGTGACCACAGAGCATCCGGTGGACCTGTCAAAAACCCTCCAGCATCTCACCCAGGTCGGAATGCTGGAATCCACAGGCGGTCGCGGGGCCATCTATCACCTGCCGGGCGAGGCAACCCCGACACCGGAGGACGTTTTCGGCCCGCCTGCCCAAAATCTGGCGGCCAGCTCCCCGATTTTGACGGCCAGCTCCCCGATTTTGACGGCTAGCTCCCCGATTTTGACGGCTAGCTCCCCGATTTTGACGGCTAGCTCCCCGATTTTGACGAATAATCGGGATGATGACGGCTGTCTGCTCTCGGAGCAACTGGCCCTTCCTGTCATTGACTCTCTGAGCCAATTATCGCCACGCTTGCGCATGGCTTTGGAAGCGGTAGCAGCCGAACCCCGGGCCAAGGGAAAAGTCGATGCGGAGATTCTGATCAGCGTCATTCTGAAAATCTGCACCGGCCGTTTCGTCACCCTGCGCTGTCTGGC
>CAIYYI010000063.1 GCA_903930345.1 uncultured Verrucomicrobiota bacterium
ATCCAACGCGGGAACCAACTTAAATGGGTTGGTGGAAGCTGCGGTGGGTGCCGCGGTTAAGGCGGCGGTGCGGCCATAAAAAAATGATCTAAAAATGATCCAGCAACGTAAAGCGTTGCAATTCAATGTCAGAATGCAGGTGTCCGCCCTGCAAACCATGCTGGGCCAGGTCAAAAAAAACGGGGGGGCAAGACCCCGCCCGCCTATCTCTTTTTCCACATGCCGATCATGGATTACCAGACGCGCATCAAGCCCGACGCCTTCCAGGGATTAAAGCTGGAAAAGGTCACGCCCGGCCGGGAGGAATCAAGCGAGGCGTTTGCCGCCATCAGCGGCGCGCGGAGCATCCGGGCCTGTTTTTGCGGGCACAACCACGTGAACGATTACACCCTTAAAGCCGACCAGGTGGACCTGGTGTACGGACGCTCCACCGGGTATGCCGGATATGGCGGCGAAAAGGTGCGCAAAGGGGCCAAACTGATTGTCATCGACCTTGGCACGGGCAAATATGCGGCCACAACCGTCTTTGCGGATGGCAGCAAACAGTTTGCCTGAGGGGCAATGAAACTCTGGACGCCAGAAAACGGGATTGATCCCATCAAGGCAAAGAAAACGCTGAGATCAGGGAACGGTCGGTGGCGGATTGGGAGCCCAAAACTCAGGTCGGATTCAAGCGTTGCCTGACGATCTTTGCGACATCGTGAATGCTGCTGGGCTTGGGAAGAAACTTGAAATCCGCACTGGTGGGTTTGTCCAACCCAATGGCCTCAGGACTGTGGCCGCTGGAAATGATGGCTTTCAAACCCGGTTTTTCCGCCTGCATTTGAACCACCAAATCCAGGCCGCTCAGCCCCCCGGGCAAAAACATATCGGCGAACAACAAGTCAATCTGGTCGATCTTTTCCCGCCAGATGAGGCAGGCTGCCTGGCCATCCTCAGCCGACAACACCTCGTACCCTGACCGGCGCAAAAAGTGCGTCAGCAGCAGGCGCAGGTTCGCATCATCCTCCACCAACAGGATTGTCGCAGTGCGCCCGGTTTGCGATGAGTGATCGATGCGGCACAAAAGTAACTCCCAGAATGCAACCGTCAAGACTGTGTGAAGGTTTTTTACCTCTTTAACAATTCCCGACCACCCGGTACTTTCATGCCATGAAGCCGATGGCACCCAGGCAATCACGCCCGACCCATCCTTGATACGGCATCAGGATTATGGTCTAACGGACCGGCCAACCAGCCCCGGCCCGGTACCACAGGGATTGCCAATAGCGACGGTCGATTTCATAGACATTGACCGGCGCGGTGGCGGACTGGTGTTCCGGCAGGATGCCGTAGCGCCGCATTTCCCGAAGGTATTCAGGCTCCGGCCGGAAGTTGGGCTGGTTGAAGCGGGTGATGGCATCCAGGTGGGTTTTGGTTTCGCGGATGCCCCCCAGCAAGGCCAGCCAATCCGCATCATTCGTGCCGGTGAAGACTTCGCCGCAGAGGCCGTAACCGCCGGCCGCCCGGGCCAGCGGGGCCAGCAGTTGGAGGGATTTTTCCGGACGGGTGAGGTTGTACAGCAGGTTATGGGAGAATTGCAGGCGAGGATCGGCGAATTGGCGCATCCATTCCAGAGAACCGGGACGCAGGGAGCCATCCCCATAAGTCTTGAGCCAGGGCGGAACCCAAAACCGGGGCGCACCTTCGCCATATTTCATATGATGAAGCCGGAACCCCAGATTATCAGCCGGCGTCGCGGGAAGTTTCCGGTCGCCGGAATGGCAGGAAGCACAGCGGCGGTCCAGGACAGCCTTGGCGTTTTTGAGGCCCGGCCAGCCGAGGTAATCCACCTTGGGTTTGGTGCCGTATTCCAGCGCCGCGTAGGGGCCAATCATGCCGCTGCCGAGGGCCGCATAGGTGCCGGGGAAGGTCGCGGAGGCATCAATCCACAGCTTGACCATCCGCAGCTCGGGCGGGGTGAGCAGCACGCCGTGATGACGGCCCCGCACCTTATCCAGGAGATAGCTGGCGGCACTGCCGATGGTGTGGGGGGCGTAATTGCCACGGGCCAGATCGCGCCCATCGGCCATTTGCAGGCGGGAGGAGAGGCAGAAATAACTGTGCGTGAACATCGGTCCCTGGTCACCGGTCATCAGCACGCGGCCGGCGTATTTGTCCACATCGTGGCACTTGAGGCAATGGCGGTCCCAGATCGGCTGGAGGTCGCGCGGATAATCAAAAACCTCCGGCGTGCCCGGGATCGGGGCGATCTCACTGGGAGGGCGTTGCAGCGCCAGGAAGGATGACCGGCTGGGGGCCGCGTGGTTGCGGTCCTCATGGCAACCGGTGCAGGCGGCGCGCTCGCCGGGCATCACGGTCATGAAGCTGAGCATGCGTTTGACGGAAAGATCCTGGTCATCCAGCGCCACCAATTGGAGGCTGCGCAGGGCGGGAACCCGGCAATTCACCGAGCCGTCGGCCTCCACCGGCACGGTGCCCAAAACGCGATTGAGCGTGTACGAGCCGCCATAGCTGACGGGGTCCAT
>CAIYYI010000064.1 GCA_903930345.1 uncultured Verrucomicrobiota bacterium
AAGCGAGCGGATGATCAGTCCCCAGCCATCCGCCAGGACAAACAGAAGAATCTTCATTGGCAGCGCTATCGTCATCGGCGGCATCATCATCATGCCCATGCTCATCAGGACAACCGCCACCACCAAATCAATTAAAATGAACGGTACCAGCAGCAAAAAGCCCATTTGAAATGCGGTGCGCAATTCGCTGATTATGAAGCCCGGAATGACGACTTTCAGCGGCAGCTTGCTCGGTTCCGTTGGTCCGATGCGGGCCATGTTCACAAACAGATCGACATCCTTGGCCCGGGCCTGTTTGAGCATGAACGTTCGCACCGGTGCGGCGGCCCGTTCGAGGGCCTGCTCGCTGGTGATC
This sequence comes from uncultured Verrucomicrobiota bacterium, assembly GCA_903930345.1. Taxonomy (GTDB): domain Bacteria; phylum Verrucomicrobiota; class Verrucomicrobiia; order Limisphaerales; family CAIYYI01; genus CAIYYI01. The sequence continues at coordinate 356 of CAIYYI010000064.1, forward strand.
TGCTTGGCCTGGTAGGGGGTCAGCGCATCACGCTGGATGCTGTCCCAGACCGGGGACATGATGAAAAAGGTCATGAAAAGAGAGAGGCCGACGATGATCTGATTGGCGGGGGCGCCCTGCAATTGCAGGGCGGTGCGGACAAACGAAAGCACAATGACGATGCGGGTGAAGCAGGTCATCAACAGGATGAGCGATGGGGCCAGGGTCAACAGCGTGATGGAAAAAAGAATCTTGATGCCCACATCCAGGTCCTGGGGCTGGTTGGAACCATCAATCGTGACACGGAAGGGTAGTGGGCTGCCGCTCCCGCCGCCGCTGGTTTGGGCGTAGCCTGTGCAACTGGCCAGAAACAGCCCTACCAGCACAATCACCAACCCGCGCTGACGAAACAGAACTGCAGCCCGCAAAACCACGGACGAAACAGCTTGGAGGGCGGTGGAGGACAATAACCCCACGGGTTCTCTGCGGGCAGGGCGTGGAATGACGGTGTGGGAGGAGTTCATCGGGTGGGCAGGAGTTTACCCAGGGTTTCGGCAAACGACGCCGGAGCGGTGACGGTTTCGGCTTCAGCACTGGTGGCCGGGGGAAGCCGGTCCAACAAGGTGATGCCACCTGGCGATGAGGCGATGAGCAGCCGCTGTTGCTCATAGCCCACCACAAACAGGGCATGGCGGTTGCCCAAGGCCTTCATCTCAAGGATCTGGAGCTTGTTGGGACGGCCCCGTGCCCCGGTCAGACGCTCATAGTTGCGGAACAGCCAAACCCCGCCGAAGAACAGTGCCAGCACGAGCAGCATCGCCCCGAAAATCCGCACCAGCGAGAAGGTCACCTCTGGCAGGGCCGGGGCTACCGGAGGCATGTTTGTGCCCTCGAATTGTCCTGCCGACACGGAGAAAGCCAGCCCGAGCAGAAACGCAAGACTCAGGGCGGGAGCCGGGAGGTTAATGGCTCGGGGTTTCACGGGAGGATGGCGCTGCCGATGATTTCTGTGACTTTGATGCCAAAGCGGTCCTCCACCACCACGACCTCCCCGCGACCGATCAGTTTGCGGTTGACGAATAACTCGACTGGCGCGCTGGCCAGCTTGTCCAGTTGCAGCACGGAGCCGACGATGAGTTGCAACACTTCGCGCATATTCATCTGGCAACTGCCTAACTCGACCGTCAGGTTGACCGGCACATCAAGCAACACTTCCAGGTTGGCTGGAATTTGGGGTTGGATGCTCATAGTTTAGTGTGAAAAATCAGGGAACGATGGATTCGGTAAGTTGCACTGCCCACTTTTGGGCGCGGGTGCCAAGGCGCCCGTGGAATTTTGGGGTGCGAGCCAGGTTCACGCGTGTCCGCTCAAGGCAATCCGGCTCCAGCAGCAGCACGTCACCTGGTTTCAGCGCGGCCAGTGCGCGCAGGCTCAGCTCCAAGCCATCCCATTCCACGTTCACGTTCACGGGAATATCGTTATAGTCCGTGCTCCACCGCGGTTTACCGCTGACTTTTGGACTGGCTTCCTTTTCCGGCGCGGTCAGGGAGGCAAGCTGGCGCACCAGTGGTTCGATGGTGAAATAGGGGAAAGCCATCTGAATCAGTTCGGTGCAGTCGCCGAGCGTGGCTTCCATGGATAGGACCAGCATCACCGTGTCGTGCGCCGAAGTGTGCATGAAGCGGGGGGTGGTTTCGTGACCCAGCATAACGGGGTGGAGTTCCTGCAGTTTCTGCCATTGTTTGCACCAGTCGTTAAGGATGAACATGATCACCTCGTCGAGCAGCGCGCTCTCAATGTCGCTCAATTCACGATTCCCGTTGACGGAGTGGCCCGGGCCGCCGAGGAGGCGGTCCACAATCGTCAACCCGAGATGCGGTGGCAGGTCCAAAATGCAGATCCCCTGGAGCGGTTCCGCTTTGAAAAGGGTCAGGTGCGTGGGGTTGGGCAGGCTCTCCGCCAATTTCTGATAGCTGATCGTCTGCAGCTTGGACATCCTTACGCCAAACTCGGCGCGCAGGTAGATGGACAGGTTGGCGGCCAGCGTCCGGATGAAGTCTTCGTAGCGAAGGCGTATCTTGCGCATTTCGCTGGGGGCGAGAAACACTGGCTGCCGGAAATCAAACGGCTGGATTTGGTCCGGCTCGTACTGTTTCTGCGTTCCCTGGTCACTGAAAACGGTGACGGTGCTCTGCTGGTCCTGGACCTGCGACAGCAGGCGCTCGACCTCATTTTGCGTGAGGACTTCCCCGCCGAAAGCAAGAGGGTCGAGGGGTGTGTTCATGGGTGGGATGACCTACTGAATGGCAAAGTCTGTGAAGTAAATCTCCCGCACCATTGATGCGCCGAGGATGTTGTTGAAGGCGGTGATCAGCTCGCTCCGGATGAGGTTCCGGGCGCCCGGCTTTTCCAGGTCGGGAATGGTTTTTGTGCTCAGGATTCCGCACGCTGTGTCACGCAGTTGGGCCTCGTTCTTCGTCACTTCGGTGTGGAAATTCTCATTGTCGCTGACCATCGTGAGGCTGGTCATCAGGAAGCGCGATCCCATGGTGCCGGCCACGTTCACAATCATCTTGTTTAACAGCATCTGATCCTTGGCGCCGGCGCCAGGTTTCTTGGCGTCTGCGGGGGGGGCGCCATGGCCCGAGGCTGCCGCCGCAGGTGCGTGCGCAGGGCTCGCTGGCACTGTGATTCCAAGCCCTTTCTGCAATTTCGGCAGGAGAATGAAGGTGGTGATCCCGTACGCAACCACGGGCAGAAGCACGATGGCTCCCAACAACGGCAACCAAGCTTGCAAGGCCGACCCTTGGGCCGACTTTGAAGAATCTTTTTGGGGCGATTCCGGGCTTTTTTCGGCGTCGCCTTTTCCCGGGTCCATTCGGTTGGCAGCCATAATTTAAATCAACGCTTCAGGTTGATGATTTCCTGCATGACCTCGTCGCTGGTGGTGATGATGCGGGAGTTGGCTTGGAAACCACGTTGCGCGAGGATCAGGTTGGAGAACTCTGATGCCAGGTCCACGTTGGACATTTCGAGCGATCCTGCCTCAATGCCACCCAAACCATTGGATGCGGGAGCCAGTGTCTGCGCCAGGGGGCCGGCCGCCGCCAGGTTCGAATAAAGGTTGTTGCCTTCCTTCGACAGCGCCGTGGGGGAGGCGAAATTCTGCAAGAGCACCTGGCCGCGCGTGAAAGCAGTGCCGTCATCCAGCACCACTTGGGCTCTGCCCTGCCGATCGATCTGGAACGAGGCGAGACTCGCCCCAGCCGCGGCGCTGGCGGGTGCGCCCGCAGCATCAAGTTTGAGGTCGCCTCGCGTGGTTAGCCCGGCATCGGAGAAACCCTGCAACCGCAGGCCGGTGCTGGTGATCAGGTAGCCACTGTTGTCAACTTGGAAGGACCCGTCACGAGTGGCATAGGTTGTACCGGTGCTGGGATCCTTCACGGTGAAGAAGCCCTGGCCGGCAATGGCCATATCCGCCGGCGCTCCTGTCTGCATGATGGTGCCTTGGGTGAAGATCGAACTCACGCTTCCCGTGGTCACCCCTGTGCCGACCTGCAGGGCGTCGCCCAGCGTCTGGCTGAAGGAGTCTGACGATACCGCCCGCGCATCCTTGTAGCCCACGGTGTTGACGTTGGCAATATTGTTGCCAATGATATCAATGCGTTGCTGGAACTGATTGAGGCCGCTGACGGCAGTGCTGAGGGATCTAAACATAACGGTATTTTATGGGTTTATGGTGTGACGGGTGAGGCGGTGACTCCGATCAACTGGCTCAATGGGTATGCCTCGCCGTTGACAATCACTTGGGGCGTCTCGCTCTGTAGATTTACACCGGTGACCACCCCGGTCACGGCTGTTCCGGAATTATTCTGCAAGGTTACTGTGCGTCCGATCATGCTGTTGGCCTGCAGGATTTGTTGATCGCTGCGTAGTCCGGTGATGCCGGATTGCATGGCCCGGGACTGCTCCAGCGAGCTAAACTGTGCCATTTGGGCGATGAACTCGGTATCTTTTTGCGGGTTCATCGGATCTTGCGCGCTGAGCTGAGCCACCAGCAATTTAAGAAAATCCTCCTGGCCGAGTGTCTGTATCGGCATGCGCGAGGTCGAACCGGTGCTTGCCCCGGTCAGGGTGGAAACAGAATTGATTGCGTTTATTGCCATAAAATCAGGCCCAGGTTTGCCATCCGCGTCCGGCGCTTGGAAGAACCGGGGCGGGCAGGCCGTGGCTGCGGTTGGTGATGGTTTCTGAAAATGAAGGCAAGAGGTCTTCCGGCTTTGGTGCCCAGTCACGCTGCGGAGACGAGAACCCGGAGTTGCTGCCGAACTGGCCGGTCAGCTCCTCGCCGGTCGCCAACGCGGCCAGTTTCACGCCCTGCTGGGCCAGCCGATCCTGCAATTCCTGCCAACGGCTGGCAAATGCAGCCCCATCGCCCCGCCGCAACTCGGCGTGAATCTCGGCCCCACCGTTTTGCATGGAAACATGCAGGAAAATCTCGGTTTCTCCATCTGGGTGGATGGCCACCTCGAAATCCTCCCGGCCGGTTTGGCGGAGCTGGACCACGACGCTGCTCATCAGATCCAACACCCTTGCCGTCGGATCCACCGGGGAGAGCCGTGCAACTTCCTCGCCCGCCCGCGCTGTTCCTGAGGTCGTCGCTGGCTGAACCCAGGCGCAATGCGCGCCGGGAGACCCATCGACCGGGCTGGGGAGGTTGCTTCGAGCACCGGCCTTTTCCGTCCCCACGTGAGCGAGTTCTGCCTGTACCCCAGACAGATTCTGCTCTTCCAACCCGGAAATAATGTTCATTTTCTGGCCCATACTCATCTGCTGGATGGGTAGAGCAGATGTCATGCCAGCGGCTGGTGCTGGCGCGGCAGGAGGTTCGGTGGCGTGAACGGGAAGTGTTTGAGGCTGATCGGCTTTGGGAACGTTCTGGCCGCTGGCTGGCATGGCCGGAGCCGCCTCGCCAGGGACAATTGTTTTCTGCTCGGTTTGCTGAGCCGACTTGGAGGCCGGGCCAATTGGGGTTTTACCCTGGTTTGAGTCCGCTCTGTCGGCAGCAAACAACGCCGATTCCAGTGGGATTGCAGGACGTGCAGCCGACGTGTTTTCCGCAGCGACTGGCACGCTGGCGGCCGGGCGCAATGACAACGGGACAAGGCTGATCAATGCCGCCGCCCCATTCTCCAGCGGCAGCCATGGCACGGCCGTCCCATTCTCGGAGGCGCTCGGTTGATCGTCGTCGTCGGTGGAGGAATCGGACCCACCGCCCTGTTCTGCCGGTGCAGTTTCTTCTTCCACGGACGGTGCCCATGGCCTGAGCGTGGTGGAGCCCGCCAGGTCTGAGACCGGGTTGATCAGGCTGCCGGGTGGCGTCACAGTGGCCGGTTGGGTTCTCCGTTCACACGCCCGCGCCAACTGTGGGCCGAAACACTCATCCTGTCTGGGGGGCGGGGCGGGTGGTTGGAAAAAGTCTATGGCTGACCGTGTTTGACTGACCGGGAGGACCGTGGCGAGCGGCGCTTTCATGGTGTCTTGGTCTTGACTGGGGGGGGGGTGGTGGGCGGGGTGGTTTTAGACGGGATAGTTTTGTTGGTTGAGGTAGGGGCGAGGAGTCGAAGACGGTCTGAAATCTGAGACGCCCGCCGGGCGGTCAACGGGCTTTCCGTGGCCATGCTTTCGAGGATTGGCGCCGTCTCAGACTCCTTCATAAAGCTGAGAATCTTCACCGCCGCATCCTCGGGAGACTCTAGCATGATTTTGGCGGCCCCTTCGGGCGACATGGTGGCGTACACCTTGGCCAACCGTTTGAGGTTGGCGAACTCCTGCTCTTGGATGCGCAGGAATGTGCGATCCATTTCCGCCTGCATGGTGACGACTCGCTGGGTGATGACGCCGATTTCCTGCCGCTCGACGGCGAGCCGGCTGGTTAGGTCGTTGAGTTCCTGCTCGCGCACCTTGAGCGCCTCTCGTTGGGTGCGCAGATCGGCGAGCAGCTCGTCCACTTCCGGGTTTTTAAAAGCCCAAGAAGGATCGATTTTGGTTATCTTCGCAGTGTTCGTGCCCTGCAATGCCTGTCGCTGGGCGATGAGTTTGTCAGGGCGCAAAAGCAGCACCGTGGTGGTGACGTAAGCCAGCACGCCCAGGACGACGGCCAGCCAGGTGGATTTGAGAATGCGAATCATGGGATTGAGGTCTCCGGTGCCCGCCGCCAGTCACCCGCCAGTGTGGGGCCACGGCTCGCGAGATCGTCGAGCAGCTTCTGCTCGTCACGGGCCAGGGCGTAATCATAGGTGCGATGCAGCTTTTTGCGGTAATCCTCCAGTGCCTGCCGGTCTTGCGTGGCCTTGAGCAGGGCGGCTTGAGCCTGGTCGGCGGCTTGCCGGGCGAGGGCCAAATCCTGGTTGAGGCGGGCGCGGCGTTCATCCAGGAGGATACGATAGTTGCCCAGCCGCTCCAGGTCGCTTGCCGGCATCCCGTTTTGAAGTCGGGAGTTCTGCTCGGTGCCGAGCAGAAGCAACTGCTGGACCACGGCTTCAAGCGCGGTGTTTATCACTTCGGCGGCGCGCAGCTTTCGGGCATAATGCCGCTGGGCCTCCTGTTCCCGCTCCTCGCGGAGGGTCAGAATGGCCTGCAGGGAAAAACGGAAAGCTTTCATGGCGTGGGACGGGTGGGACGCGATGGAGCTTTGGGCGGAGGCGTGGACATGGCCTCAGTGAGCGCGGCCCAACTCCGCGGCACGAGAAATCCTTCGCCCACCGGCTGGCGCAGAAATTGGCGCAGTGGCCCGTGCAGGCGGATGGCCTCATCAATGACCGGGCTGCTTCCGGGCGGATACGCGCCAATGTTGATGAGATCCTGGTTTTTCCGGTAGGTCGCCATGTGCTCACGCGCGCGGCCGGTGAGTTCGAGCTGTTGCGGGGTCTGCAAATCCCGCGAGAGTCGGCTGACGCTTTCCAGCACGTCAATGGCCGGATAATGGTTCTGCGTGGCCAGTTCGCGCGTCAGGACGATGTGCCCGTCCAGAATCGAACGCACCGAATCCGCGATGGGATCATTCATGTCGTCCGCCTCGACCAAAACCGTGAACAGACCGGTAATGGAGCCGCGCTCGCCGGCTCCGGCACGTTCGAGCATCTGCGGGAGCAGGGAGAAGACCGAGGGTGTGTAGCCGCGCGTGGCGGGGGGTTCGCCCACGGCGAGGCCGATTTCGCGCTGGGCCATCGCGAAGCGAGTCACCGAATCCATCATCAGCAGGACGTTCTGCCCGAGATCACGGAAATACTCGGCGATGGCCAGGGCGAGGAACGCGCCTTTCAACCGGGCCAGCGCCGGGGAGTTGGAGGTGGCGACGATGGTCACTGATTTCTTTCGGCCGACCGCATCCAGATCCTTCTCCAGAAACTCGCGCACCTCACGGCCCCGCTCACCGATCAACGCAATGACGTTCACATCGGCCTCGGCCTGGCTGGCCATCATGCCGAGCAGGGTGGACTTGCCCACGCCGCTGCCGGCAAAAATGCCGAGGCGCTGGCCGCGGCCGCAGGGGATGAAAGTATCAAGGGCTTTGATGCCGGTGCGAAAGACCTGTCGGATGCGTTCGCGCTGCAGCGGATGGGGTGGGAGACGGTGCAAGGGGACGGAGTGCTCACCCATGATCGGCCCGCCGTTGTCCAGCGGCTGGCCCAGGCCGTCAATGACCCGGCCTTTCAGGCACTCGCCCACGGTGACATGGAGCGGGGCACCGGTGGCAATGACTTCGCTGCCGGGATGGGTGCCGCGCAATTCCCCCAGCGGCATGAGCAGCAGGTGGTGGTTTCGAAAGCCAACCACTTCTGCCAGAGTGCTTTCGTCGTGCCGCGCCGATTCAATGCGGCACACCTCGCCCACCGCCGCCATGGGGCCCTCAGATTCCACCACCAACCCGATCATCTGCACCACGCGGCCACGAATCTCGATCGTGGGCACCGCGCGCACCCGCTTCAGCACGTCGTTGAAGCGCCCGCCACCAGCCTGGAGATCGTGATTCATGGTGTCAGGGTTTGCCGGATCCGTTCCAACCGGCTTTCGCGGCGGGCGTCAACCGTGCCGAACTGTGTCCGCACCAGGCATCCGCCGCGGGCGATTTCCGGCGCCGGGAGGAAGTGCATCTTCTGCTTGCGGGGTGAGGTCGAGAGCAGCTCCGAAGTGTGGCGTTGCAGAAGTTCCAGATCCTCTGGATGGAGGTGGATGAAAAACTCGGTGGCTTCCTCGCCCACGGCCAGCGCCGAGCGGATCGTGGCCTCCACAAGTTCGCGGCTGACCGGGATTTCCGCCACGATCTTCTGCGCCACAGTGAACGCGATCTCGATGAGCGCGGTCTCGGCGTCGTGGGTGACCTGCTCCACCGCCTGGCGCATGGAATTAAGCACGCCCGTGTGCAGTTCCAGCAATTCGTTGCGCTGCTGGATAAGTTGCTCACCCAGGCGCTGCTCGCCGTCCACCAGTCCGCGCGCATAGGCTTGGGCCTCCCGGTCCCGGAGCAGCGCCAACATATCAACCGAGGGCCCCGGGGGGGACAACGACACCGCTTGCAGTGGACGCGAGAATGATATGGTCTCAGACCATTTCATGGAGGTTGTTTTGCCGGCCTTTGCCCAGCTCGATGTTGCCTTCGTTTTCCAGCTTGCGCACGGCGTCGATCACGCGCAGTTGGGCGCTTTCAATATCCCGCAGGCGCACGGGGCCCATGAAAGTGATTTCCTCCTGCACCGCTTCGGCAGCCCGTTTGGAGATGCAACTGAGGAGGGTGGTTTTGAGTTTGTCGCTGGCGGTTTTGAGGGCCATGGCCAGATCCCGCATGTCCACCTCGCGGAGGATGTTTTGCAAAGTCTGCAGTTCCAGCGTCGCCAGATCCTCGAAGGTGAACATCTTCTCGCGGATGGCCTGGCACAGGTCGGGATTGTGTTCCTCAATGGAGAGCAACAGGGATTTGCCGGTGGCTTTTTCCATGGAATTAAGGATGTCCGCCGCTGTCTTGGTGCCACCGCTTTGGTTCAGCGCCCGGGTCTGGCGCACCCCCAGTTTGGCGTTCAGGATGCTGACGACTTTTTCCACCACCTCAATGGGTGTGGGGGCCAGGGTGGCCAGTCGCTCCAGAACGCGCTCACGCTGGTCCACTGGAATCAGGGTGAATACCGCGGCTGCCTTGTCCGGTTGGATGAAGCTGAGCACCAGCGCCACGGTTTGGGGTTGCTCGTGCCTGAGCAGGTTGAATATCTGCCGCGACTCCATGTCCGAGATGCTTTGCATGGCCACCAACGAACCACGGGAGGGCGCCACCCGGTTGATGATATCGGTGGCCCGGAAAACACCGAGGGCCTTTTCCAGGGACTGCCGGGTAAAGTCCAGGCCGCCTTGAACGGAGGTGCCAGCCTGCAGTGCCACCTCGGAGAACTCCGCGAGCAGATCCCTCTGCAGTTCCTGGCTGATCAGGGTCAGCTTGGTCATCTCAGCCGTGATAAGTTCCATGGCTTCGGGTTCGAAGCTCTTGAGCACCTGGGCGGCGCTGTCGGTGCCGAGCATCACCAGCAGGGCGGCCAGTTTCTGCACCTTGGTCAGACTGGTTATCTCAGCGGCGGCCTTGCCGGGTTTGGCTTCTTTGATGGGGGGGCTGGACATAGGGGGCTATTTGGGCGGGGGAGCACCCCGGGTGAGCCAGGAACGGATGGCTTGCGTCATGTTGTTTGGATTCTCGCGGATCAACTGGTTCAGCACTTCCACCGTGACGACATGCGAATCATCGGGCCATTCCGGGTTGGCCGGTTCCTGCCGATGGCCATTCCCGTTGCCATTCCCGTTGCCGTTGCCATTGCTGTGCCCGTTGCCGTTGCCATTCCCATTGCTGTGTCCATTCCCATTGCCATACCCATTGCCGTAGTAGATGGGAATGCCCATGGAGAGATCCGATGCCGATGTCCGTTTTAGCTGGCGGAGAATAATCATCAGAATCAGCAGGGCGACACCTGGATAGAGCACGGTCTTGCCGACTTTCCACCAAAACTCTTCCCGCTCCTGCCGCTCCAGGCGCTGGGTGAAATCCATGGCGATTTGCTCGTTGAAGGGCAGTTCCTCAAGGATGACCTGATCCCCGCGCAAGGTGTCGATCCCGATGGCGTTCTGGACCACGCGTTGCAGTTTTTCCAGTTCCTCAGGGGTGCGGGGTGCGGGTTTTCGGGCGGTTCCCGTCCCTTCCATCCGTGCGGCCACGGTGACGGCGGCGGACAGCCGTTTGAGACCGCCGGCGGCTTGGAAGCTGTTGCTGGTGGTTCTGCCGACCTCGTACTCCGTGGTGCCGAGCGTCTTTTTGTTTTTGCTGCTGTTGCGGGGGCTGGTCGCCTGCTGGGTGGCATTGGATTCCGCCGGCATGTTGGCGCTCAGTCCCACCGCACCGGGTCCGCCGCCGTCCGCCGTGACGGTATCCATGTTCTCATCGTTTTTCGTCTGGCTGCGGATGACCTGGCTGTCCGGATCGAATTTCTCCTCGATGCGCGAGGAGGTGTCAAAATTGATCTCGGCTGCTACGCGCACGATGGCCTGTCCCGGACCAAGAACCTTGTCCAGCATGCCCTCGGCCTTCTTGGCCAAGTACAGCTCCAGATTGCGTCGGGCATCCAATTGGCTGGTGGTCACACCTGATAACGAATCCTCCTCGGAGTTCTCGGACAGGGGGTTGCCTTGATTGTCAATGACCGTGACATAATTGGCCTTTAGGCCCTCAACGGAATTGGCCACCAGGAAGCGGATGGAGTTGACGGCCGAGGGGGGGAGGGGTGAATTGCCGCGCACCCGCACAAAGACGGATGCCGTCGAATGCTTATCCTTGTCCATGAGCAGCCGGTTCTCCGGTTGCACGATCATCACCCGGGCGGATTCGATGGAGTCCAACTGGCTGATGGTACGGGCCAGTTCCCCCTGGAGGGCGCGCATGTAGTTGGCCCGCTGGATAAAGTCGGAAATGCCGAAGTTGGACTTATCGAAGATCTCAAAACCGACCCCATCACCCCGCGGAATGCCCTTTCCAGCCAGTTGCATGCGTGTGGGATAAACCTTGTCCGAGGCGACGTAGATCGACCCGCCCCCGCGACCGACGGTGTACGGGATTTTGGCGTCGGTCAACGCGGCGATGACCTTGGACGCCTCACTGTCCGAGAGTTGGCCGTAAAGCAGCCCTTGATCGACCCGGCTGGACCAGAGGATCAGTCCGCCAAGGCCCGCCAGGACGATGAGGGTGGCGAGGCTGAGACTGATGCGCTGGCTGACCCCGAGTTGCTTCCATATTTGAAGCAACTGCTGCCCGAGCTTGGTTAGGTTCTGGTTCATTCAAACAATTGTTTAAACCTGCATCCGCATCAACTCCTGGTAGGATTCGAGCAGTTTGTTCCGCACTTCCACCATGAGCTGAAAGGACAGGCTTGCTTCTTCCATTGAGATCATTGTCTGGTGAAGCGTCACCGGTTGCCCGGACTGCAACCCGGCGACGGAGTTGGCGGCCGCGCTCTGTTTGGCATTGACATCAGAAACCATGCGTCCCAACAGGCTGGAAAAGGAGCTTTCCGATGGCTTGCCTACCGGAGTGGCCATGGGACCGACACTGGCCGGCAATTCCTTCAGTTCCGCCGGACGGATCTGCTGGGCGGCCGCGGTATTTAGCGCCGGGAGCGACGACATGGCGGGAAAAGCGGCGCGAATGGCGGAAAGTGCGTTCATGAGGGTTTGGCGAGTGGGCGGCGCCCGGAGTTTAACGTTTGCCGATGGAAAGCGCCTGCATGGTCATTTGTTTGGCGGTCTTGAGCACAGCGAGATTGGCGTCGAACGTCCGACTGGCGGCGATCAGGTCGGCCATCTCCTCATGCACATTCACGTTGGGCATTTGCACCATCCCGGCGCGGTTTGCATCGGGGTGTCCCGGCTGGTAAACGCTTTGTGGCGGGCGGGGATCCTTTTCGATCTTGCTCACTTTGGGGCCGCTCATCTGTGGCTCCACCCCCGTGCTCATGCGGGCCCGGTCCATGACCGACTCGAACACGACTTGCTGGCGCTGGTACGGTTTGCCATCCAGTCCGCGGGTTGTGTTCACGTTGGCGATGTTCTGCGCGATGGTGTCGAGTCGCGTCCGTTCCGCCGTCAGCGCGGCGGTTGTACTTTGGACTCCGGGAAGCAGGTTGATCATAAGCGTTAGGCGGACCGGCCGGTGATGGCCATTCGCAGTTTCAGAAGGCTGCCGGTGACGAGTTGGTTTTCCAAGGCGTGCTGCACATAATTCTGGCTGAGTTGGGTCAGTTCATGCTCCAACCGGACGGTGTTGCCGTCGCTATTGGCGGCCACGGCCTCGGTATCCACCGCCAGTTGGGGTGTGAGGCTGGTGATCTGGGCGGCATCTCGCGTGCCAATTGCCCGCCCCAACTCCTGCTGAAACGACGGTGCAAGATCCATGCGCCGGTAGTTCGGCTGCTCCAGATTGGCGATGTTGCTGGCAATCGCCTCGTGGCGGAGCACGGTGGCCTCCAGCATCTTTTTCGCACCGACGTAGTTCGGTTGGTTGAATAATGTGTCGATCATAGGAACCAATGCCAATTTCGTGAAGCAAGACCAGTGCCACCTCCTGTCTGCTTGTGAAATAAGGGTTTACGGCATTTTCTGACCTCTTCAAGCAGGGAAAAATTGTCCAACATGCCGTCAGCAGGGGGAAAAGTTATCCCACCTGCCGCTGATAGAGCCATCCGGAAGCCTCGGAACCAGGCTTTGGGCATTGGCTTTGGCTGGCCCAAGGTGTCAGGTGTTTTGAGACGGAGGATTCAATTGGAACCGCTCGTTTTTGATGGACATCCCGGGCCTCTTCTCACCCAACCGCAACAAACATAAAATAGTTGCTAAACTTTTTTCAGGTTCGGTCGATACCGAAGAAGCCGCATTGGCCATTTTATGAGTACAGCAATATCAGGACTTGCCTCTGGATTTGATTGGCAGACGTTGATAACCCAGCTCGCAGATGTGGAGCGTGCGCCGCAGAGGGCACTGCTTCGGGAGCAATCCGTGCTCCAGGAGCGGAATAACGCCATCAGTGCCGTCAAGACCCAGTTGGGCGTGCTGCGCAACCGGGTCACGGCGCTCAAGGATCCGACCCTCTTTGACAGCCGCACCGTTGGTTCCAGCAACTCCACACTGGGCGAGGCTTCGGTCTCCGCCGGGGCAACGGTTGGCAAATAC
>CAIYYI010000065.1 GCA_903930345.1 uncultured Verrucomicrobiota bacterium
CAAAAAGAACTCGGAACGGTCACAAATGCGGATTGTGGATTGCGGATTGCGGAATTGGGGGACAACTCGGACCCCGAATGCGGATTGTGGATTGCGGATTGCGGAATTGGGGGACAACTCGGAACGGGGAACGAGGAACTCGGAACGCGGACCACGGACGGCTCGGAGGAATCCTCGCCCCACCGGGTTTTGGTTTTCCATCCTGCTGGGGCAAACAAGCTCCCGGGTCGCCACATCGTTGAGTTTGAGCAAGGCGGCCAATCCCGCGCCCTAGCGTTCTATCAGCACTTTGCCGAGGTTGTTGATGAGTTGCTCGGAAAGGAATTGTTCGAGGCGCATCATGATGGTTCGCCTCCCGCGCGCGCTTGCGCCAGGCGTGCCCGGAGCTCGGTGATGGCCACCGCTTCCGTCTGGTCGTTCATCACGTAGGAATCCTTGCCTGGATGCACCACAAACAGGCGCTCCAGTTTCAGATCGTTCAAGACCGTGTGCATGGACTTCGTCATGGACGGAGCGTCCCCATACTTGAACTCGAAGCCGTATTTTTTCCCGCCCCAGTTCACCAGCAAATCCAGCTCCGCGCCGCCGTGCGTGGCCCAGAAATAGGCGTCCCGGTCGCCGGTGATGCTCAAGACCTGTTCGAGGGCAAATCCCTCCCACGACGCGCCGAGTTTGGGGTGGGCCTCGAGATCGGCAAACGCCGTCTGCCGCATCAGGCAATGCAGCAGTCCTGAATCCCGCAGATAAATCTTCGGCGCTTTCACCTGCCGCTTGCCCAGGTTCTCATGCCACGGCGCCAGTTGCCGCACCATGAAGGTCGAACTGAGGAGATCGAGATACTTGCGCATGGTCGGTTCGGAAGCGCCGAGCGACCGCGCCAGCTCCGAGCCTTTCCAAATCTGCGCGTGGTAGTGCGTCAACATCATCCAGAATCGCCGCAGGGCCGTCGCCGGGATCGAGATGCCCAGTTGCGGCATGTCCCGCTCCAGCAACGTGCGCACAAATTCCTCCTGCCACTGCCGGCTCGCGGCATCCGTGGCGGCCAGATAGGCCAGTGGAAATCCGCCCCGCCACCACAGCTTGCGCCACTCGGCCTCGCCCACTTCTGCCAGGTTGAAGCCCGCCACATCCACCAGGGCCACCCGGCCGGCCAGCGATTCCGACACCCCGCGCACCAGGGACGGCGACGCGCTGCCCGTGAGGAGAAAGCGCGCCTTCACGGGCTGGCGATCCGCCAGCACCCGGAGCAGGGCGAACAGCTCCGGCTTCCGCTGCACCTCATCCAACACCACCAGCCCTTCCAGCCGGCCCAGCGCGGCCTTCGGCTCGGCCAGGCGCGCCAGCGCGTCCACGTCCTCGAGGTCGAAAAAGTGGCTTGGCTGCTCGCCGGCAATCACCCGCGCCAGCGTCGTCTTGCCGACCTGCCTCGGGCCCAGCACGGAAACCACCGGGAAGCTCTTCAGCCGTTCCCGAATCGTGCCCAGATAATGTTTTCGTGTAATCATGCTCAAATGACTTCCTTGAAAACTAAAACACCACGCTTAGGATTTCAAGGATGTCTACTATCTCCTGCAATGACAGCCGCTTTCACGCGGCCAAAATGCGGTTTTTATCGGATTTTGCCATTTGCCAAACCAAAGGGGCAGGATGGGGCAGGCCCAGGATCTCGCCCGGCTGGCACGTCAGCGACACCTCATCCACCGCCCGGATGTTTTATCAGGCATTCCCGAATTGTGACGCGCTGCGTCACGAATTGAGCTGGACCCACTAGGCATGGGAGATTGTGGTCAAGTCCTGATTTAAATTTGTCACATATTCTTCAGCATTTCTCTTAGGGTTCCCGCCTGATTGAGCCTCTGGTTGCACTCCAACCTTCTGGAGGTGAGCAGCGCCCCTTCGGGGGAACGAAGGCTTTGGCACTCCTGTGCCAAAGCCGTAGTGGACCCGAAGGGGCGCTGTGGCGCGAAATCTCCCGTCCCGGTCCCTCACCTGGCCGCTCAATTTAATTCTACCGTGCCACGGCGGTGAACCGCCTCGGGCACCTGGTAGTTTAAGGCCGTATGCAGCCGCCGCGTATTGTAGAGCTTCACAGCCTCTTTGATGACCCTTCTGGCCATCGCCTTGAGCTTGAATCCACCCCCGATTCCATACTCCTGCTTTAAGATGCCATTGACTCGTTCGGCCAGCGCGTTCTGCGCGCAATGATCCTCCTCCGTCATGCTGATGGACAGGCACCTCTCCTGCAGTGCTTCCACATAGTCATGGCTGCAATACTGGCAGCCCCGATCCGAGTGATGGATCGGTTTGGCATCGCGGGGCAGTTCTGCCAGCGCCATGGCCAGGGCCTTGAGCGGCCCCACCGTTTCCAGGGTGTCATCAGCATGGTGCCCCACGATCTTGCGCGAACACTTGTCGGTGATCAGCGAAACGTATAAAAATCCCTCATCGGTCCTCACATAGGTCAAATCCGCCACCCAGATCTCATTGGCCCGCGTGACCTCCAGACCCTTGATTTCATTGCGAAAGACCGGCAAACTCGCGTTATAATGCGTCGTCCGCGGCCAGAGACGGGGCAGCGGCGGCACCAGCAAACCGCGCGCGCGCAATTCGTCAAACATCCGGTCCCGCCCCATTTCTATCCCGGCCTCGGCCAGCGCCAGCTGCAGCACCTTGTAGAGTTTGCGCCCCCCAATCCGCGGCTGCAATTTTCGCTCCTGGCGCACTAATTCCGCCACCAAATCGGCATCCACCTTTCGCTGCTGCCGTTGTTTGCGTCCGGCATAGTAGTTCTGCCGGCTCATGCCCAACGCGCGACAAATGGCCACCACATTAACCCGCTTGTCCGCCGTTATTTCCGCGACCGCAAAGTGTGCTATTTGCCACCCGCTTTTTTTTTGAACTCCGCGATGTCCTTGATTCCCGCCCGCTCGCAGGCCGCGCGCGTGCAGGCACGCTCGATCGCAAGGTCGATGTGCGCGTCGGCCAGGGCCTTTTCCAAGGCTTGGATGCGCCGCTTCATTTCGCCCCGTTCATTGACTTCGTTTGGTTTTTCCACGCGTATAATCTTTCCTAAATCCCCGTTACCGTACTTTCGTGCCCAGGTCTGCACCGTACTAAAGCCTTTGATGCCGTACTTGCGCCGGATCGTAGCAAAGGGGATTTCTCCGCCCTCAAGCTCCCGAACCACGGTCATTTTAAACGCCTCACTGTACCGTATTCCCGACTTTCTGACTCCGTTTATTTGTCTCATGAGTGACAATCTATTTCAGGACGGGACCCCGAGTTCCGAGTTCCGAGTTCCGAGTTCCGAGTTCCGAGTTCAGGTGAGCCGTCCTTCAGCATTCAGCCTTTAGCGTTCAGCATTTTACAATGTGTGCGCCTGTTTTCAAAAATCCAACGTTGCCCTCCGCGCTTCGG
>CAIYYI010000066.1 GCA_903930345.1 uncultured Verrucomicrobiota bacterium
GGATCCGCAGGGACCGCCGGCTGACCAGGTATTTGGATTTCAGGTGGGCCACCACATCCGGCCAGTGAAACAGCACCACCTTGTCCACCTTGATGTAGACGAGGACACCCCGGCGCTGCCAATTCTCCACCGTCCGCACCGTAATCTTCAGCCGCGCCGCCAGCTCCCTTTTGTTCAGCATCTCATCCCCCGGTCGGGTGGCCTCTGGGCCCATGGTCATGTTGCTTTCCCCTTTATTCCCTGACACCTGACCTCTGACCTCTGCCTTCTGGTCCCGTGGTCCCGTCGTCTCCCTTCTGTCCTCTGTCCTCTGGTCGTTCATACCCCCACCTCCCAGATTGCAATCCCCAGTTCCTTGGCGATGGCCTCCTTCAGCCAGTCCGTCGGCGTGGCCCGGCCGGTCTCGATCTTGGCGATCTGCGATTCGGGACAGCCGACCCGCCGCGCCCTTTGCCTCCGTCGGGATTTCCGTCGCACTGGTTTTCACCGCCGCCGCAACCACGCTGCCCTTCGCCTCCGCCTCGGTTTTCGGCATCGTCTGCATTTCATCCCCGGTCATTTGCTCCACGCCCACCGTCTCGAACGTATCCAGGCGCACAATCGTTTTCTCCCCCGCCTTCGGGCAGTGCAGATCCGCCCGGCACTCGATAGGCCGGATGTCGTACCCGCTGGAAATCGCCGCCGAGAGAATGTTGACCTCCGATTCCGCCGCAATCATCCGCGCGGTATAGTCAGAGGTGATCCGCTTCTTTTCCTTGTCCAGTTCGCCCAGCCGCCGAGCCCCCTCCGCCAACCGCTTGCCGATTTCCAGCAGTTCGGTGTTGCTGAATGTGTACCG
Organism: uncultured Verrucomicrobiota bacterium; assembly: GCA_903930345.1. Lineage (GTDB taxonomy): Bacteria > Verrucomicrobiota > Verrucomicrobiia > Limisphaerales > CAIYYI01 > CAIYYI01. The sequence continues at coordinate 839 of CAIYYI010000066.1, forward strand.
CAGATCCCGCTTGATGACTTCCGTCCCATTTTTTTCGATAGCCATAGAGTTGTTTTGTTTGGTTGTTGAGATTTTCCCGGGCCGCGCACCTGAGCCGCGCCAAGATTCAAAGCATAAAAGTCGTCACCGCCACCCCGGCAAAGAACCCGCAAGCCGCCCACACCGCCGCCAGCCACACCCCGAGCGGGTCCGGTTGCTCGGATCGTCGCAGTTCCTGCGACTGGTCCAGGTCATCGAGGAAGCCCGTCGGGCCATCCAAGTTTGGGTCATTCATGGCATCTCACTCCACCGCACAGTCATCCGCGCCGCCTGCCGGTACCCGTTGCCCATGCCCCGATATACCGCCTCCGTTGTCGTGTACCCTTTGCCCTTGGCCTCCCTGGCCATGCGGAAATACTCCGCCGCCACGTTCGCCATCGCCCGCACCAAACCCGCATTGAATGGCCTCCGCGCCTGCCCTTTGGTCTTGCCGGTCATACCTGCCCCTTTCTCCCAGTCAACAAACGGTCAATCTCCGTCGCCGGAATCCTCACCACCCGGTAACTCAGGCGCACGGCGTTGATCTTTCGCAGGCGCACCAGCTTGCGGATCGTCTGCAGCGACACTGAGAGCAGGCTGGCGCATTCGGCGTAAGAGAACGCTTTTTTGGCCAATGAACTCGGGGCTGTCATGGTCATCCTTTCACCAACGCGTCATAGCGAGCCTTGAGACGCTCGCTCGTCCGCCTCCCCGTGAGCACCTTCCAAAGGTGCACGCGAGAAACACCCAGCGTAGCCGCCGCCAGACAGATGCCGTGGATTCTGGGAGCGCGTTGGCGACTTGATGTTGACTTGATATTGATACGGGAAGCGGCGGCGGATTTGACATTTAGTTTGTTACGGGTTACAGTTTCCTCTGCCGTTCGTTTTGATTTTTTGGTGGCTCGCAACATATTTGTTGCGGATACGTTTACGGCACTGTGCCTAACAGTTCAACATGATTTTGATAATATGCCTAACTTTAAAGACTTGCTAATGGATATAAAGCAGAAACGGGGATGGTCGCAGCGATTAATCGCTGAGAAATTAGGCATTACGGAGAACCATGTCAGCAGGATTGTTAATGGAAAGTTTGCCCCATCCCATCAGCTTGAAGAGTCAATTGCACTACTTCACAAGGCAGAGTTTGATATTCAACCGCAAACAGTGGTTAATCCTGTGCCTAACATCCGCATGGCTCCCGCGCCTGTTTACCGTCCAATCCCCGTGATTTCGTGGGCGCGGGCGGGTTCAGCCGATTTCTCCTACGGCGATCTCGATGGGCAGATTGATGAGACTGTACTGGCGGAAACCCGTGACCCCAACGCCTTTGCGTTGATTCTCGAAGGCAATTCCATGGAGCCACAATTCCCGGCAGGTTGCCGCATCATCGCGGAGCCCAACAGCGAAGCACGCAACGGGAATCTGGTGGTGGCACGTCTTTCCGAAAGCGGCGGGGTGATTTTCAAGAAGTTCAAGCAGACCGGGAGAGATGGCTGCACCATCCGGCTCGAATCCGTCAACCCTGACTACTCCCCATTGGAATACCCGTTACAGTCGTTCCGCTGGATTTATCCGATTGTTGAGGTGGTCGTGAAGCTGAGGAGGTGATTATAGCCTGCCTCGGCCTGTTTGACACTATCCAGGCGAGAGTCGCCATCGTTATATCGACTCGACATTATGAGGCCGCAACGCCCAGAACTCCTCAGCCTGCTCCTTTGTGACCACCTCGCGGTAGTGCTGGAACAGCACTCCCTCACTATGGCCTGCCTCGATGGCCGTCTGAGTGGCTCCCCAGATCGGGAAGGCATAGCTGACGAATGAGTGGCGCATGCCGTCGTGGGGCCAGTCAAAGCCCAGCCCTGTGGCGGCGTCCCGCTTCTTGGTCTGGTTCACCAGCTTGCCCAGGCGGATGGTGGCCCACCTCCGCGTCAGATTCAGCACCGGCAGCTGGCCACCCAGATCCAGCCATGCCTTGAGCGTCGGGTTGATCGTGACCAGCCTCCTGCGCCGTCCTTTGGCCATGCCGCTGAAAATGTCGATGTGCATTGCGGTGATGTTCTCCTCGCGGATCCGCCGCGCCTCCTCTGGTCGCAGGCCTCCAAACAACTGCACGGCCACCCAGCGCAGCATATCTGGGCCGCTCTCCCTGGCTCTCCTGAGCACCTTTGCGCATTGGGAGACCGTGAGGATGCCTGGGCGATTATCGTCGCGCCGTGCCTTGTCCACGCCCAAAGCAGGGTTCTTGGCCAGGTATCCACGCTTTACGGCGTAGCTGAACAGCGTGCGGATATCGATCAACTTTCCCGTCAGGCTTGCCGGGGCGAGTCCCTTTCCTGCCAGCCACTCCGACACTGTCCCAGCCGTGACGGCCCCAACCAGCATTCCGCCATGGATTTTGGCAAAGCTCTCCCAGTTGTAGCGCAGCGCGGCCAGGGATCGAGGCCGCAATCCAGAGGCCTCCTTGGCCGTCAGCGCCTCGGCCACCAGCTCCGTCACCGTCATCTCCACCTTGGGCCTGTGAACCAGCCAGAAGTTCACGGCCTCGTCCAATTCGTAAGGCCGGTCGGCAAGCTTGGCCATGGCGCTGATCGCATGGGCCTGGGTTTCCTGCGGGTACGTCAGGAACTGCGCCACCAATCCAGTCCGCTGTTGGCTGAGTGTCGCGGCGAAGTCCCGAGCAGACTCAGCGGTGCGGAACCAGCGTTGGGCTGGCTTCCCGTTGTTGATCGCGGCAGGGATGATGACTCGCCAGCGCACCTTCCCTCGCAGGACCGCCTTGTGTGGTTTGATGGTTCTCATGCGTGCAACACAATGTAACACTTTCAGCAGGCGTTTCAAGGGTAGATTGAGGCACAATGAACCGGAATAAAGCAGGCTGCTTTCCTGTGAAAATGCACAAAAAACCCCAGAAAACCTGCATTTTCCGGGGTGTTTCGGATGGAAATAAAATGGTGCGCGCTGCAGGTTTCGAACCTGCGACCCCTTCCGTGTGAAGGAAGTGCTCTACCACTGAGCTAAGCACGCAACGGCGTAAAAATTAACCGCAATCGCCAACAATTCAAGCCTTTCTTGGCATTTTTTCCAGCCCTTTCCCCCAAACCCGCCCGCCGGCTCCCCCGCCCACCGTTCTGCCAAAGTTCAGCGTTGCGAAATTTGTTAGGTTCGTTGACTCTGGTGGCGTGGATGCGATGAAGGCAGTATTGGCCCTCGAAGATGGCTCCGTGTTTCGCGGGGCAGGTTTCGGCGCGCGCGACAGCGCGTGCGGTGAGGTGTGCTTTAACACCTCCATGACCGGCTACCAGGAAATCCTCACTGACCCCTCCTACAAGGGCCAGATCGTCACGATGACCTACCCGTTGATCGGCAACTATGGGATCAACCGCCAGGACATGGAGTCGTGGCGGCCCCATGTTTCCGGGTTTGTCATCCGCGAACTCTCCCCCGTGGTCAGCAACTGGCGCGCCGATTTCTCCCTGGCCCAATACCTTGAGAATAATGGCATTCCCGCCATCCAAGGGGTGGATACCCGCGCGCTCACGAAAAAGCTGCGCGTGCGCGGCTCCATGAACGGGTTTCTCTCCACCGAAAACATCTCCGATGAGGAGGCTGTGGCCCAGGCCAAGTCCTGGCCCGGCCTGGTGGGGGTGGATTACGTCAAGGAGGTCACCCACAAGGATTCCTTCCAGTGGGATCCCCAGGATGAGCAGAGCGCCGAGTTCAAGCTGGCTTTTGGCCGGCAGCCTGGCGACCCCCGCACTTTCCGCGATCCCCTGCCCCCGGCCGATATCCCGATTGTGGCGTTTGATTTCGGGATGAAGTACAACATTCTGCGGCGGCTGCGGCAGCAGGGTTTTCGCACCCAGGTGGTGCCCGCCACCGCCACCGCCCAGGAAGTGCTGCGCCACAAACCGGCGGGCGTGTTCCTCTCCAACGGACCCGGCGACCCCTCGGCTTTGGGCTACGCCGTGAACGCGGTGCGCGACCTGGTGGCCAGCGGTATCCCCATTTTCGGCATCTGCCTGGGCCACCAAATCCTTGGGCAGGCCTTCGGCGGCAAGACCTTCAAGCTGAAGTTCGGCCACCGGGGCGGCAACCAGCCCGTGAAGGACTTGGTGAGCGGCAAAGTGGAAATCACTTCCCAAAATCACGGGTTCGCCGTGGATCCGGCCTCGCTGCCGGCGGAGGTGAGCGTGGACCGCATCAATCTGAACGATCAGACGGTGGAGGGGATGCGGCACCGGAAAAAGCCCATTTTCTGCGTGCAATACCATCCGGAAGCATCACCCGGCCCGCACGATTCCAGCCCGCTATTCGGGGAATTCCGGGACTTGATCACCAAGCGTTAAGCTTAAAAACTACTGGGAAAACGGTTTGACTTGTCCCTGGCCGCCGGGGATACTCAGGAACAATTACGACCTATGGCCAAACTTGTAGTTCTAAGTGAAGGCATGACCGGGCTCACTTACGAGCTGAAGGCTGAGAAGACCACGATTGGTCGAGTGGAAGACAACGCCTTTCAGATCGCCGAGAGTTCGGTCAGCAGTCATCATTGTGAGGTTCTGCTCAAAGGCACGGACGTGGTCGTCAGAGACCTTGACTCCACGAACGGCAGCTTCATTGAGGGCCACCAGTTTACCGGCGAGTCCACCTTGAAGCCCGGCCAGATCCTGCGCCTGGGCCAGGTGCAGCTCCGTTTGGAATCCGGTCAACCGGCCTCCTCCTCCAAAAAATCCCTGGACCACACCATGGTGCTCCCCCAGGGAGTCAAGATGAACGAGCTGGAGACAGGCACCGGCAAACAGGTCAAGTTCGAGTCCAGCTCCCCCTTCGGCAAGAAGAACAACAAGACCGCGCTCATCTTCATTGCCATCAGCGTTGTGCTGGGCATTGTGATCATCATTTTCCTGATCAAAGCCAACCAGCAGGTCGGCACCGGTCAGTAATCCCCCCCCTGCTGAGCGCGTGGAGTTACGTCGTCATATCGTTGAGCACGTTCCAATATCTGACGACCTGACCGACGACGATTTTGCAACCCGTGCCGCAGCATCTTTCCGCGCGCTGGACGCGGAGGAGACACAACGTGCCTAAACGCGGCGAGGTATGTGTTCGCTTCCTTCTCTTGGTTGCCTTCTGTTAAATTCGAATCCTTTTTTCAGGTTTACCGTCCCTCCGAGACCTCCGGTCGCACCCCCACCCCCCGCAGATTCAACGCCTTGAAACCCAGCCCGAAGGCGGGTGAGGCCGGTTGCAGGTTGAAATCATCCCGCGCCGGGTTCACGAACAGCGGATCCGCCACCCGGGCATGCCGGTCCTGCCCCAGCTTTTGCCAGGCCGCCAGATCCCGTCCACCGAAGTTGAAGGGGGCCTGATCCGCCTGCCAATAGAGGTTGGCATCGAAGACGACGTTCGATTTATAGCTCCCGTTCAGCAGATCGCCCTGCCGCCAATAGACGATGTTGTTGGAAAAGGAAAAGCTCACGTGCGCTTCCAGGCGGGTGCGCTGGATCTGAAAATCGCGGGCCAGAGCGAAGATGTTGTTCCGGACGATGTTATCCCGCCCGTAATGCTGGTGAAAACCACCGTGCGTGGTGCGGTACACCAGGTTGTTTTCCGCCACCATGTCGGAGGTGCCCTCATCAAAGTAGATCCCCCAGCCGCCGTAGCGCAACCCCGCGCTGTCGTGCCAGACATTGTTGCGGATCACCGAGCCGGTGTGGCGGCCCAGGGTGTAAATGCCCGCCATGTCGCTCAGGATCGGGCCATCGCCATTGGCCAGCACGCCGATGTGGTGCACATGGTTGCCCTCCACCAGGCTGTTGGTGGCCAGCGCCGCGTCGTACCCCCAGGTCCAGCCCAGCGAGATGCCCGTGTAATAAAAGTCGTGGATATGGTTGTGCAACAGCCGGTTGCCGGGTGATTGCCCCACCCAGATGCCGATGGCGCTGTGGAACAGACGGCCCCCGTCAAAGATGTGGCAGTCGCTCACCTCATTGTTCGCCGCCAGCTCGGCCGGTTGCTGACGGATGGCGGTTTCACCCAGCTTGATGCCCCCGGCACCGAGGTCGGAGAATTCGCAGCGCGCCACCAGGTTGTCACGGCAGCCTCGACCCAGTTCCAAGCCGTAGCCACCCAGGTGGGTGAACTGGCACTTTTGGAACGACACCTGCCGCACCCCCTGCCCACGGACGGCCCCTGGCACACCGATGGCCGCCTGCGCAAAACCGCCCACCGCCGCCGCAGGCGGGGGCCAGATCTCGGCCTTGTCTTTGCCTTGGTCAAAGCCCTTTGGAAAATACCACTCCGTGTGGGCAAACCGCAGCCCGGCAAACCGGATCTGCTCCACGAACCGGCCCGCTTCCGGCTGGCCCGTGAAGGAGACCAATTGGGCCAGGCGCGGAGCGATCACCTCCGTACGGGCGGGATCCTCCCCCGGGCGGGGAAGATAATAGAGGAAACCGGCGGGATCCAGGCACCATTCCCCCGGCTGATCCAGCGCCTCCAGCAGGTTTTCAACATAATACAAATCGCCCGGATCAAGCTTGAAGACGCTCCGTTTGCGGAAACGGATCAGGCGCTCCTGCGGATCCAGCCCGGCCACGGGCAGGTGGGATTCCACCCAGCGGTTCATCACCCGCACCTCCGCGTTGGTGAGGGAGGGCCAAGCCATCAAGGCGCCCGGCTCGTACCGGAAGGCCGCCTGGCCATCCGTCCAATCCTGTTTCCCCTGGACGGGCGGCAATCCCTCCACCTTCAGGTAGCCCTGGTCCGGATGGCGCGACCGCGTGGCGCGCCGGTCATTCACCCACAGGCTGTGAAAAGACCATTGGCCCGCCGCCACCTCCGGCAGAGTGGCCCGCCACACCGCGCGGCCTTGCACGGTGACCTGCTGCCAGCCGGTCACGCGGCGGCCGCCGCTGATCACCGGCGTTTCCCCCGGATAGGCCCGGAAGGTCACCGGGCAATTGCTGCTGCCGGAAAGATCCGGTGTCAGCACCCAGGTCTCGGCCAGCGTATGGGTGCCGCCGCGCAGGTACACGGTCACCGGTTGCTGAAAGACCCCACCCTGCTTTTGCCTCAGCTCGCGCACCGCTTGCGCGGCACGGGCCAGCGTCGCGAACGGGCCATCCTGCTCCCCCCGGGCCTGCGCCACCTGGCCCGACCACTGGTCGCGGCCCTCCGGAGCCACAAAGAAAACCCCCGGCCCGGTGGCCACTGGCGCAAGGTGACGGCAGGCCGGCCCCAACCATAGGGCGCCCAGAACCAGCAGGCCCACCCCGACGGATCGGCGCAGGAGTGAAAACGAGGTGCGAGTCATAAGCAAATGGACGAATGGCGCGGTTGAATGTTCAGAAAAAGCCGTTTCAGCCCTATCGGATGACCCGGTAAAAGGCGCGGAACGGGGGTGGATTGGTGTCCTGCAACTGAACCTCGCCCAGGACGGGGATCACGGTGGTGAAAAGGTTGCTCCACGGCCCCTGCACCGCAGTGGCTCGCTGGAATTCACAGACCTGCCCCGGCACACCCGAGGTGTTGATGCTCCAGGCGGAGCCAGACCGGGTCGGCGGGGCCAGCCTTAACGGCACGCCTGCACCGAGGTCCGCAATCCTCACCGTGGCATTGCTCAGGCTGCCGACGCTGTATTGCGCCCCTGCCTGCACGCTGATGACCACCGTCTCCTCACCCTCCGCCAGCACATCCGCCAGCGGGGTGATGACCAGGGTCACGGACACAGCGCCCGCCGGCAGGATCAGCGGACCCGCTGGCACGGTGTAATCCTCCCCATTCCTGGCTGAGCCGCCCAGTGCGTAAACAATCTCAATCGCGTTATTGGTGTCACCCCCGCGCACGAAGGTCACCCGGCCCGCCTTGGCGCCCACCTCCGCCGCGCCGCCATCCGTGGCCACCACCTGCAGCGTGGCCGGTGGGGCGTTGCTGGCGAGGAACCGCACCGCGTCCGCGATGACATGGCCGGAGGCCCCGTCGTTGCGCACCACCACCCGGGCCTGGGTGCCGCTGACAAAGTTGGTGGCCAGCAATGGCACCCACGTGCCTCCTTCGGCCTGCTGATTCACCACAAAAGTGTTCGTGCCGCCGGGGTGGATCACATCCACCGGCACATTGGTGGCACGGTTCGCACTGGCCGTCCACCGCAGGTAAACCTCGTACACGCCATCGGTCGGCAGCACCGGGGTGAAGGTAACCGATTTGGCCCCCTGGTTGGTGGCTCCATCATGCACATAATCCCCGCCCCAATACCCCGCCGTGGCGGCGCTGGAGGTCCATTCCCCTTGCAACACCACCCCCGTCGCATCCAGGTTGTCCACCACGATCCCGGAGACGCCGGCGGAAAGGCCGGGAATCACCTGGCGGTCCGTCTGCAACTGCAACGCCAGGCGCGCGTAATCCAGGGACTGCACCGGCACCCGGTCATCCAGGGCGAACGCCGCCGCCGTCGCCGCGCTCTGGCTGATGATCATGAAGACCGGCTCCATCCGGCAACTGCTGAAGGCCACGTGGCTGGCCGAGAGCGCAAAGGTGCAGAACACATTCTCGCACTCGCCCGCGCGCGGGATGATGGAGCGGTAGCTGATCGGGAAGGGGGCCGGGGTGCTCATGTACATGCCCCCCTCCAGCATCACCAGTCCGTTGGTGCCGGCAAACCGGTTGATGAGATGCGAGTCCATGGAATAGGCGGCCAGGCCGATGCCGTCCGGCGCGTTGCGCAGCCCCTGGCAATTCTGCTGGATCATCACATAATCGCCGACCATCCGCCGGGCCTCCCGCACGTAGAGGGCATGCGGCCACCCGCCGGTGTCCAGAAACTCATCCTTGCACATGCCCCAGGTGGCCATGGCACCGCGCAGGCCGGCGGGCACGCGCGGGCTGGTGGCCAGGAAGGTGAAGAAACCCCGCATGTAATCCTCATGCACCCGCGCGATGGCGGCGCGCTCCGCGTGGGTGTTGGTCGCCCAGGTCCAACTGGCGTTGACCAGGTCGGTCGAGAATTGCCCGTTGTTGTTTATATCGTATTTGCCGGTGGCGGGCGGCCGGTCCAGCGTCATAAAATCGCCCAGCGCCACAGCCCCGCCCTTCGCCACCCGGGCCTCAATGTAACGGGCCAGGGCCTCAAAGTGGGCGGTGTCATAGCCGTCCGGCGCGACGACCGGCAGTAAATTGGCGGCGCGCTGGGTGAAGGCCATCCGGTAATTGTACGCCTGGATGCCCTCGTCGGCGCTGCCCTTGGGGGCCGGCGTCCGGTCCCAGACCAGGGGCAGCAGGCCGCTGGCCGGATTGCCCGGTTCCACATACGCGTCATAGTTGATCCCCCCGTTGCCGGGGGCGAGCGTGCCCGCAAAGGACTCGCCGTACGTGTTGGTCCCCTCGCGCCCGACGGTGAAGGTCACCCCGGCCCGGGCCGCCAGATCCCCCTCGTAGGTGGTGTCGATGAACATTTTGCCCCGGTAAACCGCGCCGTTTTCCATGGTGATGGCGGTGATGCGCCGGCCGCTTTTTTCGAGCGCGGCCAGCCGCTGGTTGAACACCACCGGCACCCCCGCCTCCGCCAGCAGTTCGCCGAAAAGCTGCTCGGCCACGTTCGGTTCCAGGTTGAAACGCACGGATTGCCCATACCTCGCCCCGTTGCGCTCGTAGTATTCGCGCGCCAACCCGCCGATATAGGCGCTCCCGTTACCGCCCACATCCGTCCACCCCAGCCCGCCGCTGCTCAGGCCGCCCAGGTGGTTGTCCTGGGCCAGCAGCACCGTGCGTTTGCCCAGCCGGGCCGCCTGCACCGCCGCCACCACTCCGCCGGAGGTGCCGCCATAAACCACAATATCCGCCTCCATCGGCGCCGGATTGGCCGCCGGCAGCGCATAGATGAGCAGCCGCTTGACCTTCCACGCGGTGGCCCCCGCCAGATTCGTGCCGATCCCCAGTTGTGGCTCACCTCCTGCGCCCCAGCCGTTGAAGGCCAGAATCCGTTGGCCCGTCAGCGTGTTTGTGATTTCCATCATTCCCGGCCCCGTCACACCGGGCGCCGCCTCGCTGCCCGGAAAGAAGCGGATGGCTCCGCCCATCAGTCCGGTGCCGGTCGTCAAGCCGACGGCGCTGGCGCGCACCTCCAGGTTGGCGACGGATGCTTGTCTGACGGTGCCGCCGGCCAGCGTCGGCACCCCCAATTGCCACGCGTCATTCGTGAAGGCGTTCATGGCCACCCACACCCATTGCAATGGACCGGCACCCGTTTGCAGCTCCAGATAATAGGCCACCCGGCTGAAATTGCTCACCCACCGCCGGTGATCAAGGTCATACACCGGCCCGGCGGCATTGTAATTGGCCGTGTCCGGCAGGCTCAGGGAAGCCACCAGTGTCCAGGCGGCCGAATCCGGCACCTGGCGCGCCGGCCCGTAAAAGGAGGCGGCCGCAAAAGCCACCCCGGCCCCCGACGCGATCAGGTCTCCCGTGGAGCGATCCCGCACCCCGGTCGCATTCACCGTGTAATTTCCGCCCGCCGTCTGGAGGCTGGTGGCCAGCACCACGTTGCTGAGCGTGGCATCCAGCGCGGCCCCGGTGATGGCCAGACCGCCATCCAGCGTGTAATTGGCCGGGTTGGTGGCGGAGTCGCTCAGGGGCCGGTTGAAGGTCAGCCGCACACTCACCCGGGTGCCGTTGGCAGTGGCCGCCAGGAGGCTGAGCGGCGCGGGCTCCAGCACCGTCAGGCGGACCACGCTGCTGGTGGCGCGCCCATAGGCGTTGCTGGCCACCACAAAATAATCCCCCGCCTGCGCGGGCGTGGCGGCGGGCAGCACCAGGCCGGAGTTCGTCGCCTGCGCCAGGGCGCCGCCCCCGAAATACCATTGGTAACCCAGCGGCAGCGACCCATCCGCCTGCGCTGTGAACCGCGCCTCCGCGCCCTCGTCCACCGCTTGCGCCACCGGTTGCAGCGTGAAGACGGGCGAGAGCGGCACATTTTCGCGCCGCACGGCCTCCAGCTCCGTGCCCGTCAGTACAGCGTCATACACACGCACATCGTCGTACCACGCGGGCGGAGTGCGGTCGCTCGGGGAGGCCGGGGTGCTGCCGATCCGCAACTCATTGGTCGTGTTGGTCACCGCACCCCGGTTGAAGCCGACGGCGGACCCGAGCTGGGCCACGGCGGCGGAGACCGAGCCGCTGTAAAACTTCAGGTTGCCACTGGTTTGCCCACCGTCGTACGTCACCGCCACATACACCCACTGGTTCTGGGCCGAGAGGTTGGCCGTGGCATCCGCCTCGCCGGTGATGCTGTTGAGATGCACGCCGGTGCGGAAATTGGTGGCGCTGAGGGAGCCGGTCGTGGGCGCGACAAATTTCCACCCGAACCCGCCGGTCGGGCTCAGCTTGTCCACCAGGCGGTCATTGACCACCGGTGCCCCGCGCAGGTTGACCCAGGCCGTGAGCGTGAAGTTGGTGAGGTTGTCGAATTTCGCCGGGCTGCCGCAGTTCACGTAATGCGAGGACCCGTTGGGGCCAGTGGCCAGGTCCAGCGCCCCGAGGGAAAAGCCGCCGGGCGTGCTGTTCGTGCGCGTGGCCGATCCCATGAACGCCCCGGGCGCGGCCGGGGCCAGGCCGGAATCCTGCGCGGCGGCCGTGCCGCTGCCCGCCTCATCGAAAGTGTGGCGCAGCAGCAGCGCCCCCTGGCTGGCAAAGGCGGACAAAAAAAGTCCCACCGCCACGGCAAAAACCGTCCAGCGGGGGCAGCCTGTTTCCTGTCGGGTATTCATCCCCCCAGCCTGACGTGCCAGCGCTGTTTTGGCAACTGTTTGGCGTTTCGAGGGTACCCCTCTGGAGCCAACGCACATCAAACCAACAGGCTAAAGCCTGTACTACGAACAAGGACGCCCCCCTCAATCCCCCAGCAGCTTCCGCAGCGCATCCCGCGCGCCCTGCTCGCGATGATTCTGCTGGGATGGAGGCACCCACACGCGCCTCACAAATTCGAAGTACTCGCAGAAATTGGCCGCGTGCTTTTCCTGCACCAGATCGGCCCGGCGCTCCCGGCATTGTTCCGCCGCCTTCACATCGTGATGGTTGCAGTTCAGGCACACCTTGAGATCCGAGCTGCACCGCTCACAGCTCTCGCTGCGGCCCGGATTGCCGGGCAGGGAATACTCATGTCCGCAATGATGGCAATGACGCGCAGGCTTGCTCATAACTCCTCCAGCCTACCCGGAGTCCGTCCGCGCAGGAAAGCCTGAAATGCGCTTCGCCCACCGCCTCCGGCGGTCCGCCCTGAGGGAAGGCCGTGTTTTCCGTCTCCATCATGCCCCTCACCACTTCTCCCCCGGTCTGGCACCCTCCACATTACCCGTAATAATGCACTGGTTGGCGCAGAATTTTCTTTGCTATTTTTCCGGTAATGTTACGGTTTTGTTACAGAATTGACACAGATCGGTTACGCCTATGGTCTCCGTTCAACGATTTTTGGTGAAAAACAACCAGTGCCTGGACCTGCTGGAAGCCAGTGCCGCACAGGCGCGCACCAGCGTGAGCCAGCTGGTGGCCCTGGTCAGGACCGCCCCCCCGCAACGCTCCCTGGAGCACATCAGCAGTTGCCGCTCCCAGCACAAACGGATCACCAAGGATCTCACCGAGCACCTCTGCCGCACCTTTGTGACCCCCATGGAGCGGGAGGATATCGCCCGGCTCTCCACCGCCCTAAACCGCGTTTCCAAGGCGGTGGAGAAATTCTGCGAGCGCTACCTGCTGGCCCCCCATCACGTGGCCGACTGGAGCCTGGACCCGCAGATGGCCATCCTCTCCGCCTCCGCCACCACCCTGGATGACGTGGTCAAGGAACTCTGCCATGAGGCGCGCATGGAGGAGGTTCGCGCGCTCAACACCCGGCTGCAACAGGCGGAAAGCGATGCCGACCGGCTGCTGGAGACATCCTTGCAGGGCTTTTACGGCCAGCCGGAGGCCTCGGTGCGCTGGGTGGTGCAAAAGGATTTGATGGTTCAATTGGAGAAGGTGTTCGACCGTTGCCGGAGCGTGGGCAACATCGCCTATTGGACGCTGCTGCGAAACTCCTGAACGACCAACCCCTGACGCCAACCCCACTCCCCCTCCCCACCTCATTTTATGCTACGGAAACTGATCAAAAAGGACGACCGCTTTTTCCGCCTGCTGGAAACCAGCGCGGAGGAAGCCTCCCGGAGCATGCAAGTGCTCTCCCAACTGCTCAACTGCCCCGATGGCGCGCCGCCGGTGGAGGCGTGCGCCAAGATCCGCCGCACCGACAAGGCCATCACGCGCGAGCTGATGGAGAACCTGTGCAAGGACATGCCCACGCCGCTGGATCGGGAGGATCTGGAAGCGCTGGCTTCCACGCTGTACAAGATCACCAAGCTGACCGAGAAATTCTGCGAGCGCCTGGCCTGCGCCGGCAAGCATGTGGACAACATGCGGCTCAGCCCGTACGCCCCCATGCTCAAGGACGCCTCCGAGGTAATCACCCCCCTCATCAAGGAATTGCGCCTCCTGATCAACGTGGAGAAGGTCAAGGGAATGAACGACACCCTGCAAAAAGTCGAGGGTGAGGCGGACAATCTCATGCTGTCCGTGCTGGGGGATCTCTACAACCATGAGCCCAGCCCCATCAAGATCATGGTCCAAAAGGATCTGCATGAGCTGGTGGAGAAGATTTTTGACCGCAGCCGGGATCTGGGCAATCTGGTCTTCCACATCGTGCTGAAACACGCCTAAGCCCATGATCTTTGTCCTGATTGTTGTCTTCACGGCCCTGGTCTTCGAGCTGATCAACGGGTTTCACGACGCGGCCAACTCGATCGCCACAGTGGTTTCCACCAAGGTGCTCACCCCCACGCAGGGGGTGATCATCGCCGGCACGTTCGAGCTGATCGGCGCGCTCTGCGGCACGGCGGTGGCCACCACCATCGGGACCGGCCTGGTGGATCTGCAGTTCATCACACAAACCACCATCTTCTGCGGGCTGTTGGGCGGCATTGTTTGGAATCTGCTCACCTGGTGGCTCGGCCTGCCCTCCAGCTCCAGCCACGCGCTGATGGGCGGCCTGTGCGGCGCCGGCGTGGCCTCGGCGCACAATAATCTGGCCGTCATCCAGTTCGCCACCCTGAAAAGCAAGGTGCTGATCCCCATGGTGCTCTCTCCCGTGGTCGGTTTCACCGTGGCCTTTGGCGTCATGGTGCTGCTGCTCTGGCTGCTCCGCAACTGGACCCCGCGCACCGTCAACCTCATCTTCGGCAAAGCCCAGATCTTCAGCGCCGCCTTCATGGGTTTCAGCCACGGCACCAATGACGCCCAAAAAACCATGGGCATCATCGCCCTCACCCTCTTCACCGCCACCCAGACGGAAGTCTTCCAATCGGCCCCGGGTTGGATGGATTTCCTGCGCACCCCCGCCGCCCGGTATCACGCCGAAGACATCACCAAGCAACCGGCAGACCTGCAGGCTCTGGTCTCCCGCCTCAACGCGCATGCCGATCCCCTGAGCGCGATGGTGTATGGCCGACTTTCTGAGGCCTCCCGTACCCAGCTCAAGACTTACCCGGGCGGGGCGGACCAGGCACCGGAACTACGCGCCGCCCTGGCCACCGACCTGAATCACCTGGCTCAGGGGCCGATGCTCTACGAGACCAACCTCTTTGCCGGCGTCAAACTCTCCGAGCAATCCCGGCTGCTGCTGAAACAAAAGCTCAATCCCGACAGTCAGTTCCGCCTCAATGCCTGGCTGATCAAGGATATCTTCCCCAAGGAACTGAAGCGGCGCGAGTTTGACATCGCCCTGTGGATCAAGGTGCTGTGCGCCATCACCATCGCCAGCGGCACCGCGCTGGGCGGGTGGCGGATCATCCGCACGCTGGGCAAGGACATGGTGAAACTGCTGCCCATCCACGGTTTTGCGGCGCAGACGACGGCGGCCGGGATTATTGCCACGGCCAGCTTTTACGGCGCCCCCATTTCCACCACCCACGTCATCACCACCTCCATCATGGGGGTGGGCACCACCAAACGGCTCACGGCGGTGAAATGGAAGGTGGTGGGCAACATCGTCGTGGCCTGGGTCCTCACCCTGCCGATCTCGGCCGGGCTGGCCTACGGCATCACCCGGCTGGTGCTGGCCATGCAGGGTGGCCATTGAAAATCCTGCTGCCTTTAAACTCAAACCGTGCCATATTAGCCCATGATCTCCATCCAAAAATATTTCGGCAGTGATAACACCTTCTTCGACCTGCTGGAAGGCAGCGCGGAGGAGGGCCTGGCCAGCGCCCGGGTTTTGAACCGCATGGTGCAGGGCGAGATCAAGCCCACCCTGGAGGAATTCTCCCTCTCCCGCCGCAAGGACAAGCAACTGACGCGCGAAATCGGCGAGCGCCTGGTCAAGGCCCTCGTCACCTCCCTCGAGCGCGAGGATATTGAGGCGCTCTCCACCTCGCTTTACAAAGTGCCCAAGAGCATTGAGAAGTTCGCCGAACGTTACATCATCCTCTCCCGCCTGGTGGCCGACGTGAACTTCACCCGCCAGACCCACCTGCTGGAGCAGGCCACCGCCCAGGTGGTGGCCATGGTCAAGTCCCTCCGCAAAGGCCCGAATCTGGAGGAGATCAAGAACATGAACAACCAGCTTCAGCAAATGGAAGGTGACGCGGACAAGCTCATGCTTGAGCTGATCGCCGACCTCTATTCCGGCCGACATGAACCGATGAAGATCATCGCGTTGAAGGATCTTTACGAGATTCTGGAGAAGGTGATCGACCGCTGCCGGGATGCCGGCAACGCCGTCAACCAGATCGCCCTGAAGCACTCCTGAGTCGGCGGACGAGATTCGTCCTCACATCTGCTCAATGACCCCGATGCCGAGCACTTCCAACCCCTGCTGGAGCACGCGCCCGGTCAGCTCACAGAGCGCCAACCGGCTGAGCCGCTCCGGCCCCTCCGCCTTGAGCACCGGGCAATTCTCGTAGAACTGGGCAAAGTAACCGGCCAGCTCGTACAGGTAATTGCAGAGGAAATTCGGACGGTATTCCGCCGCCACCGCCTCCAGCACCAGGCCGAAATTGAGCAGGCTCCGGGCCAGCGCCAATTCCTCCGGGGCGGCCAGCGTCATGGGCGCGCGGCCCAGTTGCTCCGCCGTCAGCCCGCTCTTGCGGAAGATGCTCCGGAGGCGCGCGTAGGCGTACTGCAAATACGGGGCGGTGTTGCCGTTCAACGCCAGCATCTTGTCCCAACTGAAAACGTAATCGCTCTGCCGGTTGGGCAGCAGGTCGGCATACTTCACCGCCCCCAGGCCCACCACGCGCGCGATGTTGCGCCGCTCGCCTTCCGGCAGCTCCGGATTCTTGACCGTCACCGCCTGGAACGCCCGCTCCTCCGCCTCGTTGAGCAGGTCCGCCAGCTTCACCGTCTCGCCGGACCGGGTTTTGAACGGCTTGCCGTCATCGCCCAGAATGGAGCCGAACCAGACGTGGGCCAGCTTCACGCGGGCCTGCGGCTGCCAGCGCTTGAAGATGGTGAAGATCTGCTGGAAATGCAGTTGCTGGCGTCCATCCGTCACGTAAATGATCTCCGCCGGCTGCCACGTTTCCATCCGGTACGCGAGGGTGGCCAGGTCCGTGGTGGCGTAATTGGCCGCGCCATCGCTCTTCTGGATGATCGCCGGCTTGTCCTTGAGCGCCGGGATATCCTCAAAAAACACCACCTGCGCCCCCTCGCTTTCCGTGGCGATGCCGCCGGCCAGCAGGCTTTGCACCGTGCCCTTAAGCCGGGGATTGTAAAAGCTCTCCCCCAGCACCTCGTCAAACTTCACGCCCAGCCGGCCATAGATCGTGTTGAATTGCTGCGCGGAGAGATCGATCATCCGCCGCCAGATGGCCAGGTTGTCGGCATCGCCCGCCTGCAATTTCACCAGCTCCTGGCGCGCACGTTCCAGCACGGCCGGGTCGGCGGTGCTGGCGGCGTTGATGGCCTTGTAGAGCCGCTCCATCTCGCCGATGGGGTCGCGGGTCAGGGCGGCCTCGTCCAATTGCTCCTTCCACCCGACCAGCAGTTTGCCGAACTGGGTGCCCCAATCACCAATGTGGTTGTCCGTCACCACCCGGTGCCCGAGCAGGCGCAGGGTGCGCGCCAGGCAATCCCCCAGGATCGTGGACCGGATATGCCCCACATGCATCGGCTTGGCCACATTGGGGGAGCTGAAATCCACCACCACTGTGCGCGGGTGCGTGGTGCGGACGTAAAACAGGTGCTCCCCACCGGCGGCCGCTTGCAGCGCCCGTTCCAAAGCGACGGTTTTCAGACGGAAATTGATGAAGCCCGCACCGGCGATCTCGGTCTTGTCGCACCACTCGCCCACGTCCAAC
This sequence comes from uncultured Verrucomicrobiota bacterium, assembly GCA_903930345.1. Lineage (GTDB taxonomy): Bacteria > Verrucomicrobiota > Verrucomicrobiia > Limisphaerales > CAIYYI01 > CAIYYI01. Next base: position 18,237 of record CAIYYI010000066.1, read on the forward strand.
CTGGCCAGCACCTCCGTGGCCACCTGGCGCGGGTTGAGCTTGCGCTCCTTGGCCAGCCCCATGATGGCATTGGACTGGTAATCCCCAAACTTGAGATCCGGGCATGGCCGCACCAGCACGCCGGAAAGATCGGCCCCAGGCAACACGGCGGACACGGCCTCCTGCAACTTTTGTTCAAGTACGGAATGTAACACGGTGCTTGTGTGGTTGGAATGGCCACCGCCCCCGGAGGGACGCGGTGGGGAAAGCGGGAGGCCAGAGCCTACTTCTTGCTCTGTTCCTTGATGATGGCCATCATGCCGGCGGCATCCGGAGCCTGCTCCAACGCCAGGCGTAGCTCTTTGCGGTGCAGCAATTTTGCAATGTTGGCCAAGGTGTGCAGATGCTTCTGAAACTGCCCCTGGGGCACCAGGAACAGCATGACCAAGTGGACCGGCTGATTGTCCAGCGCGTCAAAATTCACCCCTTTTGGAGAGCGGCCAATCGCGCCCACCACCTCAAAAATCAGGTCCGTCGAGGCATGCGGAATGCCAATGCCGAACCCGATGCCCGTGCTCATCGAGGTCTCGCGTTTTTTGACCACGGCCGAGATCGCGTCACGATTTTCCGGTTTAATCTTGCCAGCCAAAATCAACTGGTTGATTAACTCGTCAATGGCCTCCCAACGGTTGGTGGCCTGCAAATCGGTGATGATCTGCGCGGGGGTAAGGATATCGCCCAGTTCCATAGGATAACAAACCGATGCGAACCATTTCGCCTGAACCCCCGCCGCATTTCAAGCGCGAATATCGGCAATATTTTTGCGCTATCGGAAAAGCAGATGCCCCAGGCGGTCCCACACCCCCCACGAGGCCAGCAACCCATGCCGCAACCCGATCACCACGCTGGTGCCCGCCAGCAGCGGCACGGCCAACAACAGGACCAGAACATTGCCCAGATAGATGATCACCGCCGAGAACAGGTAGCCTTGGGAGGTGATGTCCGACTGCTGCGTTTGCAGCACTTGCGCCGTCAGGGTCAGGTGAAATGCGTAGGCCAGACCAAGCAGCAGGTGAAACCAGGGCTGGTAATGGGTCCAACCCCAGATCACATGCCCCCCCAGGAACACCAGCACCACC
>CAIYYI010000067.1 GCA_903930345.1 uncultured Verrucomicrobiota bacterium
AGACCCTGATTGGCAAGCCGATGGATACTCATAACAATCTATCATTAAACATTTTGGAACTATGTGCGGCCGCTTTTCATTAGCCAGCCGGGCAACCCAGGTGGCCAAGCAATTCGGAGTCGCCCACCTGGCAACCCACGGTCACCGCTATAATATAGCCCCCCTGCAAGAGGCGGTGGTGGTGGTTTGCCAGCAAAGCATCCGGCGGGCGGCACTCATGCGCTGGGGATTGGTTCCCTCCTGGGCCAGCGACCCCGCCAGCGGCCAGAAAATGATCAATGCCCGGTCCGAGACCGCCTCGGACAAGCCCGCTTTTCGCACCGCGTTCCGCCAGCGACGGTGCCTGGTGCCCGTGGATGGGTTCTACGAATGGGAGCATGAAGGACGCCAGAAACGGCCCTGGCGCTTCTGTCGGCGGGATCGCAATCCCTTTGCCCTGGCGGGGATGTGGGAGGAATGGCGTGGCCCGGGGCACAGCCCATGGCAGACATTCACCATCCTCACCACCAGCGCCAATGCGCTGCTGGCGAGGATGCATGACCGCATGCCGGTGATCATTCCTCCCGAGCAGTATGCCTTCTGGCTGGATGAAGCTGAAACCGATCCGGTGCGGCTACGCCCCCTGCTGGTCCCCTGCCCGACTGAATCCATGGAAGGCTACCCGGTGAATCCCGTGGTGAACCATCCCGCCCAGGATGTGCCGCTCTGTTTTGAACCAGCGGGCACCACCGAACAAGGAATGCTTTTTTAATTCCAATAAGCCGGCCTGAATAACCGGGGCACCATCACCGTCAATCCTGACAACCTATGCGCCTGATCCCCCTCTGCTGTGCCGGCCTGCTGGCAACCGCCGCAGCCCTATCGGCAGCCACCCCGGCCAATCCCCAGACCAACCCGAAAGCCCGGGCCATCCTCGATTATTTCCACGGTTTGCGGGCCAAACCAGCAACCAACATCCTCTCCGGGCAGTTCACCGATTTCGGCAATGGTGCGAAAGTGGACGTCCTGGAGAAGATCCAGACGCAGACCGGCGAATGGCCGGCGTTGATGGGGGTGGACTACGCCGATTTTGGCCGGGGCAGCATCACGTGGAAAGTGCCCAACCAGGCGGCGATCACCTACTGGCGCCAGGGCGGCCTGGTGACCGTCATGGCCCACATGTACAATCCCGCCAATCCCAAAGGTGGCGGATTGCGCGACAAAGGGGTGGATCTGGCGGACGTGCTCAAGACGGGCACCGAGACCCACCAACGATGGATGCAGCAGTTGGATCTCATCGCCACCGGCTTGCAGGAGCTGAAGGAGGCGGGCGTGGTGGTGCTCTGGAGGCCTTTCCACGAGATGAACGGAGGGTGGTTCTGGTGGGGCGCGCAAAATCCGGAAACCTTCAAAAAGGTCTGGCAGCACATGTTCAACTACTACACCCAAACGAAGAAATTCAATCATCTACTCTGGGTGTACGGGCCAAATCACGGAGAAAAAACGGCGGCATACTATCCGGGTGACGCCTATGCCGACCTGGTGGGCCTGGATGCCTACACCGATTATGTGGATAAGGAACACATCAAGGGTTACGCCGAAATCGCCGCGCTGAACAAGCCGTTTGGCTTCAGCGAATACGGCCCGCACGGCCCCACCAAGCCACCGGGTGATTACGATTACCAGCGTTTTCTGGAGGGCATCCTCAAGGATTTTCCCGCCACCTGCTATTTCATGTCCTGGAACGGAAAATGGAGCCTGGCCACCAATCAGAACGTCAAGGCCATGCTCAGTCACCCCCGGGTGGTAAACCGCGACGATCTGCCCGCCGGGTTGGTGGGGCCCCGGAAATAAGAATTCCAGCTTGAGGTTGCCGCCCAATACCTTGACCCGGCCCCGGCGGGAGGGCTAGCATAGCCGGGTTGCGCATGACAAACCCGCCCATTTCTGACCGTGCCAAACCCGCCAATCAACGGACGGACACGCTCCGCTGGCTGTGGCTCGGCTGCCTGTGGGCACTGATGGCGGCCTGGGGCAGCGGCTGCACCACCGCCGACAAACGGCTCACCTACCAATATCAACCCACCTACGGGGTGGAGAGCGCCGAGTTCCTTCGTTCCATGGAGGCCCTGCGCTCGCGCATCACCCCCGGCAACCAGGTCCGGCTGTTGCAGGATGGGGATGGCTTTTTCACCGACATCCTCAAGGAGATTCAGCAGGCGCAAAAGACGATCAACATTGAGATGTACATCTTTGCCAACGGCGATGTTGGCCGGGCCTTTGCGTCGGCTTTGAGCGAACGGGCGCGAGCGGGTGTGGAAGTGCGGGTGCTGGTGGATGCCGTGGGCGCGCGGATGGGCGAACTGGAGGGCCTCATGCTCCAGGCCGGGGTGAGGGTGGAAATCTACCGCCCACTGCGCATATTCAGCCTGCACAAGGCCGGCGAGCGCACCCACCGAAAAATCGTGGTGGTGGATGGCCGGATCGGCTATTGCGGAGGCCTGGGCATTGACGACCGGTGGAAAGGCCAGTCCCGCAATGAAAACGAGTGGCGGGATCTGGTGGTGCGGGTGGAGGGTCCGGTGGTCTCGCAGTTGCAGAGCATTTTCATGGAGGATTGGCTGCACACCACCGGGGATGTCCTGCACGGCAACGGCCAATTCCCCACCCAGGAAAACGCGGGCAACCAACTGGCCCAGGCGGTCTCCAGCTCGCGCACCGACCAAAGCTCCATGGCCAAGCTGATGGTCTATATGGCCATCCAGGCGGCGCGCAAAAGCATCTGGATCGAAAACGCCTATTTTGTGCCGGACCGCCAGATCCGCAAAAGCCTGGTGGACGCCGCCAAACGGGGGGTGGACGTGCGCGTGATTGTGCCCGGCAAGCATATCGACATCCCCACCCTGCGCCGCGCCTCCCGCTACCATTACAACGAGCTGCTGGATGGCGGCGTGAAGATCTACGAGTTCCAGCCCGCCATGCTGCACACCAAGGCCATGGTGGTGGACGACATCTGGGCCACGGTCGGCTCCGTGAACTTCGTCCGCCGCTCCATGATCCACAACACCGAAGCCAATGTGATTGTCTATGACCGGCAATTTGCGGAGGAACTTTCCCGGATCATCGAGCTGGATCTGGCGCGCTCGGATGCCCTTACGAAGGAGGAGTGGCGCAAGCGCGGTTTTGGCGACCGCTTTTCTGAACTCTTCAGTTGGATGTTTTCGGAAACAATCTACTAAAACAACTCAAGGGTCGGCGGCCCCGGAACCGGGCAATTCCACCACAAACTCACTGCCCTGACCAGGGGTGCTGGAGACCCGCACCGTGCCCCCGTGCGCGGTGACGATGGACTGCACGATCGCCAGCCCCAGGCCGGTGCGGCCCTGCGCCTGGCTGCGCGCCTTGTCCGCCCGGTAAAAGCGCTCGAAAATATGCGGCAAATCCTCCGGGCCAATCCCCGACCCGGAATCCCGCACCACCAGCCGCGCCCCGTCCGGGCAAGGCCCCACCTCCACCACCACCACACCTCCGGGTCGATTGTAGCAGATGGCGTTGCTCACCAGGTTCGTGACCACCTGCCCCCATTGTTCGGCGTTCCCGCGACAGGCCACCTCCTCAAGCTGACACTGTAAGGTCACCTGCTGGCCCTCGGCCAGGGCGCGCAGAAGCTCCACGGATTCACGAGCCACCCCATCCATGCGAAACGGCTCGGGACTGGGCACGGCATCACCGGCATCCAGGCGGGCAAGCACCAGCAAGGATTCAATCAGACCACGCATGCGCTGGGCCGCCCGCTGACAGGCCCCCAACGATTCACGGTACTCGGCACCGGACCGCTCCCGGGAGAGGGCGCTTTGGGTGTGGGTGAGAATGACGGCGGTGGGCGTGCGCAGCTCGTGTGAGGCATCCCCGGTGAACCGAATCTGGCGGCCAAAAGCGGCCTGCAGCCGGTCAAACGTGCGGTTGAGCACCTGCGCCAACTGACCCAGCTCACTCCGCTCATCCCCCACCTGAATGCGCTCCGCCAGGTTGCCATCGGCAATCTTCACAGCGGTGGCGCCGATCTCCGCCACCGGTTGCAGCGCGCGGTTTGTCACCCACCAACCACCCGCCACCCCGAGCGCCAGGATGCCGACCCCCACCGCCGCCAGAACCCAACCCAGCCGGCGCAAGGCGGCCTGCTCCGCGCGGGCGTCGCGCCCCACCAGAATGCAATCCCCGGGCGGGGTGACGTGGAAGGCCTCCCGCCAGGCACCGCGCGACCGCTGTCCACCAAGGCCGGGCAACCCCTCCGGCACCGGCACTTCACCGGGAGCATCGGGGGAACTGGCGACCACGCGGCCATCCCAAGCCCACACGAGGTAGTAAAACCCCCGGGCCGACTCCCCCTCAAACCAGGTCCGCTCCTGGGGGGTGAACCGAAAATCCCGCAGCCCCTGCGCTGCGCCCGCCGGCCGGTCCTCCGCCGGAGGCGGGCCGCGCAAATCATCGCGCCCCGGCATCCGATCACGCGGCGGGCGTCCGGGCGGGGGACGCTCACCGGCCGACCGACGCAAGGCCCCGTTGACCACTGCCACGCGCCGCTGCAAATCCTCATCAAGCCGCCGGTATTGGGCGCTCCGCTGCAATTCCCACGCCGTGAGTCCAAAGCCGGAAAGCACCGCCAGCAGCAGGCAACTATGCCAGAGCTGCAACCGCCAGCGAATGGAATGGGTGAACATGGTCAGCCTTCGATGCAATAGCCGTGCCCGCGCCGCGTCGTGATGAACTCGGGGCCGAGCTTTTTCCGGATGTTGGAGACATGCACATCCAGCAGGTTGGAGAGCGTGCTGTCATCCTCGTCATAAAGGTGCTCATAAAGCATCGTGCGGGTCACCAACTCCCCCCGATGGAGGGCCAGGTATTCCACCAGCGAATACTCCCGGGCCGTGAGGATCACCGGCTCCCCCTGGCGGTGCACGGTGCGAGCGACGGTATCGATGGTGACCGGACCAATCTCAATGGCGTTGTGCGCCTGGCCGCTGGAGCGGCGGATCACGGCGCGCAGGCGGGCGAGCAGTTCCGGCAGATCGAAGGGTTTCACCACGTAATCATCCGCCCCGTTGTCCAGCCCGCGCACGCGGTCCCGGGCGGCATCGCGGGCCGTCAGCATCACCACCGGGGTTTTGCGGGTGCGGCGCAACCGGCGCAGCAGTTCCCAGCCATCCAGCTTGGGGAGCATCACATCCAGCACCAGCGCATCGTAAGCCCAGCTTTCCGCCTTGAACAGGCCCTCCTCGCCATCCGCCGCCGTATCCACGGCATAGCCCTCCTCGCGCAATGTCTTCGCCAGGGCACCGAGCAGGTCCGCTTCGTCTTCCACCACCAGGATTCTCATGTGTTGCGGGCGCATCCTACCGCGCTTTCACCCGTTGGCAAAGCCCGGTTTTGTTCGCCTGGGCCGATCCTGCCAGAGGCAACCTTAAGTTAACATGAAGGCGGGATGATTTCAGGGGCGGCGAAATAAGGAAAGAATGGGGTGACCGACGGGATTTGAACCCGCGACATCCAGATCCACAATCTGGGGCTCTAACCAACTGAGCTACGGCCACCGCTCATGGGACGTTCAACCTAATTGTTTCCCGCCGGGGCGTCAAGCACCGTTCGCACCGCAGATTCTGATTGAAAAGAGGCGGCGGCGGTAGTAAATGGTGGTCCCATGAAATCCCTGCGCGTTTCTCTCCTCACTTGGTGCTGCACCCAGGCGGTGACCAGCCTGGTCTGGGCGGCCGGTTTTGATGGGCTGGATATGAACCTGGGCAACCTCCACCGGCTCTCGGACGCGGAATCGCGCTCCATCAGCCCGGAAAACTTCACGGGGGAAAAGGGCAAGGCCGCCATGGCCACCGAAGGCACGGGCAAGAACGCGTCACGCGAGCTGGGCCAGGGCTGGAAGGTCTCCCCCTCGGTGCGGATCAAGGCCAAATCCACCTTCACGATGGCCGAGGTGACGGGACCGGGCGCGATCCAGAGCATCTGGATGACCCCCTCCCCGATTGACAAGACGCGCTTCAACATCCTGCGATTCTACTGGGATGGGGAGACCACCCCCTCGGTGGAGGTGCCGCTAGGTGACTTTTTCGCGTGCGGCTGGGGCAAATTCGCGCAAGTGACCTCCCTGCCGGTGTGCGTGAACCCGGGCAGCGCCTTCAACTGCTACTGGAACATGCCCTTCCGCAAAAAGGTGCGGGTGACGATGGAGAACCTGGACGACAAGGACATGACCCTGTATTACCAGATCAACTACACCCTCACCCCGGTGCCCAAGGATTCGGCCTATTTCCACGCGCAATTCCGCCGGGTGAACCCGCTGGCGGTCAAACAGGTTTACACGCTGCTGGACGGCGTGAAAGGCCGGGGCCATTACGTGGGCACCTACATGGCCTGGGAAGCCCGCAGCCCGGGCTGGTGGGGCGAGGGCGAGATCAAGTTCTTCATGGATGGCGACACGACCTATCCAACCATCTGCGGCACCGGCACGGAGGATTATTTCTGCGGGTCGTACAACTTCGAGAATCGCGGGACCAAGCTCTACCAACCGTTCTGCACAGCCTACACAGGGCTGCCACAGGTGATCCCCGAGAACACGGCCTACGTGGCACCGCAGCGGTTCGGGCTGTACCGCTGGCACATCCCGGATCCGGTCCGGTTCAAGAAGGATTTGAAGGTGACCATCCAGGCGCTGGGATGGCAAACCGGGGGCCACTATCTGCCGCTGGAGGATGACATTGCCTCGGTGGCTTACTGGTACCAGAGCGAGCCGCACGCGCCGTTCCCGGCCCTGCCGGACCGCGAGCAACTGCGGGTGCAACCGCTGGCGGCACCGGCGAAGTAGCCGCCGGGCGGAGTGAAAAACAGAAAGCTGAAATTATTTTGGCGCGGGCGGCGGGTGGTGGTACAAAGGACGCATGAGTTGCGCAATCAAGATCGGGTTTGTCGGCGCGGGCAAGATGGCCACGGCACTGGCCAAAGGCTTCATCACCGCCGGGCTGGTGCAGGCGGATGAGGTCATCGCCAGCGATGTGCATGAGCCGGCCCGGGCGGCGTTCACGGCGGAAACCGGGGCGCGCACGACCGGCTTCAACCCGGACGTGATGAAGTTTTCCAATGTGGTCTTTCTGGCGGTCAAACCGGCGTATGTGCTGGAGGCCCTGAAGGAAATCCGGGCCCAGTTCACCGAACGTCACCTGCTGATCTCCATCGCCGCCGGCATCCCGCTGGCCAAGCTGGAAACCAGCCTGCCGGACGGGGCGCGTGTGGTGCGGGTGATGCCCAACACCCCGGCCCTGGTGGGGGCCTCGGCCTCGGGCTACGCCCTGGGCAAGGCCGCCACCAAGGAGGATGAGACGCTGGCGCAACGCCTGCTTTCAGCCGTGGGTCTGGCGGTGCTGGTGAAGGAGGCTCTGCTGGATGCCGTGACCGGCCTGAGTGGCAGCGGACCGGCCTATGTCTATCTGATGATCGAGGCGCTGAGCGACGGCGGTGTGGCGGCCGGGTTGCCGCGGGATGTCGCCACCCGGCTGGCGGCGCAAACCGTGCTGGGCGGCGCGCGCATGGTGCTGGAAACCGGGATGCATCCGGGCGCGCTCAAGGACATGGTCACCAGCCCGGGCGGCACCACCATCGAGGGTGTGCATGAGCTGGAAAAAGGGGCGGTGCGCGCGGCCTTCATCAATGCGGTGCGCGCGGCGGCAGACAAGTCCAAGCGACTGGGCCAAAGCTAACCTTCAATCGCCATGCCCTTCCCCTCCCCCACCGAACGCCAGGCCAAAACGCTCTGGTTCACCCTGACGGCACTGGCGGTGGCCATTTCGCTGGCGTTGCTCGGTTTGGTGGTGGGCGGGATCGTCTGGCTGCTGGGGCTGCTCAGCTCCGTGCTCCTGCCGCTGGCCGTGGCCGGGGTGATCGCGTGCCTCCTGGACCCGGCGGTGGACCTGCTCCAGGCGCGGTTCAAGATCCCCCGCACCCGCGCCATTGTGATGGTCTTTTTCCTGGGGATCATGCTGTTGCTGATCCTGCTCTCCACCATTGTGCCCCAGGTGATCTATGAGGTGAAGGCGCTGGTGGACAACCTGCCCGGGTACGCGGCGCAGCTCAGGGAGCGGGTGAGCACCTGGCTGGCGGCCTCGTCCTGGGGCCACCGGGCCAAAGCCGCCTGGGATGCGGATCTGGGCACCTCGGCGCAGGCGTGGCTGACGGGGGCGTTGCCGCTGGTCACCGCCTGGCTGCTGAGCCAGGCCACCAAGGTGGCCTCGTGGGCCGGGCTGCTGGCCGGGTTCGCGCTGGTGCCCGTGTATGTGTTCTATTTCCTGCTGGAAAAGGAGGGCATCACCCGCAACTGGCGGGATTACCTTCCCCTCAAGGAATCCGGGCTAAAGCGGGAGGTGATCTTTGTCATCAGCGCGATCAATGAGTGCCTGGTGGTGTTTTTCCGGGGGCAGGTGCTGGTGGCGCTCTGCACCGGCACCCTGCTCACGATTGGTTTTCTGCTGCTGGGGCTGAATTACGCCGTGCTGCTGGGGGTGCTGGCCGCCGTGCTGGGCATCATCCCCTACCTGGGCTCCATGACCTGCCTGGTCCTGGCCCTGCTGGTCTCCCTGATGCAATTCCAGGACTGGCAGCACCCGCTGCTCATGGTGGTGGTGTTTGCGCTGGCGCAGTTGACGGAGGGGCTGTATGTCTCGCCCAAGATCATCGGCGACCGCGTGGGTCTGCACCCGCTGACCATCATCATCGCCGTGCTGGTGGGCACCACCGTGCTGGGGGGCATCCTGGGAGGTGTGCTGGCCATCCCGCTGACAGCGGCCCTGCGGACGCTGATGTTCCGCTACGTGTGGGTGCGAAGGAAAAGCTGAAGGCAAAGGCGACTGCCGTCAGCGCACCATCAGCTCATTCACATGCACCGCGTGCATGCCGGCGGCCCGGATGGCGCGCATGCCAATCTCGGTATCCTCGTAGGCGCGGCATTTCTCCGGCGGCACCCCCAAACGACGGGCGGCCTCCAGGAAAATATCCGGCGCGGGCTTCTGATGCTGGACATCCTCATTGGTCACGATGGCGTTGAACAGATGGTGGATATTGAGGTGATGCAGCACCCGCTCGATGATCTCCCGCGACCCGCCCGATGCCACCGCCATCGGCAGCCGGCCAAAATGCTCGCGCGCAATCCCCACCACGACGTTGACCGATTCCACCTGATCGATGAGCGGACGGTAGAGCCCCTCTTTGTCGCGGGCGATGGCCAGCGGATCCAGACTGAGGCCCTGCTCCTGGCTGAGCATTTTCACGATGTCGCGCGAGGGGATGCCGCCCATGGAATAGAGGCGCTCCTCGCTCAGGGTTATGCCGTGCCGTTCGGCGATGGAGCGCCAGGCGTACCAGTGCAGGGGCATGGTGTCGGCCAGGGTGCCATCACAATCAAAAATCAGCGCTTGGGGGGAGAATCGGCTCATGGCTTGAGAGGGAGAGAAAACACCAACCCGGCGGCTCACAGCTTGAGCGCAGCCAGCTTTTGGGCGAGGTCATCCGCCATCAGGGGCTCGAGGATGCAATCCAGGGAGCCGTCCACAATGGCAGGCAAGTTGTAGAGGGTCAGTTCAATCCGGTGATCGGTACACCGGTTTTGGGGGAAATTGTAGGTGCGGATGCGTTCATTGCGCTCGCCGGTGCCCACCTGGGCTTTGCGCTGGGCGGCGTATTTGGCGTTTTCCGCAGCCACCTTGGCATCCAGCAAGCGGGACCGCAGCACCTTCATGGCCTTGGCCTTGTTCTTCTGCTGCGAGCGCTCGTCCGAGCAGCACACAATCAGGCCGGTGGGCTTGTGCAGGATCTGCACGGCGGAATCCGTGGTGTTGACCCCCTGCCCACCCGGGCCGGAGGCGCGGCAGACGCTGATCTCCAACTCATCGGTCTTGATCTCGATATCGACCTCTTCGGCCTCCGGCAGCACGGCCACGGTGGCGGTGCTGGTGTGGATGCGCCCCTGGGCCTCGGTGGCAGGCACCCGCTGCACGCGGTGAACCCCGCTCTCGTATTTCAGGCGGCGAAAAACATCCGTGCCACTGACATTGAAAATGACTTCCTTGAACCCGCCAAGATCAGAGGGGCTGGAAGCCATGGCCTCCACCCGCCAACCCCGG
>CAIYYI010000068.1 GCA_903930345.1 uncultured Verrucomicrobiota bacterium
ATTGACGAATGTCGGTAGATTCAAAGAAACCCTAGCGTTCCATGAATGTGAAATTGCAACTGCTCGCGCTTGGCTCCATGTTCTTGGGCCAGCTTTGCTTGGCCCAAACCACCCAGTCGGCGGATGACTGGAAGCCTGCGACCTCCAACCAGCAAGGCAAACAGTATCCCCAGGTCAATTCGGAAGGTCGCGTCCGGGCTCGTGTCGTCGCGCCCCAGGCCCAAAACGTCGCCCTTGATCTGGGTGGCGTGAAAACTCCCCTGGCCAAGGGTGAGGACGGCGCTTGGATCGGCGACTCACAGCCCCAGGATGAGGGTTTTCATTACTACCAGCTTGTGATTGACGGTGCCTAGGTTCCGGATCCCAATAGCCGGTATTTCTTCGGCGCCAACCGGTGGGGCAGCGGCATCGAAATACCCGCCCAGGATCAGGACTTCTACGCGCTCAAGAACGTGCCCCATGGCCGGCTGCGGGAGGTTCGCTACTTTTCCAAAACCAGTAACGCGACCCGGCGCTGTTTTGTTTACACCCCGCCCGAATACGATCGGGATCCCAACCAGCGCTTTCCGGTGCTTTATCTGCAGCACGGGATGGGCGAGGATGAAACCGGCTTGGGTGGCCAGGGCCGTGCCAACCTGATCCTGGACAACCTGATTGCCGATGGCAAAGCCAAGCCTTTCATCACGGTCATGGAAAACGGCGGCGGTGGCGGTGGCCCCAGGCGGGGCGGGCCTTCACCGGGCGGCCCCGGCGGACGAGGCTTCAACTTCGGCGCTTTCGAGCGGATCCTCATGGACGACCTGATCCCTCATATTGACAACACCTACCGCACCCTCGCTGATCAGCCCCACCGGGCCATGGCCGGCCTCTCCATGGGCGGCATGCAGACCCGCACGATCACCTTGGCCAACCTTGACCGCTTCTCCCATATCGGCATCTTTAGCGGTGGCAGCATCGCGGTGGCGGATGTCTCCGATATGGCTGCCTTCAAGCAGAAGGTCAAAGTCGTATTTTGCAGCTTTGGCGGTCGCGAGCGCGGTGCCGCCTCCGCCAAGACCAATGCCGACGCCTTGAAACAGGCCGGCATTAATAGCCGCTACTATGAATCCCCGCTGACGGGCCACGAATGGCAGTCCTGGCGGCGCAGCCTGCACCAATTTGCCCCCTTGTTGTTCCAAGATTAACCCGTTCACGCACAAGCTTGAGGAAAAATATCATGAAAATTGCAATTCTAGGTCTCGCTCTTCTGGCTGGGCTGCCGGCCTTGGCCCAGCTCAACGAGCCGGTGGTGGAGGATTTCCAGCCGTCGTCGCTCAATCAGCCCGGCAAACAGTATCCCCAGGTCAATTCGGAGCGGCGCGTACGTGCCCGCGTTGTTGCGCCGCAAGCCCAGAGCGTCGTGCTCGAATTTTTGGGTGGCGCTAAATACCCCCTGGCCAAAGGGGAGGACGGCGCCTGGGTCGGCGTGACGCGGCCTCAGGATGAGGGTTTTCACTATTACCAACTCGTGATTGATGGTGCCCAGGTTCCGGACCCCGGCAGCTTGTATTTCTACGGTGGCAGCCGCTGGGGCAGCGGCCTTGAAGTTCCCGCCCAGGACCGGGACTTTTATGCCGTCAAGGACGTGCCTCACGGCCAGCTTCAGCAGGTCCTCTACTATTCCAAGAGCGCCAGCGCCAATCTCCGCTGCTTTGTCTATACCCCGCCGGATTATGAAAAAAGTCCATCCAAGCGCTATCCGGTGCTGTATTTGCAGCACGGCGGCGGCGAAGATGAAACCGGCTGGGGCAGTCAGGGTCACACCAGCCAGATCATGGACAACCTGATCGCCTACGGCAAAGCCAGGCCCTTCATCATCGTGATGGCCAATAGCTACGTGCCCGGCAGTTCCAATGCGCCCGGTCGCGGGCCGACGCCGGCCGGCACCCCGGGCCGCGGCGTCGCCGGTCCCGGCGGACGCACCTTCAACTTCAGCGCTTTCGAGCGGGTTCTCATTGACGACCTGATCCCTTTCATTGACGCCCAATACCGCACCCTCGCCGATCAGCCCCATCGCTCCATGGCCGGCCTCTCCATGGGCGGCATGCAGACCCGCGGGATCACGCTGGCCAACCTCAATAAGTTCTCCCATATCGGCATTTTCAGCGGTGGCAGCATCGCCCTGTCAAACATCACCGACCTGGCCGCCTTCAAGGAGCAGGTAAAGGTCGTGTTCGTCAGCTACGGCAGCCGCGAAAACGGCGCGGTCGGCAAGAGCAACGTGGAGGCGCTGCAACAGGCCGGCATTAAGGGCGTGTATTACGAATCCCCCAACACCGGGCACGAGTGGCAGTCCTGGCGGCGCAGCTTGTGCCAATTTGCGCCGCTGCTGTTCCAGGACCAGCCCCTGCCGCCGGCCACGGCCCAGCCGCCGGCCGGGACGGTTGCCGTAGCAGTCGCGCCAACCGTAACCGCGTCAGCCACCCAGAGTCCGGCCGCCGATGTCGCCGGCACGTGGAAATCCGAGTTTGACTCGCAGGTTGGCCGCCAGCAATACACCTTCACCTTCAAGCTGGAAGGCACGAAGTTGACCGGGAAGGCCAACTCCGAAGCTGGCGACCGCAAGCGCGAAGCCGAACTGAAGGAAGGCAAGGCGGACGGCGATACGGTTTCGTTCATCGAGGTGCTGAGTATCCAGGACCGAGAGATTCAGATTACCTACACCGGCAAGCTTTCGTCTGACCGTAGCGAGATCAAATTCACGCGCCAGGTCGGCGAGTTTGCGAAAACGGAAATCGTGGCCAAGCGCGAACAGAGCCCATCTTCCTCAGCCGCGCCTGCCGCAAAAGCCATCCGGATCAAAGCTGGAAAATCCGAGCCGGTCAAAGATGCCGAGGGCAATGTGTGGCTGGCTGACCAGGGCTTCGAGGGCGGCCAAACCATCCAAAGGCCAGACATTCAGGTTGCCAACACGAAGAGTCCTGACCTTTACCGGTCAGAGCACTACAGCATGGACTCCTTCTCATGGCCAGTCCCCAATGGCAAATACGTGGTGAAACTGCATTTCGCCGAGACATTTGAAGGCATCACGGAAGCCGGTCAGCGCGTGTTCACCTTCAACGTCCAAGGGCGTGAATTCAAGGACTTCGATGTTTTCGTCAAGGCCGGCGGGGCATTGAAGGCCTATGTGGAGACGGTCCCGGTCGAAGTTGCTGACGGCAAGCTCAAGGTGACCTTTACGCCCAAGACCGAGAATCCGCAAATCTGCGCGATTGAAATCATTCCGGAAACTGCGTCCGTCACAACCGCGGCCGCGCCTGCCGCAAAGGCCATCCGGATCAAAGCTGGAAAGTCCGAACCGGTCAAAGATGCCGAGGGCAATGTGTGGCTGGCTGACCAGGGCTTCGAGGGCGGCCAAACCATCGCAAGACCCGACATACAGATTGTCAACACGAAGAGCCCTGACCTTTACCGGTCAGAGCGCTACAGCATGGACTCCTTCTCATGGCCAGTGCCCAATGGCAAATGCGTGGTGAAACTGCATTTCGCCGAGACATTTGAAGGCATCACCGAAGCCGGTCAGCGCGTGTTCACCTTCAACGTCCAAGGGCGTGAATTCAAGGATTTCGATGTTTACGTCAAAGCCGGCGGGGCATTGAAGGCCTATGTGGAGACGGTCCCGGTCGAAGTTGCTGACGGCAAGCTCAAGGTGACCTTTACGCCCAAGACCGAGAATCCGCAAATCTGCGCGATTGAAATCATTCCGCAGGCCGGGAGCGAGACCGTCGCGGTGACGCCCTCCCCTGCCACCTCCGCCGCTACCTCGCCTGTGACAACGGGCTCGGAACCAACGCCCGTTCTGAAAATTAACGCGGGCAAAGCCACCGGGAAGGTCAGCCCCATGCTTTACGGGTTGATGACTGAGGAAATCAATTTCGCCTATGAAGGCGGCCTCTACGGGGAACTTATCCGCAACCGTTCCTTCAAGGCGGATGCAGTCGTGCCCCGGGTCACCCCAGACACTTATGAGTTCGGAAAATACCTGCCAGTCACCTTCAGACCCGACACCAAGCCCAGATACTGGACTGCCGTTGGCGGGGCCTCGCTGGTACTCGACACGGATAAACCGCTGAACGAATTCCTGAACGTCAGCCTCAAGCTCGACGCCTCATCAGCCTCAGCGGCAGCCCCGGCGGGCGTTGCCAATGGCGGATACTGGGGTATTCCCGTCCTGCCCAAGGCCACCTATACCTTATCCTTCTTCGCGAAGGGGGCCGCTGGTTTCACCGGTCCGGTGACCGTCAGCATTGAAAGCGCCGATGGCAAGACCAACTATGCCAGCGCCAAAATCTCCGGCCTGACCACCGAATGGAAAAAGTTCGAAGCCAAGCTGAGGACCAAGAACGTTCCCGCCTCCAAGGAAAATGTCTTCAAGCTCACCACCATGACCCCGGGAACATTGTGGCTGCAAAATGTCTCGCTCTTCCCGCCCACCTACAAGAATCGCCAGAACGGCAACCGCGCGGATATCATGGAATTGCTCGCCGCCATGAAACCCAAATACCTCCGTTTCCCCGGTGGCAACTACCTTGAGGGCAATGCCTTTAATCAGCGTTTCAACTGGAAGGAGACCATTGGTCCGCTCGAAAAGCGTCCCGGTCATCCCAGCCCCTGGGGTTACTGGTCCACCGACGGCTTTGGGCTGCTCGAATTCGCTGAATGGTGCGAGGATCTGGACATGGAGCCCTTGCTTGGCGTCTTTGCCGGCTACTGCCTCGGCCAGGGTGGCGTCATTCCAGCGGGTCCGAAACTCACCCCCTACGTTCAGGAGGCGCTTGAGGAAATCGAATATCTCATCGGGGACGCCAAAACCACCAAGTGGGGTGCCCAGCGCGCCAAGGATGGGCATCCCAAACCCTTCAAGATGCAGTATGTGGAGGTCGGAAACGAGGACTGGTTCGACCGCAGCGGCAGCTACGACGGACGGTTCGCCCAATTCTACGACGCCATCAAAAAGAAGTATCCGCAATTGCAGGTCATTTCCTCTTGGGGTTATGAACAGCCCGAAAGCGGTTGGGTCAAAAGCCGTACCCCGGATTTGGTGGACGAACATTTCTATCGCAACATGGAGGAAATGATGGCGCAGGCGTTCCGTTACGACACCTATTCACGGACGAATCCGACCAAGATCTTCTGCGGCGAGTGGGCCACGCGCGTCGGTTCCCCCACGCCGAACATGTCCGGGGCGCTCGGCGACGCCGCGTGGATGACCTGCATGGAACGTAATTCCGACATCGTTTTGATGCATTGCTATGCCCCTCTGTTTGTAAACGTGAGCCGATTGGAAGGACAGGGCCGCTCAATGCAATGGAGTTCGGATCTGATCGGCTACGACGCGCTGAACAGCTATGGTTCTCCCGCGTATTACGCCCAGGTGATGTTCAGTTCGATGCACGGTGACGAAATCCTCGGGACCGACTCACAGAACATCCCGACGCGTGACTGGCAGCGGCCGGGACGCCGTGGTGGCGCCCCTGCAGCCGCACAGCAACTCCGGGAGGTTTTCTTTGACGCCACCCGGGATGCCAAGAGCGGAATCATTTATCTGAAGGTGGTGAACATCGCCGGTTCCGCCCGTAAAATCCAGATCCAGGTCAGCGGTGCGCCAAAGATCAAATCCGATGGCGAAGCGGTGACGCTGGCAGCCAGCGGCCTGAATGACACGAATTCCATGGAGCAGCCCCGAAAGGTGGTTCCGCAGACGTCGAAGGTCAGCGGCCTGAGCGCCGATTTTACGCGGGAATTCCCGGCCTATTCCATCACGGTGTTGAAGCTGAAGACAAAATGAAACTTCTAATCAGAAGCTTCCTCTATAAAATCCGACGGGATGTGCTGCATGAAACTCATGGCACCGTGCAGCACACGGGCGATTTCGACGCGCCCATCCTTAATTCGGTAGATGATGGCATGCCGACCGGAGAAGCAGATGCGGCAATCCGGATGGACATCAGTCCGCTGTCTCCAGCGCCCTGGCGCAGCCACGATGCGTGCGAACGTGTCCCAGATTTGGGACATGTAGCGATCAGCCTGTTCCGCGCCCCAATGCTCCAGCGTGTAGGCGTAGATTCCTTCCACGTCGCTCAAGGCGAGCTTGGAGATTCTGAGTTTCACCGGTCAGGCGGCGCGCCGTTTGGTCACCCGTTTCAGGAACTGCTCACGGTTTAACTCCTCATGCTCGCCGGCCTCCAGTTGCGCGAATCCCAATGCTGCTTCCGTGCGCAGCCAATTGAGCCCGGTTTCCTGCTCGATCATCAGTCGCAGCGCTTCCCGAACCACCTCGCTGGCATTGTTGTAGAGGCCAGAATCAACCTTCTTCCGGACGTGCTTTTCCAATGTCGGTGTCAGAGAAACATGCATGAGGAAACTGTGCTGCCAGATCCATACTTTGTCAATCTTCGTCCAAACCTGTCCAAACCTGTTGCGGTCGAAGTGAGCGTCGGTGGAGCGCCGTGGCACATGGCGGCAGATCTGCTTGCCGCAGAGTCGCATGGACATTAATGTGATGCCCATGAACGCAGCAAAGCTCCTCCGCTTCGGCGGATTCGTTGCCGCCGGGCTCTTGACGCTTGGAATGCTTCCGACCGCCGCGCTCGGCGAGTGGCAGCGCGACGACAAAAGCCTGGCGTGGGTCAACGGCACAAACGTTTATTGGCGTTTCACCTTTGACCCCACCAAGGGCAAACCGTTTTTCCATCCGCTGGCCCCGGGTGGAAACACGCCCCTGACCAACTTCAGACCCGCAGACCATCCGTGGCATTACGCGCTTTGGTTCTCCTGGAAATACGTCTATCACCCCAACGACGCCAAGCATGTGAATTACTGGGAGGAGAACAGCGCTGGCAACGCGCAGGGCAAAACCCGGTGGAACCCTCCGACGATTGAGACCCAGGCGGACGGGCGGGCTGCCATCCGCCTGAAGCTCAGCTACGTGAATCCTTCCGGCGAAACCGATATGACGGAACTCCGGGAACTGCAAGTTTCCGCGCCTGCAAAAGACGGCGGTTTCTCCATTGACTGGTTGGCGCGCTTTACCGTTGGCGACCAAGACCTGGTGCTTGATCGCACCCCGATGGCAGGCGAACCGGGCGGTCAGGTGAACGGCGGCTACGCCGGGTTGAGCGCGCGCATGGTTCCACTGCCAATCACCATGTCGGCTGTCACCACAGCCGGACCGGTGGAGCGGTTTGCCAGCAATCGCGCCCGCCCCAATGCTGCGGCGGTCGCCTGCAATTTCAGCGACGGCTCGCTCGACGTCGGCAGCCTCGCCTTCTTCTCCGACCCCGCCAACACCGGCGGGGACGCGCCGTGGTACATCATTGATTCCAGGCAAATGCCGTTTATTTGTCAGGCGCTGCTCGCGCCAAAACCCCGGTCAGTGCTGGCGCATGGCGAATTCACCCTGCGCTACCGCATCGGTGTGAGCCCCAAAGCCTGGACGCAGCCCGGCTTGGAGGCGGCCCAAAAGGAATGGCTAAAGAACAAGTGAGTCGTGCACAATCAGAATGAAGGAAGGACAGCTATGAAAACGAACCTCAACCGGCGCAGTCTGAGTGAAAACCAGACCGCTAAGCAAATGTCCCGACGAAGTGCCATTCGGCTTTTTGCCAAAACCAGCGTGGCAGGAGTGGCCGGGTTTTCCATTGTGCCCAGCCATGTGCTCGTCGGCGCAGAGTCCCCTGCCCCCAGCAACAAAATCATCATGGCGGCGATTGGCACCGGTAGCCGGTCCTCTGCCGATATCGGGGATCTGGCCAAATTTGCGGATGTCCAGTTCGCTGCGGTGTGCGATGTGGACCTGGTCCGGGCACGCCAGACCGCCAAAAGCCTCGGCCTGGACGAGAAGAACGTTTGCCAGGACTACCGTCGCCTGCTGGAACGTAAGGATATTGATGCCGTTGTCATTGCCAGCCCCGACCATTGGCACGCCCTGCACTCCATTGACGCGGCGCTTTCGGGCAAGGATGTCTATGTGGAGAAGGCCATGACGCTGACCGTTGTCGAAGGACGCGCGATGGTTAAGGCCATCCGTGGCAACAAACGCGTCCTGCAGGTGGGCAGCCAGCAGCGTTCCCAACCCGGTTTTCACCGCGCGTGCACGCTGATCCGCAACGGATACATCGGCAAGGTGACCAAGGTCATCGGCGTCAACTTTGCCGGCGCTTGGGAGTGCAAGCTGTCGGGCCAGCCCGTCCCGCCGACTTTGGACTGGGACAAATGGATGGGGCCGGTGGAGCCCAAGCCATTCAACCAGAACATCCAAGTCAGCCGTTCACGGCCCGGGTGGCTGTCGATCAGGGATTTCTGCGGCGGCGAGATTTGCGGCTGGGGTTCGCACGATCTGGACCAGGTGCAGTGGGCTTTGGGCATGGACGAGAGCGGGCCGACCGAGGTGTGGGTGGAGGGCCAGCCATACAAGCCTTGGGTGGCCGAGGACGACTCGCGCCCCGGCCGGTTCTTCGGTGCCAAGGAGACGGTCATCCACATGATGTATCCCGGGGGCATTCACCTGGAGCTATCCGAAAATGCCGACCCCAACGGCGGCGCCCTGTTCATCGGCGAGAAGGGGCGGATCCGAATTGACCGCGGGCACTTTGAGGTCAGCGAACCAGGCTGGAAAACCCTCCCGCTGGAGTCCCTGCCCGTGCAGTTGTACACCTCCGGCAACCACTACCGGAACTTCGTGGATTGCATCAAGGACCGTAAAAAGTGCGTTTGCGACGTGGAGACCGGGCACCGCTCGGCCACGGTGTGTCACCTGGGCAACATTGCCCGCTGGGTCAGCCAGCAGGCCCAGACGGTGGGCACCAGGTTGATCTGGGATCCCGTCAAAGAAGAGTTCAAGGGCAACGCCCTGGCCAACACGATGCTGGACCGGCCTCGTCGCAAGGGCTACGAACTGCCAAAAGTCTGAGTCCTCACAATGCAGCAATCCATGAGCACACCAATCCTCTCTCGATACTTTCTCCCCTTGTTGCTTGCTGGCGGCGCATTGATAAGCCACGCCGCAACGTCGGCTTCTCCCAGTCTGCCTCTTGCGGCAAACAGGCACTGGACCGCTGACAACGGCAACGGCACCTACTCCAACCCCTTGTTTTTTGAGGAATTCGAGGATCCGGACGTCATCCGGGTCGGCGAGGATTACTATCTCGCCGGCACCACCATGCACATGAACCCGGCGGTGCAGATCATGCACTCCAAGGATCTGGTGAACTGGGAACTCGTCGGCTACTGCGCGGATGCGCTCGATCTTGGCCCGGCCTATCGCCTTGAGGGCGGGAACATCTACGGCCGCGGCATCTGGGCTCCCTGCATCCGTTATCACAAGGGGATGTTCTACATCTTCTCCAACATCAATGGCGCTGGCCTCCTGGTTTACCGTTCCAAAACGATCACCGGACCGTGGGAACGCAACCAGTTGCCCGGACGACACGACATGTCGGTCCTCTTCGATGATGACGGCAAGGTCTATATCATCTCCGGCGGCGGCAGCCCCTATCCGATTGAGGAACTGGCCCCGGACCTGAGATCCTTCAAGGCCGACGCCCCCAAGCGCGCGCTCGTTGGCCGGATGGGCGAAGGTCACCACCTCTATAAGATCAAGGGCAAGTATGTCGATGTCTCCGCCATTCCCGGCGGCCCGGTCGATCAGATGGTCGCCATCGCCGATTCGATTGACGGCCCGTGGAAGGTGGAGCGCATGGTCCAGGGCGAGTCGCTGGGCGTGACGGCTTCGGCCCCCCTGCGTGCCCAGCCCAATGACCGTGGTCTCTGGCTCCATCAGGGCGGCATTGTGGATACCCCTTCCGGCGAATGGTGGAGCATCATCATGTCGGACCACGGCAGTGCCGGTCGGATGGTTTCTTTGGTCCCCGTCACCTGGGACAACGGTTTTCCGCTCATCGGCCTGCCCGGCAACTTGCGCAAAGCGCCGAACACGTGGCTCAAGCCGAACACTGGTCACACGCAGGCACCCAAGCCGGCCTTCATCCATGACGACAACTTCGGTGGCCCCAAGCTGAACCCGCACGCGCAATGGAATCACGTTCCCGATCAGAGCAAATGGTCTCTCACGGAGAAGCCCGGTGTGCTGCGCCTGCATTCCCTGCCGGCGAGTGATTTCTACTCCGCCCGCAACAGCCTCTGCCACCGGCCGCCCGGACCTGAATCCATCATCACTGTCGAACTGGACACAGCGGGTCTTGCCTTGGGCGACACCGCCGGACTGGCGCTGCTGAGTTCGCCCTACGCCTGGATCGGCGTCGTGAAAACCCCCGAGGGCGATGCCCTGCAAATGTTCACTGGCGGCGGTGGCAGACGCCGAGGTCCTGGTCCCGCTGCCCCCGCGACGGTCAATGCCCCCACCATTAGCCCGACCGCACCGCCCAGGCACCTGTGGCTGCGTGTCCACTGCAACTTCGACGCTGACGAGGCCATCTTCAGTTGGAGTGCCGACGGCAGGCAATTCACCCCGCTCGGCAACCCGTTCGCCATGACCTTCCAGTTGAGCACCTTCCAAGGCGTCCGCCCAGCGCTGTTCAACTACAACACCGCTGGCCAGCCGGGCGGCTATGCCGACTTCGACAACTACACCTGCGTTGAACCACGCGCCCGCGGCATTGAGCGGGAGATTCCCATGGGCAAGACCATCCTGCTGACGAGCGGCGCCGACGGCACCTACCTCGCCGCCGACCGGCAAAACAACGCCCTGGTGAGCGTCGCTGCCGAAGCCGGAGCAGTTCCCCAGAACGCGAAGTTCCAGCTCATTGATCTTGGCCGGGGCCGCGTGGCGCTGAAAGCGGGCAACGGCCAGTTCGCTTCTGTCGCCGGAGAATCCGCCGTATTGAAAGACCTCGCCGGGAAGAACCCTGGCGATGCGGAGTCCTTCCAATGGATCAACCTGATGCGCGGCGACACCATGCTCATGTCCCTGGTCAATCACCGCTACCTCGCCACCAAGCCGAACGAGCCCGGGCCGGTGACGGTCAGCGCCACCGGGCCACGCCCGGCGCGCAAGGGCGGCGAATGCTTCAAGTGGAAAGTCGTTGAATGAGCCTGGGGTGTCCGTGGTCCGTGCCCCCTGTCCGAATGCGGATTGCGGGGTTCCGGATTGTCGCGGATGTTGGTGCCATGGGAGGGATGCGGTATTTGACATCCCCTGCCGGGGAGCGTAGGAACGTACGAGGGGTCCTTTATTCCTGCCTATTTCATGGAACCGGAAATGAAAGGTTGCCGTCGAAGATGATGCCGACGAACTGGCCATGTCGGTTGACGCTTGCGGTTGGCCAGCATGTTGACTCCGTCGTGTAACAACCATGGCCAAAGGGTATTGCATCAGAAACAAAGAAGTTGCTGGTCAACCGGCAATATTTATATATATTCTACCGGTCAACCGGAAGAAACATGACAATTAAGCGGCTCATCCAACGTCAGATCGAAGCGGCATTGTTCCAAAGCAAGACTCTTGTCCTTTTTGGTCCACGTCAGGTCGGGAAGACAACCCTCGCAAAGGCCATTCTCGAAGCGCATCCCGAAAGGCCGTCCGCCTATGTCTCCTGCGATTTGCCCGAAGTCCGCAAAATGCTCAGTGAACCCAAGCTGGAAGACCTGCGCCGCTTTGTGTCGAATCGCGAACTCATAGTGCTGGACGAAGCCCAGCGGGTTGAAGGCATCGGTCTGGCCCTGAAAATACTGCATGAGCACTTCCCAAACACGCAGTTTTTAGTCACCGGTTCCTCCAGTTTCGAGCTGGGCAAGTCGGTCAAAGAGCCGCTAACCGGTCGAAAGCGCGAGTTCCTGCTGCATCCTATCTCGCTGGCTGAGCTGTCGGCGCGACATGATTTCATTGCCCTGCGCGAACTTCTCCCCCGGCTGCTGCGCTTCGGTAGCTACCCGGAAGCCATCACGAGCGCGGACTCAGCGGAGATCGTGCGATCCATCGCGGACGATTATCTTTTCCGCGACATCCTGGAAATGGAAAACTTCAAGTCCAGCGCGCGGCTGCGGTCCTTGCTGGAGGCGTTGGCTTTGCAACTGGGCAATGAGGTGTCCACCAATGAACTCTCCCGGCTGGTTGGCATCAGCCGCGAAACGGTGGAGCGCTATCTTGATTTGCTGGAGCGCTCGTTCATCGTCTTCCGACTGCGCGCGCTCAGCCGCAACCCGCGCAAGGAGATCGCCAAGAGCCGCAAGATTTACTTCCACGATCTCGGCATCCGCAACGCGCTCATCAAGAATTTCAACGACCTGCCCCTCCGCGCCGACGTGGGTGCGTTGTGGGAAAACTTCTGCCTCAACGAACGCCTGAAACACAATCACTACACCGGCCGGATGGTGAACTCATGGTTTTGGCGCACTTATGACCAGAAGGAGCTGGATTTTGTCGAGGAAAGCGGCGGGCGGTTTGCGGGCTTTGAGTTCAAGTGGGGAGGCGCTTCCGCGCGCGGGGCCAAGGCATTTCAGGCAGCGTATCCGGACAGTGCGGTCGAAGTGATCGCCCCAGGGAATGTTTGGGATTTCGCAGGCGTGTCCTCGGGTTGATTGTCGGGATTCTCCAATCTGACGACTGTACCTGCGGAGCCCCCCGCTGCCGCCGCGACCCGTTAAAAGTGTCTTGGCAGCCCGCCTCTTCGGGGTCCCTCAAGTCCTTTATTTTTCACTGCCATCGGCAGGGTTAAACCGTTAAAAGCATCGTTTCAGTAGCGTGGTGAATCGGCAAAGTGGCAGCCGTTCCGATTTCCGAGTTCTCCCCGTTCCCCTTGGTGGGGAGAGGACCTTCAAATCCGCACTCCGCAATCCACAATCCGCATTTGTAGGCCGCGGCGTCCCCTCCGCCGTCCCAGGTTCCATGGGTTCCGTGTTCAGAAGTGGCCGCCACAAGTTCGCGCCAGTCCCGCGACTGCGGGAGACTGCGTGCGGCTTGCCGCCGCCATCAGCGAGATGGTCATCCAATAACAGCCACCCAACAAAACAAATGCTCGAAAACCCAAACCCGGTGGGGAGAGGCTCCCGCCGAGCCTTCAAATCCGCACTCCACAATCCGCATTTGTGTGCCCCGTCCCCGTTTGTTGTAGGCCGTGTGTCCTCACGCGGCGTCCCCTCCGCCGTCCCCCGGTCCCGTGGTCAGTTGTCCGTAGTCATTAGGTCCATCCCGTCCACAGGGTCCATGTAGTCCACGTTTTTTTATAATTCAGCCTTTTCCCTCGCCACCCCCGCGTCCCCCTTGGTAGCCTCTTCACCTAAGACCTTGTGGTGTTGTGGGTAGGACCAAAATGAAGAAACCAAGACATGCCCGAGTTCTCGCTACTGCACCCCGGCGGTCCACGTCCAATGACCACCCGCTACTTCACTTTGGCCTTTTTGAACAATGAACTACTGGCTCGATCTTTTCACCGGAACCACTTGGGGAGAGTTTCGCAAAGCTGGCTCCACAGTGTCGGGTTTTCGACCCCGCATGCGCAACACCGCTGCAAAGGTCAAACCTGGCGATATCTTCCTCTGCTATCTCACCGGTGTCATGCGCTGGGTGGGTGCCCTTGAGGTCATGGGGCCCTCTGGCGACGAAAGCCACATTTGGGGTGACACGGATTTCCCTGTCCGCTTCGCGGTCAAGCCCCTTATCCAACTCGATCCGGAGCACGGCATACCCATGGCTGAGCTCGCGGGTAAAGTCGACTTCTTCGTCAGCCAAAAGGATAGCGGCAAGTTCAAAGGCTTCGTACGCAAAAGCCCCAACCGCTTCGCCAGCGACGACGACGGCAAGCTCATTCTCAAGCTGCTGCAGCAGGCTCAGACAACCCCGATCGCCAAGCCCCTGGACGCCAGAAAACTCGCCTACCGCCCTAGACTTTTCAAGGCAGAACGCCTCAAGGGCAAATCCACGATTCCGACCGTTGTCAGTGTCCCTGAACCTGACGCCCCGGTACAGTCGCCCAGCCAGGAAACCGCCTCTACCACCCGTCATACGGAGATCCAATACAATCTCCTCACGCTCGGTTCAGAAATGGGATTCGGCCTCTGGGTCGCCCGCAACGATCGTTCCCGAAAATGGCAGGGCGTTTCCCTAGGTGAACTCCCTGGCATGGTTTCCGAGCTACCAACCCAATTCAACGAGGCCACCAACCGTACCGTCGAACTGATTGATGTTCTCTGGCTCAAGGGCAACTCAATTATTGCCGCATTTGAAGTGGAATGCACCACTGCCGTCTATTCGGGCCTGCTTCGCATGAGCGACCTCCTGGCATTGCAGCCCAATCTGGAGATTAATCTTTTCCTCGTGGCCCCGGATGAGCGCCGCGGCAAAGTTGAGCAGGAAATCCTCCGCCCTACCTTTGCGCTTCGTGAGAAGCCCTTATCCAGAATCTGCGGCTTCATCGGTTTTTCTCAGCTCATGGAGAAGCTGGACGGCATTCGCA
>CAIYYI010000069.1 GCA_903930345.1 uncultured Verrucomicrobiota bacterium
CCCAGCCCTTGCCGGTCAACCCGACAAAATACCCGTGCTCGCCCAGCACCTCCGGGTAGGCTTTGAACTCCGGAGGAAAATAGGACCAGTGATTACCCGCCGCCTTGAGCTGCCACGGGTTGCGGCCCGTGATGATGCACGCTCGCGAGGGCGAACATTTGCCGTTCGGCGTGTATGCCTGGGTGAAGAGCAGTCCGTCGCGGGCCACGCGATCCAGCGCGGGTGTCTTCACCCATTTGCAGCCATAGGCACCGGCGTGCCCATAAGACCAGTCATCGGCAATCGCAAAGAGGATGTTGGGTTTGGCGACGGGCTTTGACTCATCGGCGGCGTGCAGCGCGGCCAGCGGCGTGAGCAGCAGGCCGGTGAGGAGGATAATAGGCTTTGCTTTCATGGCGGCTTTGATGTTTCTGATTGTGTCTGGAATCACATTATGGTTTCACCAGGCGATAGCCACAACGGCGATGCGTCACTTGGCATCCGTCTTTGTTTTGTATTTCAAGAACAGGACGTCCTGTAACTGGAGCGTAATCTTAGTCCCCAAGGTTATGGGCGTATAGGGGTCAAACCGTAGATACGCCACATGATTTTCATCACTCATCAGCTTGCCAGTTGTGATTGTGACGCTTGCATTGCTGCTCCGTTCATGAATTTGTGCAGATTGCTTCGGGCTCCTTCGTACCGAACCCAACACCAAGGCGCCCCCATCATTGGTGCCGTGCAAAAATGCATATGCCTTAATGGATTTCATCCCAGTCCGAACATGTTGCTTGAGACCACCTTGCCCCACCCAAGCCGCCTTGTCCAGCCACGAACTTTGTTCCTTGGCGTCTTCCCACCTTTGCGTGAAACCACAGTCCGTAATCCGCCTTCGCCTTCGCCTTCAACCCCTTCAACTGCCATAATCTGCGAAAATCGTAATCTGTGGATAAATTATTGTTCCTCGCCTTTCTTCTCTTGGCACGCCTCGGCCAAATGACACGACCCAACTCCCAATTCGTGTGCTTCGATTAATTCGTGGTCAATCACCTTTTCCCCGTCTTCTTCGCGGCTTCGCGGCTTCGCGTGAAATCCACCCCGGTCCCGTCTCTGCGCCTGATACGGTTTCCACGAACGGTGTTCAATCAACCGCTTAGCGCGAAGCGCATAAAGGCCAATCAGAGGAGCGGTAGCGCCCCTCCCGCACGCCGCATACGCGGGGGTCTCCGAATCATTCCCGCCTCGTAAAAACCTCATAAAACCGGCAAGAATCGCGTTTTTAGGCTTGACAGGCTTGGGGTCCAAAAAAATTTTGTCCTATGCATCCGCATACTGACAACCGCACCGTGAGCCAGGCGTTCTTCCAGCCCCTGCAACCGATTCTCCCCACCGCCGCCAACCTCTGGTACTGCCCCGAACTGCCCGACGACGAATGGGTGCGCATGGGCGTCCAGCGAGTGCTGGAGGCCTCCCAGAGCGGGCGCGCCTTCCTGCAGGAGCACGGCCTGCGTTTTGAGCAGACCCCCACCCACACCAATTACTTCGCCGCCCTCAAGAGCGAGCGCCGCGGCGAACTGGCGCGCGAGGTCAACCTGAGCCTCATCACCGCGCTGGAGCCCCGGCTCCGGGACCGCCTGGCCGACCTCCCGGAACTGGCGAGGTATGCCTGCTTCGCGGCCGATGGCCACTGGCACAAGGCGGCCGCGCATGACGCCCGGCATGAGGGGACCAAAATGGCGGTGGGGCATTTCTACAGCCTGAATCTGCGCACCCACACCCTGCGCCACCTGGTGGCTGGCCAGGGGCTGCACGAGCACGACATGAGCGCCCTCAAGCGAATCACCCCCCGGGGTCTGCGCCAGGGGATCCGCGCTGGAACCCGCGTTTTGATGATCTATGACAAGGCGGGGATCGGCTTTGATTATTGGCAGCGGTGCCGGCGGGAATGCGCGGTTTACTTCCTCAGCCGGGTCAAAGAGAACCTGGTCCTGACCTGGGAGGCCGACCGTCCCTGGGAGCGCGCGGACGCGCGCAACCAGGGCGTGCTCGACGACCGCCTCGTGCGGACGGTTGACGGGCACCGGTTACGGGTGGTCCGCTATTGGGATGCGCTGAGCGGCCAGGAGTATGAGTTCCTGACGAACGAGATGGATCTGCCGCCCGGGATCTTGGCGGAGCTGTATCGGCGCCGCTGGGAGATTGAAAAGGTGTTCGACGAGGTGAAAAACAAACTCGGCCAGATGAAGGCCTGGGGCTCGAGCCTGACGGCCAAGGAGGCGCAGGCACAGATGATCGCCCTGACGCACAACTTGCTGATCGGTTACGAGGCGGACTTGGCGGAGCGCCACGCGGCGACCAACACGGCGGAAGACCGGCGGCGCAGCCAGCGTGGGGAGAGGGTTCGGCAGGCATGCGAGACCCAGGGGTGGGCGGTTTCATCGCTGGTTCTGGCGGCCCAGGGGGCCACCCAGCGCAGTGTGAAGTTCATCCGGTGGTTACGCCAGGCCCTCCGGGATCGGCTTGCGGAAGACGGCGCGGTGGCTCGCCTGAGGGCACTATACGCGGTGTTATGAAGCCTTCGATTGAACACCGTTCGGTTTCCACAGTTATTCATCCGTTGGCGGGGAGAGCCCGGAAAGGCTCCCAGCCGACAACGGTGAATAACTGTGCCGCCGAAATCAAAGTGGATAGTGAAAAAGATTTGCCGTTGGGGTACACTAACCTTGGCGGCATCGCCCCGGATGGATCACGGTCAAACGCAAGGTCCCCAGCGGGAGCATAATGGTGTCATAATGGTGTCAAACTGGAACATTGATTCCATCACCAAACGCGCTTCTGATAATCAATCACATGCGATTATTTGCAGGAGGCAAGCAGTGTTTGCACGGTTGAATACGCCAACGCACTCACGGATCCCAGGACCAACCTTTGGCATGTGCAGCAAAATGTGTTTACCACCAATGGCGTGGGTATCGTCCATGTATTTGTGGACGGGCTCGCCAACGTTCATGCGGGTGATGGCCAGTGGTTTCACATGCCCGGCGCAAAAATCGGCCAAATTCGCAGCGTGACCATGGACCCTCACGGAAACATCCTGTTGGTCGAAAATGACTTCGGCTACGTGCACCGAATCGATTTTACCCGCCTAGTGCCCTAAAGGAATTGGAATAAGTCATCTTTGGCGATGCTGCCATCAACCATCAACCAAGAACCAACAAAGTATTGTATCATACAACAAAAACACACCTGTCCGGCTTGCCAGGCAGGGGTATATTTGCGACTGTATCTCGCGTTATGAATACAGCATTGATGTCAACCGGTGGTCCTCCGGGCGATCTCCTCCCGGCCGCCGCCCTCCGCCCCCCTGTCGGCCATCCCCTTGTCATCGGGGCCGTCCCAGTTCCGGCTTCGGAGCTCCGCGTTCGGTCAGTCGTCTTTGGTGGGTCCCGCTCTGCGGGACTGCCGAGCCGTTTCTGTTTTCAGCTTTCCAAATTTCTACTTTTCCCCCGTGTTTCCATGCGCCGCCGCGAAACAGGGTGCCAAAAGGTGCCAAATAGTGCCAAAAGGAGCCAAAAAGTGCCATTTTATCCGAATTCCGAAACCGATCCCGCTCCCGCGCCGAAAATGCTTCAGTGAGCCAGTCCACCCATTCACCCGGAGGCCGTCCGGACGGTCGTCAGTGGCCGGGAATGAGCCGACTGGACCACCACTGATATGGGAGAAATATTGGCAGAAAGTGAAAAACCTCGGGTTTCTTCCAACAGAGTGTTGACAAAAACCTCCAACATCATAATCCTGTCCGCCGCTGGTTGCCTCGGTAGCTCAGTTGGTAGAGCAGTTGACTCTTAATCAATTGGTCCTAGGTTCGAGTCCTAGCCGGGGCACCATCTTCAATACCAACACCTTCCACCGCAACTCCCTCTCCCTGCAATGCTTTGAATCAACCGCCTTGCATTGGTTTACTCCCGAACGGTTGGACCACCTTGGACGGGTCTGTGCAGAAATATTGGTATCAAATACGGTATCCAGTGGCATCCCATGGGAACCCATCCACTCCGGACCGCCAGACTGTACGAAGCAAAACCCGGGCGCTCCTGGTTGGTAAAATTCTCTGTCCCAAACTGGAATTGGGGGCATTCACTTTTATGGGTTTTCATTTGCGAAACCACGGGTTTTCCACTATCCTTCCAGCATTAAAATTCAATACCATGGCAAACGATCTTAGCTCCACCGGATCTGGCGTGAACGCCAATCGCGTCACCCGCCGGGACTTCATTTCCACCACGCTGGCGGGAACCGGTGTGGCCTTGGCCGCCCCCACCCTGCTCCAGGCGGCCGACAAACCGGGCTACAAAGGCACCGACACCGTGGTGCTCGGCAAAACCGGCATCAACGTCTCCCGGCTCGCCCTGGGCACCGGTTTCAATGGCTACTCCCGCTCCTCGGAATTGACCCGCCGGGGCAAAGAGGTGTTTGACCGCGTGACCCGCCACAGCCTGGACCAGGGCATCACCTTTCTCGACATGGCGGACCTTTACGGGACGCACCCCTTTGTGAAGGAGGTCATCAAGGGCATCAAACGCGACAAACTTGTGCTCCTCTCCAAAATCTGGACCGGCAAGGAAAAGTGGAACCAGCCCTCCGGCGGGGCTAAGGAGGAGATCGACCGATTCCGCACCGAACTGGGCACGGACATGATTGATATCTGCCTGATCCATTGCATGACCGATGCCCGGTGGGTGGAGGCCCAAACCCGGGTGCGCGATGAACTTTCCGAACTCAAACAGAAGGGTGCCATCCGTGCGGTGGGGGTTTCGTGTCACAGCCTGAACGCCTTGAAGCAGGCGGCGACCCATCCGTGGATCGATGTCATTTTTGCCCGCATCAACCACCGGGGCGGCAAGGAATTCTCGTGCGATGCCAGCGTGGAGGAGGTCTCGGCGGTGCTGAAGCAGGCGCGCCAGAACGGCAAAGCCGTGGTGGGCATGAAAATCTTCGGCGCCGGCAAGCTGGTGAAGCCGGAAGAGAAGGACGCCTCGCTCAAATACGTGATGACCAACCAACTGGTGGACGCCATCACCATCGGCATGCTGAAGACCGAGGAAGTGGATGACAACATGACCCGCCTGGCCGCTGTCTGAACCGCGCCGGGCGGGGCGGAAGACGTCACAAAAAGCAGGGCTTCGGCCCTGCTTTCTGCCTTTGGGCAACCGATCCGGCCACCCGGATGCCGGGTGAAAAAAGCGCCAACCCCACCCTTGACGCAGGGGTATTCGCGGTTAGATTAGAAAACCAAATCTACCCGAATATGGAATCTAAAGCGATTGACGCCGGACCCAACATCACCTCCTTTCTCCACGAAACCAGGGTTTTTCCGCCGCCCGCAGAGTTTGCCGCCCAGGCCAATGTCAACAGCCAGGAGGATTATGACCGGCTTTACCGGCAATCGATTGAACAGCCGGAAGAATTTTGGGGAACGCAAGCCAACCAGGAACTCTGCTGGGAACGTCCCTGGGACCAGGTGTTGGACTGGCAGCCGCCCTTCGCCAAGTGGTTTTCGGGCGGGCTGCTGAATGTCAGCGCCAACTGCCTGGACCAGCATCTCGACACCCCGGTGGCGAACAAGGCCGCCATCATCTGGGAAGGGGAGCCGGCGGAGAACGGAATGCCGGGAGAGGAGCGCATCATCACCTACCGCCAGTTGCACCGGGACGTCTGCCGGTTTGCCAATGTGCTCAAGCGCAATGGGCTGAAAAAGGGGGATCGCGTGATCATCTACCTGCCGATGGTGCCCGAGGCGGCGATCGCGATGCTCGCCTGCACGCGGATCGGCGTGGTCCACTCGGTGGTGTTCGGCGGTTTCAGCGCTCAGTCAGTCGCCGACCGCATTCATGATTGCCAGGCTCGGGCGGTGATCACCTCGGACGGCGGATATCGGCGCGGCAGCATTGTGCCCCTGAAGAAAAACGTGAATGACGCGCTCAATCTAAAGAACGCCGAGGGGGATCTGCTAACGGCCAGCATCGGGAAGGTGATCGTGCTGCGCCGAACAGGTGAACCGGTCGCCATGCAGTCCGGGCGGGACGTCTGGTGGCATGAGGAACTGCGCCACGTGGGAATCGAATGTCCGGCGGAACCGATGGAGAGCGAGGCCCCCCTGTTCATCCTTTACACGAGCGGTTCAACCGGCAAACCAAAGGGCATCCTGCACACCACCGCCGGCTACCTCCTGGGGGCCAAACTGACCACCCGCCTGGTGTTCGACCTGAAGCCGACGGATGTGTATTGGTGCACAGCGGACGTGGGTTGGGTGACCGGCCACAGCTACGTGGTGTACGGTCCGCTCGCCAACGGGACCACCACAGTCATTTACGAGGGCGCACCCAATTATCCGGAGCCGGACCGGTTCTGGCGCATCATCGCCAAGTACGGCGTCACCATCCTTTACACCGCCCCCACCGCCATTCGTGCGTTCATGAAATGGGGGGAAGAATGGCCCCGCAAACACAATCTGCATTCGCTCCGGCTCCTGGGGACGGTGGGGGAACCGATCAACCCCGAGGCCTGGATGTGGTATCACCGGGTGATTGGCGGCGGACGCTGCCCGATCGTGGACACCTGGTGGCAAACGGAGACGGGCAGCATCATGATCACTCCCCTGCCCGGCATCACCCCCACCAAACCCGGCTCCGGCACGCGTCCATTTTTCGGCATCCTGCCGGAGGTGGTGGACGATAATGGCGTGAAAGTGGCCCCGAACACCGGCGGCAAGCTGGTGATCCGCAAGCCGTGGCCCAGCATGCTGCGCGGGCTGTGGGGCGACCCTCAGCGCTACCAGGACGTGTACTGGAGCGAGGTCAGGGGCAGCTACTTCACCGGTGACGGCTGCCGTTGCGATGAGGACGGCTATTTCTGGATCGTGGGCCGCATTGACGACGTGCTGAACGTGGCCGGGCACCGCATCGGGACCGCCGAAGTGGAAAGTGCGCTGGTCAGCCATCCATCGGTGGCGGAGGCCGCCGTGGTGGGCCGCCCCGATGACCTCAAGGGCCAGGCGCTGGTGGCCTTCGTCACCGTCAAGAGCGGCATCCAGACCGGCCAGCAGCTCCGCAACGAATTGCGCAACCATGTGGTCAAGGAGATCGGGGCGGTGGCCAAGCCGGATGACATCCGGTTCGCGGAGGCGCTGCCCAAGACGCGTTCGGGCAAAATTATGCGCCGCCTGCTCAAACAGGTGGCCTCCGGCACGGAGATCAAGGGCGACACCACCACGCTGGAGGATTTTGCCGTGCTGGCCAAGCTGACCCAGGTCGAAGAATAGCCTGAAACGCCACCGGCCATCGCATGGGCGATGGCCGGGGTGAAACGGTGCGGCACATGAATCAGCGGCGAGGCCTGAGCCCGCCGCTGATCTGTTCAATGACCGCCGGTGGTCGAAACGCCGTGCAGGGATTCGGCCTTGCTATATTTGGACCAGTTGAAGCCATAGAAAGCGACAAAGGCAAAGCAGGCCAGCGGAACAATGAACCCGCGCGACATGTCGTACTTATCCGCCACCGCCCCCATCAGCTTGGGCAGGATGGCCCCACCCATGATCGCCATGACAATGAAGGAGGAAGCCTTCTTGGCACGCGCACCCAACCCGAAGATGCCGAGGGCAAAGATGGTGGGAAACATGATGGACATGAAGAAATAGCTGAGGAACACACACGCCACCGAGATCCAGCCCAGCTTGCAGAACACCAGCAGGCACATGACCACATTTAGCAGGCCGTAGATGCCGAGCACCTTGTGCGCGGAGAATTGCTTCAGCAGAAAGGCTCCAGTGAACCGGCCCACCAGGAAGAAGATGAAACCCAGCGAGGCCAGGTTCGAGGCTCCCTGATTGCTGATGCTCAAAACCCCGTCTTTGTTGGTTTCAAAGGAACTCTGCAAAATCCCGGAGTTCCAACCGGCGGGAATGGCGGGCACCTGGGAAGTCATGTAGTTGATGAAGAAGCTGAAAATACCGGCCTGGGCGGCCACATAAAAGAACTGGGCGGCCACCGCCATCACAAAATGCGGATGGGACCAGATGGAACGGGAAACGCCCGGAGTAGCGTCGTCCAGGTGATAATCATCCTTCATCTTGATGTCAGGCATGTCGGCCAGGAAAAAGACGACCGCCAAGATGATGACCACCACCGCCACCCCGGCGTACGGAATCCATAAAGTTTCGCTGCCCGTGCTCTTGCCAGCCGCGTCTTTGGAGTAGAAGAACATGCCACCCGCGATGGGGCCAAAAATCCAGCCGATGCCGTTGCAGGACTGGGCCAGGTTGATGCGTGTGGCAGCGTAGCGCTGATCCCCCAGCACCGTGGTGTACGGATTGGCGATCGTTTCCAAAAAGGTCAGGCCGGCCGCAATGAGGCAAACGCCGAGGAGGAACGCCCAAAAGGCCGCAATCTTCGAGGCCGGAATAAACCAGAGCCCACCCGCCGCCACCATCAGCAACCCGACGATGATGCCCCCCTTATAACCCAGTCGGGTCGCCAGCCAACCGGCCGGCAGGGCCATGAGGAAATACCCCAGATAATGGGCGAATTGCACCCAGGCGGATTGCGCCAGCG
>CAIYYI010000070.1 GCA_903930345.1 uncultured Verrucomicrobiota bacterium
AAGGCCGCATGGTCTCCAGTAAAAGGTAGCAACCTCCTTCCCGTCCGGCGAGGTCAAGGTTGATGCCAAACGCTTTGGTGGAATTGGGCAGAATAAGCAAACGTAGCCAGCGCAAATCAGACCGACTA
Source organism: uncultured Verrucomicrobiota bacterium (assembly GCA_903930345.1). GTDB lineage: Bacteria > Verrucomicrobiota > Verrucomicrobiia > Limisphaerales > CAIYYI01 > CAIYYI01. The sequence goes on from CAIYYI010000070.1 coordinate 129, forward strand.
CACCGATGGCGATTCGCTTGGTCCATTTCATGGCTTAGCAGAACGCCCCGGCTCAGGCACAGCCGCTGGAAGCGCGCGCTGCCTGCAATGATGGTGTTCGAGTTTTCATAAACGGTCACCTGCGAGGCGGGCGGCTGTTGCCTGCAGCGTCTGGTTCGCTGTTATTCTCTTCCGGAAATGGAGAGTCGAGGGAGGTGCTGAGGATCTCGATCTCTGAGTCGGCGCGGAAGATGGAAACCAAGTCTCCGTGCAGCTTCTCCGCCCAAGGCGTAGTATCCAAAAACCGGAATCTCCTCCAAATCCATTTGCGCGGGCCTGTGGCTCCATCTGTGCAAAACAAATCAAGGGGACCGCCCGTCTCAGGGCCGCAGTAGATGCAAACTCCAAACGTGAAAGGAGCCGTGTTCAGCTCCACCCACCAACCCCAATCCTCACATGCAATGAAAGGCGCGGAATAGCCGCGCTCTGTCAGCTTGGCCTGCAAATACTCGGCTAGAGCCTTTCCGTACATGCCCTCGTTCACCAACTCTTCCTTTTCCCCGGGAAGAATTGGGAACTTGCGCGATCGGATGTGGATGAATTTGTCCATGTTATTACAGCGAACGATCGTGCTCAGGCAGGGCGGGCCGAGCGCGTTCAACATGCAACAGAACGGGGATCCCGCCCTTGCCTGGAGCACATTTGTTGGACCATGTCTTCATGATACGATCACTTGTCGTGCTTCTGGATCATCTGCTCAACCTCGCGATGAAACTGCTCAGGTGACATCTTGCGAGCACCGGACATCAACTTCTTGGCATCCGCGCCAACCTCAGCCGCATCTGAAAGCTCCGAACTCGGAACTGGGGACAGCACGCCGTTGGTGCAGGCAAATGCATCAACCAACACTCCTTCCTGCCCAACTATGGCTGCATACTTCAACTGGCGCGAAGACCCATACTCGAAACCGAGCGCAAATGGACTGCCCGCCTCCGAAGTCGTGCTGCTGGAATCCGGTGTCTCGGTCAGGCGGTGAAAAATGTGTCGGATTCACTTGACAGGGGGTAAGCCTATTCCTATTTAATGCTGGTCGAAGTTTAGTTAAACAGAACTCATGTTGCGTGGGTTGGCAGGTCTGGGGAAACCGATGTCGGCGTTGCCCGGTCTGGCTGAGGTTGCGCATTTGGGAGAAGTGGGAAAAATGAAGATCTGTAATGCACTAAAGGGAATGGCCTGCTTTTTATTCGCCATCGCGGGCTGGGCAGTCATATCCGAGGGGGCGACGGTTTCCGTGCTGCCGCCCTGGCCTGAATCGCCTTTGCGGCAGTATGCGTTTGACGAGCCATTGTCACCCACGAACACGCCCCAACGGCTTTCCCAGACTGCGTTGGATTTTGACCGGGCGGTGTGGGCGGAGAGTTGGACGGGATACGCTCTGAATCGGGTGGGAACCTCGCTGGCGGCGGTGCGGGTTCCGGTGTTGACGGGCGAGTCACAGTTCAATCTCGGACCCGGAGAGGGAACGGTGCGGTTTTGGTTTTGTCCCACCTGGCGGAGCGGCCGGGGCCAAGGGCATCCCGCCAAACTGTTGGAACTCTCCACCGGGGAGGCCCAGACCGGAGCGGTTTGGTGGTCGCTGGGGGTGGACAGCCAGGGCACGGCGCTGGTGCTGGAGGGGGAGACCCCGGATGGGTGGGCAACGCTGTTGCGGGCCCCGATTGCCTGGAATGCGGGCGGTTGGCATCTGATCGCCTTGAGCTATGGCGGGTCAAATACCGCCGTCTTTGTGGACGGTCAGTGGGTGGGCAGCGGGGCCGGAGTGTTGGAGGTTCCCCTGCTACTCACCCGGATGACCCATCTGGCCGTGGGAAGCAACCGGACAGGCACAGAGGTGGCCGGGGGGCGTTTTGATGAACTAACCACCTTTGACGAGCGGTGCGGTGAAGGGGATCTGGCGTGGTATTATTTCGCGATGCGCCGATTGTTGCGGGCGGATAACCTGGCGCTCACCACTGGGGACACCAAGGTGGGAAGCACGGCCAAGGTGCTGGGCGGCCCGCCCACACCTGGCGAGGATCCGCCCGAAGACCCGCCCCCGGGGGAAAACTTCGCCCCGCTGCTCTCCACCAATGGACTGAGGCTGGCGGACACGGTATTCAGCGCGGACAGCGTGGGCTGGACCATCCGGGACGGGGCCACCAACACGGTTTACGACCTGTTTGGAACCACCAATCTGGTGGCAACGCGATTGACGAATGCCGTTTGGACCTGGCTGGGCACGGGGACCAATCTGGGTTCGTTCCTTTATACCCGCTCCCCGACCAACAACGCCTTCTTTGTGCTCGGAACGGATTTGGACAGCGACAATGATGGGCTAACAGAAGCTTATGAAGAGCTCGTCAGCAAAAGCAGCCCAGAAAATGCAGACACTGACGGAGACGGTTTGCCGGATGGTTTCGAAGTATTTGGATCGTTAACCAGCCCGCTTTACTCCGACACCGGAAACACTGGTTTCTCGGATGACATCAAGGACAGGGATGGGGACGGGTTGACAAATTGGGAGGAATGGCGGGATGGAACCGATCCAAGCGCGGCGAACGTGCGGCCACCGTACGTCACCCCCCAAGAGGGGATCTACCTCCAGCCAATATCCTCGCGGATATTCTCCTTCACGGAGGGAGCAACCATCCACTACACCATTGACGGCACTGAACCCACCACGAACAGCCCCACGATAGTATCAGGTGGCACGCTGACAAATCTCACGGCCACCACGACTGTGCTTAAGGCTAAGGCATGGAAAAACGGAAGTATTGAAAGCAGAGTCACCACTGTCGCCTATTCCTTTGGTATTGGAACACCAGTACTATTTCCGGGAGGGGGCATTTATGGACTGGGGGTGACTGTCTCGATAGCCTGCCTGACTCCTGACGCCATTTTGCGTTATACGCTTGATGGAAGTGAACCAACGGGATCATCACTCTGCTACACAAATGGTTATCCGATCCCAATAACAGCAACGACGACTTTGAAAGCGCGTGCCTGGAGTAACGGGACACAAAGCGGAACAACTTCTTCCCGCTACTCGATCCGAAATGCGCCAGAAAATGATTTGTTCGACAACCGCCAAGCATTATCAGGCGCAAGTGGAACAATTCGTGGTAGCAACATTGGTTCAGATGTGGAGGCACCAGAGTATGAATACTTTGCGTATGATGATTGGAACATTCTGGGCTGCTCGGTATGGTTTGAGTGGACAGCATCAACCAATGGCAATGTCTCGTTCGATGTGGCAGGGGATTTTCAACCAGCCATGGAGGTCTTTGAAGGCAACCAATTCGATCCATATATCACCATGGAGTTGATGGCGAGCCATATTGGCTACGCCAACGACTTGTGTATTGTTTTTGAAGCCATTGCCGGAAAAACGTACCAGATCAGATTGCGTTCCTGTGCTTGGGCACCGGCAGGAAACTACGTTCTGCGGTGGTATTCACTAAACGGTGTTGAACCGCCATATTTCAGCAATCCGGGTGGCACATTCAAAGCATCCCAAAGGACATCAATCTCCTGCATTACGCCACGTTCGACCATTCGTTATACCATTGATGGCACTGAGCCAACTGAAACAAGCCAATTCATTCAAAACGGCGGTGCGATTTCAATCACCCGCTCCCTTACACTCAAGACTCGCGCCTGGCGGGAAGATCTCCCACCAAGCGCAACGACTAGCGCAGCATTTGTCATCGATGCCAATGCTTTAACACCCACGACAACCACAAAACCCCCGTCTGTGTCGCCACAGGGCACCATTTTCACAAATTCGATAACCGTGACTGTCCATTCTGAGACAACGAACTCCACAATCCTGTTTTCGACCGACGGTACAGAACCCGGTCCTGCATCAACGTCGGTTACGAATGGAAGTTATATAACGTTGACCAATTCCGCCGTGCTCAGAATCAAGGCCGTTGCCAGCGGTTTGAATCCAAGTGCCAGCATAGCTGCAGGATATGCCAAAGAAAACACTGACACGGATTTTGATGGGCTGCCTGATACATGGGAGTTCCAGCACGGATCCGACATGCTTTTCCCGGATGCTGGAAGCACCAGTCCCGAATCCTATGCTCACCAACTGAAGAATGACCAACTGTATGCAGTCCCATCCATCCTGACGGCAGACGATTATAGCACGATTAACGATGGCATTCCTGATTGGTGGAAAATCAAGTACGGATACAGCATCACTGATCCAACAGCAAGCACTGCCCGGGGGCATAATGGGCTGACATTAACAGATTGCTATGAAAAGTCATTCAACCCTTTGGATTGCAATGATCGTCCCGACGTGTTACCGGCTCCTGCGTACTCGATTTATCTTGGTCAGCAAAACCACTTCTACATCGTACTCCACAGCGTCCCCGGAAATGCTTCAAAGGTGAGATTATTCTACACGGACATCACGGCGGGAAACCAAGAGGCAACCATCGACTTTATACTGTCTGCGTCCACGAAAAACGTCATCGAAATACCAGCGGCATATCTTGCATCCGACCACTTTTATGTTTTTTCACTTCAAGTGGAAGACACGTCAGGCCGGGTGAGCATTCCTTATCAGAGTCCAGGTGCAGTCGGAATCAACTATGGTGGTATGCAATACTGGGAGTTTGATGACTTGACCCACCAGATTCGGCACTTGGTGGACTGGCGCCTGCAATTTGCGGGAACCCATTCGCAGCTTATCGGCCAGTATTGCACACAGTTTCCATGGTTTTACATCGGACTGCCGGCCACCGATCGGTATGGCAATTGTGAGCCATTCTCAGGTCTCCCATACCCATCTGTGGCTGTACCGAACCCGACCTATCTGGGCGGTTTTCAGTCGCTGGTTTGGGTTCCAACAACCAACCCTCCCGCATCTGGTGGGTACCAGAGTCAGTTTAGCTGGGAGGGGTGGAATCTTCAGGATTCTGGATTAAGCATTGACACAGTTTCAGAGGACAATGAAGACCATTATTATCTAAAATGGATGTTGCCACAAACCAACATATTCGGTCTGGCAATTTCCGAATATGAATTCCGCTTCCCGGACACAACATTCACGCTCACGCCGGGAACGGAACGGGAGATTTCCTACTCGAATGCATTTTTTTCGACGGCTCAGGTTTTTCAAATTGTACAACAACATTCCACCGTCACGTCCAACCACCTTTTTTCAGGATCAAGATTGCTTAGCAAAGAATTATCGGACAGTTATTATTCAAGTGGCGTTTCGGCACAATATCCAGCGCAACCCGGCATGACAGAGGAGAATGCCACTGCAGTCGCGGATCCAACCATTGTGGTTGACGTTGAGGAGACCATTCGTGTTTTTGCCTACACTCAAAAATATGTAAAACCTGAGAATGACCCCATCATCACCAATCATTGCATTTTCGTCCAGCAGTACCTTGATAAGGCATTTTTATGTGATGCTGAGAGTGGTGACGTCCCGAGAACATCACAAGACAATCTCAATGGCAGGAAGAAAATAAACCAATCACTGGCGATTCAGTCCGGGCTGCTATCTCCCTATGGCAATTTTACCCCAACAAACACCGGAAAATACATACTGACAACCAAGCCCAATCAGAACGGTGAATACGGTGAGTGCATCGTCCATGTTCTGCCGAATGAGGTGGTTACGCGTGACCCGGATGATGGCATCGAACGCCCGCTGGAGGATACGATAACCACCGCAACGTCTGCTCCTGACGTCGATTTGCGTCTGGTGTCTGCAACGATCAACCCTCAGGGCGCATTGGAAATATCGGTTTCAACCCATGTGCTGGATCGCCTGTCTGAGGTGGCCGATGATCCCTCTGAACGACTGCAGGCGGTTAATTTCATCCTGAATGGTGAAATTGTTGATACGGTCAGCAACCTTCCCGCGATGTGTCCTGGATCCGGAGTTTTGCCATGGCAGCCACACAAATTGGATGTGGAGGTGCAGCGTGTCTTCACTGTTCCAAACCCAGGGGGGCGGGTTTTTATACTGAGGGCCGAAACCAGTGAGAATGCCCTTGGCAATGTTGGATGGGATCAGATCGCTGTTGGTGTCGGTTTGGCTGATGTGCCCTTCGTCAACGATACAAATCCGGTAAGCATAGCATTTTCCCAGATACCGACGACAAACACCACGGATTCGTTCCAGATATATTTCGGAAACCGCGCGCCAGAGCTATCCGATCCCACCTGCACTGAGTCGAACGCCAATGGTTGGCAATTCAGTGGCAATCTAAATGTTGCTGGTTCGTTGCTTCCCTGTCAGGTCCGAATATTTTTGGGGTTCACGAATCAGCCAAACGCAATAGATTCATTCGATGCCGATATTTCCTACCTAATGCCGGATGGTGCGGAGCGTCGCATGGTTGGATCGTTTGCTGAGAGCGGGTCCAACACATTGCAATTTGTCAACACCTCCAGCACTCCGGCCACCACTATTCCTGCTGTCTGGCATACCGAGGAGATGGATGGCTCCCCGAAGGGTCCATTCAACCCCATTCTGGTTCGATTCCGTGCCCCACGCGAATTGATCGATTCCGGAGCAGTGCAAGCCACCGTCAACGGTGTGCCACAACCGATTAAACCTTTCACTTTCAGCCCGGAAAAATATTACCTTGTCGCCCGGGGTGAGGAAACCAAACCAAGATTGGTGATCGTCACGACAGACAGTCTTCCCTCTGGACTTTCCGCACTGACACCCGAAAACCTTATTCTATCCAACGAACGGGGAAACCTGGAAATCAAAGTCCAACATAAAGGACGTGATATTGCAGGCGCGAAAGTGGAGGTATTCAAAGAGGACTACAAGGTCAAGACCCGCCTTTTCGGCTATGTGCAGGCACCTGTGACCATGCCGGTACTCCTCAGTTACTACAAGTTGATTTACGGAGAATCCGGCCTCAAGTTACTTAATTATTTTGAATGCGGTGGCGGCCTTATTGATCTTGGCAATGTCATGGGCGATCTGGATGTTGAGTGGTCTCCACCAAATATTTATGTCCAAATCGAAAAGGATGTGGACCCGGTACAAGCGGCCAACCTGCTTTGGGTAGGATTACGCCGGGCGCTCGCTTTCAGGTTCATCCGCGACAAGATTGACGAGGATGAGGATCTGGATTTGTTTTTGTCCAGTATCCGGCAGGTTGGGCCTGAAGCCTGTCGCGTCGGTGTGGCGGCGGCAAACGGTTACCTGGCCGGATTAAGCATTCTCAATGAAGGTGCCGACATAGCTGTCACCATCAGCGACATGTCCGAGGGACATTTGTCAGCCGCAATTGGTTTTCTACCATTCGTACCAGCAGGAGGCCGATATCTTTGGAAGAAGCTTGACGGCACAGTTCTACACACATTTACCAAGCAAACGGCTGATCGTATCACTATTATTTTAGGTAAGAAAATCCGGATTGATCGAATGAGAGCTTTTAGGCAGGCACTCGACGGAGGAATCGTAAATCAACAAATGATGAGCGATTTTATAGACGGCGGAGGTATTCCTAGATATTCAGACGGACACAATAGAGATTTGCTGGCCGAGCAATTGGGAGCGAAACCTGTACATCTAAAATATCCACAAGCACATCATGACCTTCCACTCAAGCATATTAAGTATTTTCTAATAAGGGGACTGGACCCGAATGAAAAACAATTTGGTCGATGGGTAGAAGGTACCAGAACTGGCAGCACAGGTCAGCACCAAATCTGGACGCCGCGCTTTAATGAGGAATGGAGAAAATGGATAATGCTCAATGCCGAAGCAACTGCTGAACAAGTTATCGACAAAATGCATCAAATGAGAACCAGTGGAAATTATGACTAATCAAGTGTTTTATACGTTGTCGGACAATAGTTTCCGTGTGAGAGGAGCCCCTTGGTTTTTAAGTGGTTTTGCTGATAGACGAGTGGTGTCTCGCTGTCCTGCATGCAAGCACGAGGTAACGGAACCCAAAGAAACCATCAGACTTGATCCGAAACCTGAGAATGGCACATTCTGGCCGGATGCTATCGGGTGTAGTGCTGGTTTTCTCGGACTGTATGTTTCCGCACGCGTTAAAATCGGCCTTGATGACGAGCAGGTGAAGTATGGCCGTGCCTTCCCCGCCCAGGTGATGACGCCCTTTCCAAAAAAGATCCGGGAACACCCACCCACCTACTACCATTTGACTGGGGTATTGGGGGTCCAAGTGGATTTCGAGGCGTCAGGCTATAGTGTGCGGTCCATCTGCGATCAGTGTAAACATGTCGAAAAAAGACCTGGCACCCCGTCTTTAAAGTTCCAATTCGTGGATGGCACGTGGACCGGAAGTGACATATTTTATACCGATTTGTCCCGTGCGGCAATGTTTTGCACCGGGCGAATCTTGGAACTGGCCAGAAAATACAAGTGGACCAACTTCCAATTCATTCCAATCGCAGAAGGTCAAAATCTTGATTTCAAGGCAATAGAATATCTGAAATAAACACATAGCTGATGCTTGATTCGTTTTACTATCTTAGTGACAACAGCTTCAGAGTTAGAGGTACTCCTTGGTGTTCGAGCGCATATGCTGATGCAAGGATAGTATCTGTTTGCGCCAAATGCCGCAATCAGGTCACTGAACCCATGGAGATGATTAGGTTGGATCCAGATCCTTTGAAAGGGACGTTTTGGCCGGATGCCATTGGGTGTGGCAGTGGCTTTATGGGCCTGTATGTCTCGACCGGTGTTAAAAGGGTGCTCGATGAAGAGCGGATAAGGTATGGACGAGGTTTTCCAGCCCAAGTGCAGACCCCGTATCCCAAGAAACTGCTTAGCCAAGCGCCAACCTACCATTACCTGACAGGTGAAGCTGGTGCCAAACTCAACTTCGAGGCATGCGGCTTTGGCATCAGGTCGATTTGCTCCATGTGCGGGTTCGTGTCAACCACCGCAGACTCGGAGCCTTCGAAATTTGAGTTCATTGAAGACACATGGAATGGCAGCGATCTGTTTTTCACCGATTATTCGCACGCAATAATGTTCTGCACGAAACGCATCCTGGAGTTGGCCAGAAAACACAAGTGGACCAATTTCCGATTTGTCCCTTTGGCGGACGCGTTCGACTTTGGTCACAAAGGTATCGCGTACCCGTGACCGGCGTCACGGTCAACGGCGAGGCGGCCCAGCTCTACGGGGACCAGTCCTTTGCCAGCGGCCCGGGCCTGGCGGGTGTTCTGAACGACGGGGACAACACCTTCACGGTGGTGGCGGAGGATACCAGGCCAAGGGGATGTCCACATTGAACGAGCGGCAGTCCAAGGAAACGGAGGACACCCGCATGCGCGAGAGCCTTAAGGTGCGCAGAAAATATGTTGCAAAAGTGTTGCTAACAACACAAGATGTTGATAATGAATACAGGCCGGACAGGTTCGAAGCCTGCAGCGCGCACCATCTCTATCAAGGGTTTACACATTTCCATCTGCTTTGACTGACTGTTGGCTGACGCTTTTTGGCGGGGCGGACTGGCAGGACTCTGATCGGATCTTGTGGGGGTGGTTTTTCAGTATTTCCGGGGGGGCCAAGGAGCAGGCGGAGGAGTTTTGGGCGGTGCGGCAATTTGTTCACTCCGGTTCGGCATGGATAGGCCAATCGAATCTTGTTATCCGGGTGCAAATGATAGTAGAAGGGGTGTGACGAAATGCAGATTCGCCTCCAAATGGCAGCGGTGGCAATGCTGGTGGCCTGGGCGACCGGTTTACATGCGGCGGATCCCATCTCGTTGAGCCGGGCGGAGGCCACTTTTCAAGCCGGAGATGCCGCTGGACTGGACCGGGTGATCGACGGCGTTGCCGCTGGCCCCCACGGCTGGTCGGTCAGCCCGCAACTCGCGGAACCTCAGGCCATCATTTTTCGCTGCGCCCAACCGGTTGAAGCCGCCGAGCTGGACATCACGCTGTTTTTCCTCTCCGGCCGGCCCAACAACTCCATCGCGGAATTTACCCTGGCCTATACGACGGACGCTGAGCCGTCGTTGGGCGGGAATTGGAAGCCGCTCGAAATCCAGCGGTTCACCGCTGAAGTTGCGACTTTGCAGCGCACGACCAACGGCCATTTGCGCGCCGCCCTGCTCCCCGATGAGGTTACTGGCATGATCCCGGATGACACTTACCGGGTGGCGGTCATCCTGCCCGGAGGCCGGGCCACCGGCTTCCGCCTGAAGGTCTTCCCTGTGTTCCCCCACCCGGACGGTCCGGCATGGATGAGCTGGGGTTCCCCGCACGACTTTGTCCTCACGGAGTTTAGAGTCCAAGTGCACAACCCAGAGAGCACCAACATCGCATTATACCGAACGGTCAAGGCTTCCCACCAGCTCAGCGGCCCCATGCTGCCCAGTGCGCTGACGGATGGGCTGCCCGCCACCATTGCGCATCCCACAGAATCGGGGCTGGGGACGAATTTTCACTTCGACATTGATCTGGGCAGGATCGCCACCCTGGACCACATCGGCCTGCGCACGCGCGGCGATGGCTACATTGACCGGTTTTCCCGCATGATTGTGCGGTGGTATGAGAAGGACCCGGAATCCGGGGGGGCGCCCGTTTGGGAAGGCGTGGACCGGGCGGATGGCAGCCATCCCGAAGCTGGCACGGCAGACATCGTCCGTGAGGGCCTGGGCCGGGGGATATTCCGCGGCCGCTACCTGCGTCTATCCTCAGACAGCAAGGTTCCGGCCTCGCCGCAGCTCGCCGAGGTGGAGGTTTATGAGACCCGTACGCCAGAGGTGGTTACGGCGCGGGCGGATGGCCGGGAAATACCGGTCGCGGGCGGACTTGACCTGCCGCCCGGCGTACGCCGGCTTTCGCTGGGGCTGCGCATCCCGCAGGTTGGCCTGCCGCCCGGGGTTGCGTTCCGCTGGAGAACCCGGGGGGATCTGGAGGAATGGCAGCCGTCCCGGCTGATGACGGTGGACCTGCCCTGTCCACCACCGGGGAAAACCATCTTTGAGGCCCAAGCCCTGCACAGCGACAACCAATGGGATGCGATGATCTACCGCCTGCCGATCTCCACGCGGCAGCATTTTTGGGAAACACGCCTGTTTCAATGGCTGGCGGGAGCGGGGGGCTTTTCGGCGGTGATAGGAGCAGTGCTGGTCTGGGCGCGACGCCGGGCGGCGCGGCAAGTGGCTTTGATGAAAGCGCAGGCCGCACTGGCTGAGGAACGGGCCCGGATCGCCCGCGACTTGCACGATGACCTGGGCGCGAACCTGGCCCGGATCGGAGTGCTCACCGAACTGGCCGAGCGCGCCATCAACGACCCTGAGAACGCCCGGCGCCAATTGGCCAAGATCGACTCCACCGCCCGCGATCTGACCCGCCAATTGGACTCCGTCGTCTGGGCGGTCGATCCCGCCAACGACACGCTGGAGAGCCTGGCCCGCTATCTGCACGGCCACGCCGAGGAATACCTGGGGCTGGCCGGCATCCGCTGCCATTTCACCAACACGGAGGCGATGCCACCAGTCAGTCTCTCCTCCACGTTCCGCCATCATCTGCTGCTGCTGGCCAAGGAAGCCCTGCACAATGCGGTCAGCCACGCGGCAGCCGACGTGATCACCGTGGGCATCGCCGTCCAAGGCGACCAACTGCACATTGAGATTGCCGACAACGGCCGCGGAATGCCACCGGCGGAAGCCTTGAAGACGGGCAACGGCTTGAGAAACATGAAAACCCGCGCTGCGGCACTCGGTGGCACCTGCGAGTTCCGGCCGCCGGAAACAGGCAGCGGCACGGTGGTTCGCCTGACGATTCCACTCCCGTCCACCCTAAAAGCATAGCTCCTTATGTCACACTCTCATCCTGCCACATTGCCCCAGACAATTCGCGTCGCGCTGGTCGAGGACCAGCGGGGGTTGCGCGAATCGTTGAAGGAAGTGCTCTTGAACTCGGAGGGAATCACCTGCGTGGCTGCCTGTGCCAATGGCGAAGAAGCCATGTCCAACCTCCCATCATTGGGGCCAGATGTGGTGTTCATGGACATCAACTTGCCCGGGATGGATGGCGTCTCCTGTGTGCGGGAACTGACCAGGCTACTGCCTGACACCTTGTGGGTGATGCTGACGGTGTATGACAACACCGAGGCCGTCTTCAATTCGCTGCAAGCGGGTGCCAGCGGTTACCTGCAGAAGCCAGTGAAGGCCAAAGACCTGATTGCCGCTGCCCGGGAGGTCATGGCCGGTGGCTCCCCGATGACAGCCAAGATTGCGCGCCTGGTTGTGCAAGCATTCCGGAAACCTGCCACAGGCCTCGTCATGAACGCAACGGAGGCAGAATTGACCTTGCGCGAGCAGGCGGTGCTTGATCAGTTAGTCGCCGGTTTTTCGTACAAGGAGATCGGGGAGAAGCTGCAGGTCAGCGACCACACAGTGCATTTCCACATTCGCAACATTTACAAGAAACTGCAGGTCCGGTCCCGCGCGCAGGCCGTGGCCAAGGTGATGAAGAAGTAGCAATCGCAGAGTTCTGGATCAAAAGACTGGACAAAACACATAGTGCTGTTCACCAAGGTGTTACAATTGGAATTCGTCCCAAAGTCTCTTTCTGAACAGCCATACATTTGGCGCTATACCTACCAGTTTTGGCAGGTAGGCAAAGCGAAGGAACGCCCCTATATTAAACGGTTTATGAGCCAAAATTGGCGTTTGACTGTTCGGCTTGGCATCTTGGCAGGGGCCGCATGGCTGGTAGCTCCGTTTACCGTGCTCCATGCGGCGGACAACATTGTGCTGTCATCCGATTCCTTCGCTCTGACTTTCTCCGCCGATGGCCGACCAGCTTCGTGCCGGCGCAAGTCCGACGATGTGGAATTGCTTCCGGCGCGCAATGCTGGCCAAGGTTTCTACCTTAAGTCCCCTGATGGCGTGCCCGTGCGGCTGACGAAGCTCTCCCTGCGACCGGATGACCGGCTCTCGGCGCGCAGCCAAGATGCGGCGAAGGAGGTGGTGTTTCGTGTGAATCGCGGCCAGCGGCATCTCGCGCTGCGGATTGAAACAGCCTCCGGTATCCCACCCGAAGGTGTCGAATCACTGCACTTCGAGATGAACGCTGATCCTGCGCTGCGCGTGCTGGACCTGGATTACATGACGCGTGTGGACAACCGCCCGGATGGCGTGCGCGCAGAATGGCGCGAGTTCTGGCGTCGCTCGTCGCAGAATCCGCTGGGCGGGTTTGTGATATACGAGCAGACCGGTGACGACGATGAGGACGCGACGCTGCTGCGGCTATGGGTCGAGGAGCGGTTGCCCCATCCGAAGGTGGACGGCGCGTGGACCGTGGAGCGTGCCCGTCGTTGGGTGGCAGATTGGCAGCGCCGCTTTGCCGACCGCGGCCAGTTGATTCTCGCGGGCAAGAGCATCGCCGAACTCCACGAAGGCGTGGCGTTCGCCCGCCGCGCGGAACTCAAGCAAATCTACCTGTTCACCGACACCTGGCGCACGGATCCGTTCTGGCCCAGCACCGATTGGAACTGGGCGGTCAACCGCGCGGTCTTCCCTCGCGGCGAAACGGACTTGCGGGAGTTTGCGGAATTCGTGCGGGGCCAGGGCATGTATCTGGCCCTTCATTACGTGAGCGGCGGCATCGGCCTGCGCGATCCGCTCTACGTCGCCCAGAAACCCGATCGTCGCTTCGCCACTTGGGGCGGCGGCCGGCTGGCGGAGAACATTGGCCCGACAGACACGACGATTGTCTTCCAGCCCGCGCCCAGCGTGATTCCGCCAGCGAAACATCGTCCGGCTTATCCGCGCTTCTTCGAGTGGAACCTGCTGCGTCTCGGCGACGAACTGGTCCGCATTGGCTCCATCGAGCCGGGCACGAACGACGCCTGGAAGCTGGCGCGTTGCCAGCGCGGCCAAGGCTCGACGAAAGCCGCCGCCCACGCGCGCGGGGAAGATGCCGCCGGCCTGCTCGTCGCATACGGACAGAACCTTGTTCCCGACAACGACTCGACATTGCTGGACGAAGTCGCCACGAACTACGCCGGCTTGCTGAATCGCTGCTTCGTGGAGCACGCGGAGTTCGACGGCGCGGAGATTCATGTTCACGATGGTGACTGGGGCTATCGCAAATTCGCCACGCGAGTTTACGAAGCGCTCGATCATCCAACGACTTCGCACGACAGCTCAGGGCGGCGCCCGGCGGCGTGGCTCGAGTATCGGCTCAATTCCTCCCGGCGGCTCATGCGCGGGAGCTGCGCTTACAGCCACGGCAACTACAGCGTGCCGGTGACGCTGGCCACGGCGTCGCGCCCGGCCACCACGCTGCTCGACGCGCATTTCACGCTCAGCCAGGGCAACCTGGGCGGCGCGCTCGGCATCTGCAAACCGGAACCGATGTTCGGCGTAACGCCGCAGGTGCTCAAGACGCACGGGGTGACCGATCAATTTCTCGAAGTCCTCGCCATTTGGAAGGAAGTCTGCGCGCGGCTGACGGAAGGACAGCGCCAGCGCCTCAACGCCACCTTCACCCGTCCGCAGGGCGCTGCGGCGAACTTCAATCACCACCTCTGCTCGCCCGTGGTGCCCGTGGCGCGGAAGGTGGATGGTCACTATGAGATCGTCCCGACGCGTGTTCTCACGCGCAAAACGGGCGACATCCAGTGGCAGCACGGCCAGGAACACGGTGCGATTTCTCCACGACAGTTCATCCAGCCCGGCGAGCCGCTTCTGCTGCAGAACCCCGATTCCGCGCAGCCCCTCCAGTTCATCATCCACGTCCTGCCCGCATTTGATCGGCAGAGCAAAACGATTCCTAGCGCCGTCGGAGCCGCGCCGGTGGAAAAGACGGCGACGGACTTTTTCACGGAAGGCAACCGAGGGGCCATGGCTCCCGCGACCAGCGCGGTCGGAAATGTCCAGCTCCTGCCGGCTAGCGCGGAGGCGATTCGCGCGGACGGTGCCGGCACCGCCAAGCTCGAGGGAAACGTTCTCCTGCTTATGGCTTCCAATGCCACCGACCGAGCGCAGCGCGAGACGGAGAACTTTCCCGCGTGGAACCTCGCCGTTGACATGGCCCGCCGCCGCGGGCTCGGCTTGTGGGTGACTGGCGATGGCAGCGGCGCGTTGCTGCTCGTGCAACTCGGCAACCGCGACTATGTGGTGCCGATTGATTTCACGGGGCGGCGCTATGTGGAGATTCCCAACGGGGAAGTCTCGTGGGCCAGCAGCGCCTGGGGCTGGCGCATGGAAACCAAGAGCACCGACTACGCGAAAGTCCGTCGCGTCAAGATCGGCTTCGGTGAACTTCCACCGCACAAGCAGGTTACCGTCAAAGTTGAACAGCTTACCGCGCTGGGCGAAATCCCCGTGGCCTTGGAGAACCCCGTCGTGCGAGTCGGCACCGGCCAACTCCGCGTGCGTGGCGCCATCCCGAGCGGCCACTTCCTACAATACACCGGCGGCGACAAAACAGTTCTTTACGACGAGAACTGGCACCGCCGTGCGGAGTTTTCTGTCGAAAAAGAGAACTTTGTTATGCCTCTGGGCCAAGCCAGCATCACCGTGTCAACAGACCAAGCCGGCTCGAAACCCTGGCTGGAAGTGCAGTTTCTCACCACCGGCACGCCGATTCTTGTCGGCGACGCGGGCCAGTGAACTCGCTGCAAATGAACGCATCTGTAGTCAACTTCCGTTCAATGACCCGATGGCCGACTCACCGTCACGACGAGAGCGGTCTGAAGGGGTTCAATCGCCTCGAACATCAGCTCTTGGAAATAAAATGAGCATGAAAGCATACTGGGAGCCACCCACTCGTAAAGGACGAGCGCCCGCTTTCGGCGCAATCTGCCTCGGAGGGAGCACCGCTTTTATTATTCTGGTCGCGTATTTGATCGTGAGCGGCACAGGGATGGCCGCGACGGTTTCACTCGTGCCTGTTGGCAGCACCTGGAAGTATCTCGACACCGGCGCGAACCTTGGCACGGCCTGGCGAACGAATTCTTTCAATGATGCCGCGTGGGCCGGCGGGCCGGCACCGTTGGGCTACGGGGAGATGAACGTGGGACAATGGCCGAGGACGACCAACAGTTTCGGGCCGGATGCGAACAACAGGTTCATCACCACCTACTATCGCCGCACCTTCAGCGTGACAAACGCAGCAGCGCTGGCGGGGCTGGGGTTGCGGCTGCTACGGGATGACGGAGCGGTGGTGTATCTCAACGGGATTGAACTGCATCGCGATAACATGCCAACAGGCGAGGTCAGCCACATGACGCTGGCCTCCGCCACGGTGAGCAACGCGGAGGAAACCAACTATTTTTCAGCGAATTTCAGCGGCTCACGGCTGCGTGAGGGGCTGAATCAACTGGCAGTAGAGCTGCATCAGGTGGTGACAAACAGCTCGGACATAGCCTTTGACCTCGAGCTAACGGGCCTGCCGCCGGGTGCGAGCATGGCCTGGGACAACGGGGCCGGAACCCGGCTTTGGAACACGAGCGATCTGAACTGGTCAGGCGCAGCCTGGAACAGCGTGATGACCAATCACGCGATCTTCGGTGCTGCCGGAGCCGGGCCAGTCACACTCAGCACAGGGATCATCGCCGGTTCGCTCACGTTCAACAATCCGGGCTACACCCTGTCCGGGGGCACGCTGGGATTGGTGGGATCCCAGGCCATCACGAACAACGCAAGCGCGTCCATCGCCAGCACAATCAATTCCGGAGCGCTCAACAAATGGGGCGCCGGGGCGCTGACACTTTCCGGGATCAACACCTTCACGGGCGGCACCGTGGTCAATGGTGGTACGCTGTCCCTCGCGGCCAACGCGGGCAACGGATGCATCGTCGGCACGCTCACGGTGAACCCCGGCGGGATGGTGGTGTCAACGGGCGATGGCACCGGCCTGGGTTTCAACGGAGGGCAAAAGCTGACCACGTTGAACATCAACGGCGGCACCGTCACGGCGCCGGGAACGATGCACATCTGGGGTCTCACCGGCGGAGTGAACATGACCGGCGGCACCCTGCAGAGCAACGGCGGCACGAACGGCACCAGCGGATCGCAACTGGAATGGAACAGCACCACGGTGAACACGCTGGCCAGCACCAATACCGCGATCATCGCTGGCCGTATCCGCATTCGGCCCGAAAACTCGGCCTCGCTCTTGACCTTCAACGTGGCGAACGGCCCGGCTGCGACGGACTTGCTGGTCAGCGCCGCGCTCACCGAAGCCAGCGGAAATTGCGGATTTGTAAAAACCGGCGCGGGCACGATGAAAGTCAGCGGCGCGATTCAGCTCAGCGGCTTCATCACGGTGTATGACGGCACGCTGGATTTGTCGTCCGCCACTCCGGCGGCAGGAACGCGCATCAACCTCGTCGGCTCGATCGCCACCCTGATTCCGCCAGCGTCGGGCGCGACAAACATTATGCTCCACGTCAACAACCAGAAGCTGGCGGCGGGGACGTGGGGCGCGCCGGGCAGCGGTGCGCAGAACCTATCGGCGCAACTCGGTGGCACGGGCATCCTCACGCAGGATAGCACCCCAGCGCGCCGCGACATTTGGAAATCGCTCAAGTATGGCGTCTTCAGCCATTATGTCTGGTGGGGCTACGACGGGACTCCTGATACCAACGGTGTGCGTCCAACCTCGGCCGATCAGGTGGCGAACAACTTCAACGCTTCGGCCTACGCCAATGACGTGGCGGCGGCGGGCGCGCAATACGTTGTCTTCACTGCCTGGCACGGCAACTTGTGTCCGCTGTGGCCGAGTCCGGTCATGGCGAAGTATGGGGCGGGCGGCCGGTGTCCAACCCAGCGGGATGTGATCAGCGACATGATTGACGCGGTGAAGGCGAAGGGTCTGCGCGTTTATCTCTACACCCATCCGTATCAGCCGCTGACCGGCGATCTTGCCCTGCACAACAATTGGATGAACGACCTGTATGCCGAGACGATTGACCGCTACGGCTCGCGCATTGACGGCTTCTGGGTGGATGAGAACCAAATCCAAGCCAACCAGGACAGCTTGGTGGATTACAAGCGGCTGCTCCAAACGATTCACCAGCGCAACCCCGACCTCGTCACGATGCAGAACGGCGGCCAGATGTACACCGCGGACATGGGCGGACCGGAGGTCGTGGGAAGTTGGAACTTTGGTTGGTCGGAGTGCATGTATAACCTGGTTACGGGGCAAGGCAGCCTGACCGCGGAGGACATGTTTCGCACGGTGGTGCTGGAAGCGGCGGCGAATTTCGAGGGCGGGGGTGTGCATTGGAGCATCGACGGTGTGGGGTTGGGCGGATTGTCGGAAACGACGCGTGTCTTTGCCCTGGGCCGCTATCTCTCACCGATCATGCGGGCGGTCACAAACACGCATCCCAGCACCAGTTTCCCGCCGCCGTACAAGGACGGGCGAACCATCAGTCACAGCCAGGTGGGCTGGGTGGCCACGACTGGAATGGACGACACGCGGGAATTCATTCACGTGCTCAAATCCCCGGGAAGCAACACCCTGACGCTGCCCGCGCCCGTGGATGGCAAGGTTTTCACCAATGCCACGCTGCTGGCCTCGCTGCAATCGGGCGCCGCCACACAGCAGGTGTTGAACGCGGTGGTGACGCTGCTCCAGACGCCGCGTGGCATCCAACTCACGCTGACCGGCACCAACACCTGGAGCGCGCTCGACACGGTGATTCAACTGGATGTCGTCAGCAAAGGCGGCGCGGGCTTGGTCAACGACGCCAGCCCGAGCATTGCTTACACGGGGAACTCGTGGACCTACCAGAGCCATCGCGGCTTGGGCGAATTCGCCGACGACGCCCACACGGCCACGGCCAATGGCGATTCGTTCACCTTCGCGTTCGCCGGCACGGAAGTGAGTCTGATCACCAGCCGCGGCGCGAACCGCAGCGGCGTTGATCTTTACGTTGATGATCTCCTGCAAACAAACGTGAACCTCAGCGCCGACACGACGAACCGCGACGTGGTCTTTGCCAAGTCCGGCCTGCCACGCGGCCGGCATACGCTCAAGGGAGTAAAGACGAGCGGCGCGGTGCTCGTCGTCGATGCTTTCAAGGTGATGGAGCTCGTCAATGACAGCGAACCGGACCTGAGCGCAAGTTTTCCGAACACGTACAGTCTGGGCTCCGGTTCCGCTGGCTACAGCGGGTCGTGGCAACAAGGCTACAACGGCGCGGCTTGGATTACGCCCGGGGTCGGCTATTACACCACGACACCGACTGCCGGAAATCCTCCGTCGAGCGACTACTTCGAGTTTGCCTTCTACGGCACGGCGGCACAGTGTTTCCTCACCAGCGCCTATGGCTGCGGGAATTACTACCTGATGCTGGACGGGGTTTTTCAGCAGAACCTCGGCGTCTGCCAGGGCAGCGTGCAGACGTTCACCGTGACCAACCTACCCTTCGCTTGGCACACGATCAAAGGCATCACTTGGAAAGGCACGCCAGATCCGATCCAGCCGGGAGTGAATGGTTTCACGGTCACGCGCCCGGACCTGTGGCACTACCAGACGAACCGAAACCGTGGCGAGGTGGGCAACGACGTCCACTACACGGAAGTTAATCCAGCTTCGTTCACCTACACCTTTGACGGCTCCGGCGCGGACGTGATATGCACGCGGGATGAGGATTCTCGCATGGCATGGTACAGCGTAAGCGGCATGGGCCTATCCACGGGGGCGCGGCGGCAAAACTACCTGGAGACCACGCAGGCCGGCACCAGCGTATTCAGCCTGCCGAACCTGACACCGGGAACCCACATCGTCTCGGCCCAGAATGGTGCAAACACCTCGGGGCTAAACTTCTCCTTTGTGCGGCTGAACATTGATGCGCTGCGGATTTACAAGGGCGAATCCCTCTCCAGCGCGCCGCTGATCTGGGGCCCGGCGGGCGCGGGGGGGGCGGGCACCTGGGACGTGGCCGCCACCGCCAACTGGCATGACGGGGGGGCAGCGTCCAAGTGGCATGACTTCGGCGGCAGCGATTACGCAGCACTCTTCCAGGGCATGGGCGGCGCGGTAAGTCTTTCCGCCGGCATCAAAGCCAATCGCCTCACCTTCACCACCTCCGGCTACACGCTGCAAAACAGCACGCTCACAATGAACGGCAGTTCGCCAACCATCACCACCGCGAGCAACGTCACGGCCACCATTGCCACCGTCGTCGCCGGATCGGCGGGACTGCAGAAGGCCGGACCGGGCACACTCCGACTGTCCGGCGCGAACACCTACACGGGCACCACGACTGTCAGCGAAGGCACGTTGTCCGGCAATGGCATCATCAATGGCCCGGTGGTCGTTGCCAACAGCGGCACACTGGAGCCGGGAAGCACGACCAGCCTGAACGAAACCCTCACGCTCAACGGCAGCCTCGCCCTTGCCGGCACCGCCCGCTTTAAGGTTGGCCGATTCGGCGCAACACCCGTCAGCGACCTCATCCTCTGCGCTGGGCATGTCTCTTACGGCGGCACGCTGATCGTCACAAACGTGACCGGGGCAGCGTGGGCCGGCGGCGAGAGCTTTGTGCTGTTCGGCAGTTCCGGGACGAAGACCGGCAATTTCACCAACATTGTCGTACAACCTCCTCTGGACGGTCTGAACGCCGTGTTCAATCCTGCAAACGGCACGTTGGTCTTCACGATTTCATCCGGTTTCGCGCCCATGCCTGTGACGCTCCTGGCGACCGGTGCAGTCTGGAAGTACTTTGCCCAGGCCAAGGACCTCGGCACGGCCTGGCGCAGCAACAACTTCAACGACGTCTCGTGGTCAAGTGGCACAGCCATGCTCGGCTTTGGTGACGCCAACGGTTTGCTCCCGGCCACCGTTATCGCCAGCAATCGGCAATGGACAACCTACTTCCGTCGTGCTTTCTTTGTGCCGCAAGCCGCACTGTTGCAATCCATTGATGGACGCATCCTCCGCGACGACGGCGCGGTCGTCTATCTGAATGGCACCGAAATCTGGCGCGACACCAATATGCCTTCCGGCGTGATCACCAACAGCACTCCCGCCTCCACCGCCCTCGGCGGCGCTAGTGAAAGCACCTGGCTCCCGCCTAACCTCCCTGCCTCAACCCTCAACCTCGTGGTCACTGGCACAAACCTGCTCGCCATCGAAGTCCACCAAAACGCGCTGACCAGCACCGACCTGGCGATGGACTTCGGGTTGACCGGCAGCACCCTTGTGAGCACCAACGCCCCCCTGGCCATAGCGCGTGGAACCAGTTCACTCGCCCTTTCCTGGGCGGCTGACGCCGGAACGTACGAACTGCACGCGGCAACCAACCTCCACCTGCCCATCACCTGGACACGCACGACCAACATGGCCGTGCTGACCAGCGGACGATGGAGCGTCGGGCTGCCTCTCGAAACCAACGACCAACGCATTTTTCGTCTGCAAACACCCTGAGCACTCCCATGCAATCACCACTGACCTACCTCAAGACCATCCGCCGGTTGACGTCATTCAACAGCCGCACTGCGCCTGCCCGGATGAAAACTCAACTAACATTGGCAGGGACACTGGCATTCCTGTTGCTGCTTCCCCTGGGCGCCCGTTCCCAGCACCTCCTGCTGGAAGCTGAGCAGTTCGCGGATCCCGGAGGGTGGGACCTGGATCAGCAATCCATGCAGTCCATCGGTTCGCCCTATTTGCTGGCGCATGGTTTGGGGGTACCGGTCAAGGATGCCTTGACCACGGCAAAGTTTCCCTCGCCAGGAGCGTACCGCGTGTGGGTGCGAACGCGTGATTGGGTGGCTCCGTGGAAGGCACCAGGCGCGCCGGGCAAGTTTCAGGTGGTCGTGAATGGAAAACCGCTGAATACGATCTTTGGCACAAAGGGTGCCGAATGGCATTGGCAGGATGGTGGCACCGTGCAAGTTGGCCCGGAAGCGAAAGTTGCGTTGCACGACCTCACCGGCTTCGAGGGTCGATGCGACGCGGTGCTGTTCAGCAGGGATGCAGACTTCATTCCGCCGAACGAAGCCGCAGCACTGGCAGCTTTCCGCCAGGCAGCGCTGGGCCTGCCCGCGGAACCGGAAGACGGGGGAGAGTTCGACCTAGTCGTTGTAGGCGGAGGAATAGCCGGCACCAGCGCGGCGATCTCCGCAGCCCGCAATGGGCTCCGCGTTGCACTGGTGCAAGATCGGCCAGTGCTGGGCGGCAACGGCAGCTCCGAAGTTCGCGTCTGGCCGGAAGGACACACGCGTCAGAAACCGTACCCGCACATCGGCGAGATCGTGGAAGAACTCGTGCCCGCAAAACAACCCGGCACCGGCAACGCCAAACACGGCGGCATCTATGGCGACCAGGGCAAGCTTGACCTCGTGCGGGCAGAACCACGCGTCACGCTGCTGCTCGAACAGCAGGTCTACGCCGTAAGGGCGAACGGCGGACGCATTGAGTCCGTGGACGCCCAGCATATCCGCACCGCACGCCGCATACGGCTGCGGGCCAAGTTGTTTGCAGATTGCACCGGCGACGCGACGGTCGGGTATCTCGCGGGTGCCGACCACGAAACTTCGAAGGAAGGCCAGATGGGAGCGAGCAACCTGTGGAACCTGATGGATAATGCCGACCCTGCCCAGGTGCTCAAGTGCGAGTGCAAGGACAAGGACGCGCTGACCATTGCTGTGAAAGAAGGTGGCGTGGCCGCGCCGTTTCCACGCTGCCCGTGGGCGGTGGATCTGACCGACAAGCCCTTTCCTGGCCGCAAGAATTTCAAGGGCCAGTGGGCCGACACGCCGCTGAGCAACCTTGGCGGCTGGTTCTGGGAGAGCGGCTTCCAGCTGGACATGGTGAACGACATCGAACGCATACGCGACATGAACTTCCGCGCCATGTATGGCGCGTGGGACACGCTCAAGAACGTGGACAAACTCTATCCCAACCATCGCCTGGGGTGGGCGGCGTTCATCGCCGGCAAGCGGGAGTCTCGGCGTCTGCTCGGCGACGTAGTGCTCACCGGCGATGATTTCCGCAAGGGCCGCGAATGGCCCGACGGAGCATTCCCGTGCTCGTGGCACATCGACATCCACACGCCGCATCCATCATTCGACAAGGGACACGCAGGAAACGAGTTTATTTCGCAGGCTACAACCGGCGACGGTTTCAAATACAAAAGCCCGTATTGGGCGCCGTATCGCGCGCTCTACAGCCGCAACGTCACGAACCTCTTCATGGCTGGGCGAAACATCAGCGTGGACCGCGAAGGTCTCGGCCCAGTGCGGGTCATGCGCACCTGCGGCATGATGGGGGAAATCATCGGCAAGGCCGCGTGGATTGCCGTGCGCCACGAAACCTCGCCCCGCGGCGTGTATGAAAGACATCTGCCGTTGCTCAAAGAACTCATGATCCAGCCAGGCAACCTGCGCCGAGACTCACTCAAAGGAACCCTTTCCAGGATGTCGTCGGGAACCCCGGACGAGTACGATTTCAACGCCATGATCCAACCAGTCCCGGCGACGGCCAGTTTCTCTGATTCCGACTTTAACATCTGGTGCGGTTCTGCCACCAAGGGCGACGATGGGAAATACCACATGTTCTATTCCCGCTGGCCGCGCAAACTGGGACACCTCGCGTGGGTCACCCATTCCGAGGTGGCGCACGCGGTCAGCAGTTCGCCGTTCGGCCCGTGGAAGCACCACGATGTCGCGCTCCCGGCGCGCGGGACGAATTACTGGGACGGCTCTTGCACCCACAACCCAACGGTCGTCCGCACGGGCGGCAAGTATTACCTCTACTACATGGGCAACTTCGGTGACGGCGTGGTCGGGAAATCCCTCAACTGGACCCATCGCAATCACCAGCGCATCGGCGTGGCCGTGGCCGATTCACCGAACGGGCCATGGCAGCGCTTCGACAAGCCGCTGGTGGACACCACGTCCGGGTTTTACGACGCACTGTGCTGCAACAACCCCAGCGTGGCCATGCGACCCGACGGTGGCTGCCTCATGGTTTACAAGGCTGTTGGCGACAAGGGCAAGATGCCCTTCGGCGGCCCCGTGTTCCACTGCGTGGCCACGAGCGACAGCCCGACCGGCCCGTTCAGGAAACACCCCAATCCAATCTTCGTGAAAGAGGGGGTGCAATTCGCGGCCGAAGACCCGTTCATCTGGCGCGGAGCGGACCGCTACTGGGCCGTGGTCAAGGACAATGCGGGCCACTTCACGCAGCGCGGCTATTCGCTGGCGCTTTGGGAATCAGCGAACGGAATTGACTGGAAGCTCGCCCGTCATCCGCTGGTCACAACGCCCGAAGTGACCTGGGCCGACGGGCGAAAACAGAAGCTCGATGCTCTGGAACGTCCCCAGGTGCTCCTCGACAACGGCGTGCCCATCGCCCTCCTTTGTGCCGCCGCAGACGCCAAAGGCCGCGATGGCAGCTTCAACATCCAAATTCCTCTAAAAGGGCTGAAATGATCATTGGATCAAAAGGGACATTACCTGCGATTGCCCTCGCAGCCGGCATCGCCAGCGCGCTGGCAACTCACGCGGAAACCCGTCTTGCGGATGGCCCACTGGATTTGAGGCAGTTGAGGAATCCGGTTTGGACCTCCGTTGACAATCTGCGTGATCCTTCCGTCCTGAAAGTGCCCGACGGCTATCGGGTGTATTACTCACGGCTGACGACCACCAACGGCACCTGGAGCGACCCGAGGAACTGGACGGTGGCGGATGTGTTCACGCGCGACTTCGTCCGTTTCGAGAGCGACCGCAATGTTTCCCCGAAGGGCCACGCCTCGCCCGGCGATGTGGTGAAGTGGCACGGGCGATTTATTCTGCCGTATCAAACCTACCCGGCGCCACCGACGCAGCTTTGCTACAGCGAGTCGCCAGACTTGCTAACGTGGTCGGGGCCGAAGATCTTTCTCGCGGAGGCGCGGTTACTGCCCTGGAACACGCTCAAGCGCATCATTGATCCCACGCTGGTGCTCGATGGCGAGACGCTGCATTGCTATTTCGTCGGCAGCGCGAACGTCACGAACGCCGCCGGAAAAGTATTGCGGGCCAACCTGCTCGGCCACGCCCTCACGCGCGATCCCAAGCTGGAACAGTGGGAAATCCTCTCGACAAAAGCCCCCTTGCTGGGTGTTTCAGAGCGGGCTCCGGACGGCGTTGAAAACGTGATGGTTTTCCGGACCGACGACCACTGGACAATGATTTACAGCGAAGGCCTGGCTGACCAGCACCTCGCGCTGGCGACATCGACAGACTTGCGCGACTGGAAGCTGGCGGGACCGATCCAGATTGCCCGTCAGAAATGGATGGCTCGGAAATATGGCGCGCCATTCGTTTGGCACGAGGCGGACCGGTGGCTGATGATCCTGATGGGTGAGAACGCCACCGGCAGGACGACTTTCGGTTTGCTCACCTCGACCGATGGTCAACGATGGACCCTGCTGCCGGAAAAATAATAGTTGTGCCATGAAACGATATTCTGATCTTTTGTTCGCATGCCTGTTGTTTGCCTGTGCATCAGCCTCGGTCGTGGCGAACGACAACACCGCCACCGCCCAGGCCCAGGCGCTGAAGCAGGCAACGCCCGCGAAGCCGGGTTCGCGCAACATGCACCCGGACGCACAGTGGTTTCCAGATGCGGGCCTGGGTTTGTTCATTCATTGGGGACTCGCGTCAGTGAGCGCCACCGGCGATCTGTCTTGGGGAATGCTGGCGAACAAGCCATGGAAGGATGCCACCGTAACGCCCAACGCCTATTTCGCCCAGGCCAGAAACTGGAAACCGGACCAGGTGAACTACGACCAAATGCTCGTTGCCGCGAAGGCGGCGGGGTTCACCTACGCGGTCATGGTCACGAAACATCATGACGGATTCACGCTCTGGCCGTCGGATTATGGTGATCTTGGAACCAAATCCACGTTTGGCGGCCGCGATTTCGTGAAGGAGTTCATCGATGCCTGCCGCAAGCAGGGGCTGAAAGTCGGACTCTACTATTCGCCGCCAGACTGGTGGTTTGACCGGCACTACAAGAACTTCGCCTATACCGGCGGGCCGCTGGACATGGATCACAAACCCGTGAAACTTCCGCCCAAGCCCAGCAACCATGACGCCAAGCGGGCCGAACTTATCCGTGGGCAGGTCCGAGAATTGCTTACGAGCTACGGCAAGATCGACCTCATCTGGTTCGACGGTGGCAAAGGCGAGATCCCCAACAACGAAGTCCGCCAGCTTCAGCCGGGTATTGTCATCAATCGTCGCAACGGCGGTGGGGGCGATTATGGAGACACCGAGGGCAAGCTGCCGGAGAAACGCTTTAGCGACTGGTTCGAAACGTGCGAGACCTGCTGGCCCAGCCGAAAATGGTCCTATACCGAAGGGCAAGGCTGGGACACCGCACCCGAAGTGATTGAAGAACTTGTTCGCCTGCGTGCCTGGGGCGGTAATCTGCTGGCGAATCTAGGTCCGAAAGGCGACGGCAGCATTCCCTTGCCCGCGTTGTCCGCCTGGAAAGAGATGGCCGAGTGGATGGCCCACAGCCGCGAATCGGTAATTGGCGCGAAAGCCGGCCCGTGGCCCGCTGAGATTAACGCACCAGTCACCACCCGCGAGGGTGTGGCTTATATTCACTTCCTGCCCGCGTTCAAAGGCGAAGTCGTCTGGACGAATGCGCCGAACGCGATCGAGGCGAGGCTGCTCCGCACCAAGGATTCCATTCCGCTGCGATACGAGGATGGCAATTTGCATCTCGCCATTCCTGACAGTTTGCGCACAACGAATGTGGACGTGGTCAAACTCAGCCTGAAGAAGCAGCCGCAGTGACACCCAACCTCAAAATCCTGTTGAATCAAACAGAGCAATTCCATGACCACGGGTGCCGAGACATTTTCCGTGAGTCCGGCCATATCGTCGTGGTTAGAGCGACCTCGTCAGCCTGGAACCAAGCTAAGCGCGAAGCCCATGAAAACAAGACTCCATAGATTTATGATGAAACACACGGCAAGACTAAAACGCAAGGTGTCCGATCCTCGTTCGTTTTTCCTTTCTGCCGCCCTGTTCGCTGCGGTTTCCCTGGTTGCAGTGGCTGCTCCCGAGCCTGAACCAACGGAAAACCCTCTGAAAATCTGGTTTAAGCAACCCGCCCAGAACTGGAGTGAGGCACTGCCGCTGGGCAACTCGCGCCTGGCAGCCATGCAGCATGGGGGAACGGCACATGAAGTCCTCCAGCTCAATGTCGATACCTTTTGGGCTGGTGTGCCCCATGATTATGCACGCGTGGGCGCAGCCCAACACCTGCCCGAAATCCGCCGCCTGCTATTTGCCGGGAAGGAAAATGAGGCCACCACGCTGGCCAACAAGCAATTCATGGGTAGCCCGCCGTTTCAGGCGGCCTTTCAGCCGCTAGGCGATCTGCGCCTGGACTTTGATCTTCCCGGCAATACGGAGGACTACCGTCGCGAACTGGATCTGCGGCGTGGCGTCTCCACGGTGCGCTTCCGTTCCGGCGCAACCCATTTTACACGGGAGTGTTTCATTTCCCATCCGGACGGCATACTTGTGATGCGGATTACGGCCAGCGAACCGGGAAAAGTCAGTTTCACTGCCAGGATAAACTCGATCTATCCAAACCGGGTTCGCGTGGACCAAACGGGGCAACTGGTGCTCGAGGGGCAATGGCATGAGGACGGCAAACGCAAGGACTGGACCGCCACCTGGTCTGAGCCGGGCATCCGCTACGCCACAGCCATCAAGGCACGGCCGGAAGGCGGCGCGCTCCTGCTGGGCACGAACACGCTTCAGGTGCAGGGAGCCAACGCGGTGACGATCTGGTTGGCCGCCGGCACCAGTTTCCGCAATTTCCGCGACATCTCTGGTGATCCCAATTCTGAATGGCCGGGGCAACTGAGACGAGCCGAGAACATGAGTTACAAACAGCTCCGTGACCGCCATGTGAAAGATTTCCAAGGGATCATGGATCGCGTGGCCCTTGATCTCGGCGGTGCGAGCGATAACAGCCATCCCACTGACCAAAGGCTGAAGGCCGTCAAAGGCGGCGCTGAGGATCCGGCGCTGGCCGCGCTCTATTTCCAGTTCGGCCGCTACTTGCTCCTCTCCTCCAGCCGCCCGGGATCCCAGCCGGCGAATCTTCAGGGCATATGGAACAAGGACAGTGCCCCTGCCTGGGGGAGCAAATACACCGCCAACATCAACCTCCAGATGAACTACTGGCCAGCGGAAGTGGCCAACCTTTCCGAATGCGGAATGCCGGTTTACGACCTGATCGACGATCTCATGATTTCCGGCGGCAAAGTCGCCAAAGAGTATTACGGCTGCCGCGGGTGGACACTGCATCACAACACGGATCTCTGGCGGGGGGCCGCCCCCGTGGACGGCGTCTGGGGTGTCTGGCCCATGGGGGCTGCCTGGCTGGTCCGCCAGTCCTGGGAACATTTTCTGTTCACCGAGGACAAAGAGTTCCTGCGCACTCGCGCGTGGCCGCAAATGAGCCAGGCCGCACGCTTCATGCTGGATTTTCTGGTCAAGGCTCCCGCTGGCACCCCGATGGCCGGAAAACTGGTCACCTGCCCCTCACACTCGCCGGAGAATGGCTTCACCAAGCCCGATGGCTCCCGGGCCATGTTCACCTATGCTGCGACCATGGACCTGATGATCATCCGGGACTTGTTTGAAAACTGTCAGTCGGCCGCCGCAGTGCTCGGCGGTCAGGAGTTTGAACCGGAATTTCAGAAGGAAATCCGGGCCGCGCTGGACAGTCTCGCTCCCGTGCAGATCAGTCCGAAAACCGGGCGACTGCAGGAGTGGGTCCAGGACTATGCTGAACCCGAACCAGGTCACCGGCACATGTCCCACATGTATGGACTGCATCCGGCAAAACAAATCACCCCGCGCGGCAGCCCAGAGTTGCTGGCCGCCGCCCGCAAGAGTCTGGAGCACCGCCTTGCCAATGGCGGCGGGGGAACCGGTTGGAGCCGAGCGTGGCTGGTCAATTTTTTCGCCCGAATGCAAGATGGAGAGCAAGCCGCCCGGCACCTTCACTTGCTGCTGGCAGACTCCACTTTGCCAAACCTGTTCGACAACTGTCCTCCCTTCCAGATTGACGGAAATTTTGGCGGCGCGGCCGGCATCGCGGAAATGCTGCTCCAATCCCACACGGCTGAAATCGAATTGCTGCCCGCATTACCCAAGGCATGGTCAGAAGGAAGCGTAAAGGGCCTGCGCGCTCGGGGTGGACTCACGGTGGACATCGCTTGGAAGGATGGCAAGGCCACCAGCTACCGTGTCACCGGCCAGCGCGGTGGATCGGCCAAAGTCCGGATCAATGGCGAAATCAAGGAAGCCACTGTGGCAAAGCCATGAAACGACTTTTGCTCCTCGGTGCTCTCTGCACCGGCATGGGCGCCAAGGCGGCCCCTCACATCCATGCGGGATTGGGCTATTACAGCATCCTGCCCAACAAACTGCTGCTTGCCAGCACGGTGAGCGGCGAAGGCACCAACCGCCTGGAAATACTCTGGACGAAGCAAAGCGGCCCGGGAGAGATCGTATTTGAGCGGCCCCGCGCAGCGGTCACCTGGGCCACGGCCACCATGGCCGGAAAGTATGTACTGAAACTTCGTGCTTCCCAGGGAAATCATACAGCGGAAACCACAACGACCGTTAACGTCCACGACGCTCCCGGTCGCTTTGGAAACCCCATCCTGCCAGGCATGTTTCCCGACCCGCACATACTATTTGACCAGGACACGTTTTATATCTTTGCCACCTCGATGGAGAACGAATCCGGGGCGTATGGCCGCGCGTCAGTCTGGAAGTCCAAGGACTTTGTGAATTGGGAGATGAGGCTCACCGATTGGCCAGTGTTTGGCAAATTCGGGGGCGATATCTGGGCACCAGACATACTCAAGCGGGACGGGCGGTATTATCAGTTTATCACCCGCTCCGGCGCCTACGACACCTGGGTTGGCGTAGCCGATGACCCGCAAGGGCCGTGGCGAAACTTGCGCGAGGACAACACCCCAATCGTCAGCGGCGGCGGCAAGGCGGGACGCATTGTCGCGGCTTACAACATGGACTCACAACCCTTCATCGACGATGACGGCCAGGCCTACATGTACTGGGGATGGTCCGAGGCGATGGCTGCACGACTCACGCCCGACCTGAAGGACATTGATGGCGAGGTGCATTTCCTGAAAGGCACAAAGTGGCTACCGAAAGGCGGAGAGCTTCCGCAATGGCTGTCGGTTGACCTCGGGGAATCCATGCGCATTACGCGAACTGTTACCTGTCCTGAATTCCGCCACGTTGCATACGGATACCGGATTGAGCTATCGGAAGATGGCCAATCATGGAAGACATTCACTGACCGCTCAACCAACCGGACCGAGAGGGCTGGCGACGGGTATGCAGATCAGGGCGAGGGGCGCGGAAGGCATGTGCGGATCACGATGAACCATTGCTCCGGACACTGGGCGGGGCTTTATTCGTTCGACGTGTTCTCCGGCGACGAACTCGTCTCGCGCGGAAAGCCCGCGACCGCTTCCTCCGTTCGCGGCAAGGGGTCGGAACCAGGCAACGCCGTGGACACATCCAACGGCCCTCAGCTATCCGACTTTGTGGAAGGCTCCTACATGATCAAGCGGGGTGGCACCTACTACCTGCTTTACTCCTCAGGCGCATTGCACGATGGATCCTACTCGGTGCATTACGCCACCGCAAAGCATCCATTTGGACCTTTCACAAACCCGGTGAATAATGTCGTCCTCAAGTCGAACGAGGACCTCACCACGAAAGGGCCGGGTCACAACTCCGTCCTGAAGTTCAAAAACGAGCACTACATCGTTTATCACCAGCATAATCAACCGCACGAAGGCGCAAAGGGCGTCTTCCGCCAGACTTGCGCCGACCGGTTGGAGTTCAGCGAGGATGGCAGCATCAGGCAAGTCGTCCCGACGCAGACGGGGGTGGGCGCGCTACTGCCGGTGGTCCAGCAGGGCAACGATGTGGCTCGTGGCAAATATGCCAGCGCCACCAGCGTCCGCAGCGGCAACTACGTCCCCGAATACGCGCTGGACCACAACAACGCCAGCCTTTGGCGCGCCGCCACCAACACCTATCCGCAATCGCTAACGGCGGACCTGGGTGACACATACGAGGTGGGCCGGATTGAAACCAGTTTTGAATACCCCACGCTCGCCTACAAGTACGCCATCGAATCCTCGGTTGATGGAAAGGCGTGGAGGCAGTTTGCGGACAAGACAGCCACTTTCCCGATCGCGGCAAGCCCTCAGACCGATGCCGGCCAGGTTAAAGCCAGATTTGTGCGCCTGACCGTCACCGGCTGCCAGCGTCCCGAGAATGGCGCCGGCATCTACAACCTCAAAGTATTTCAGCGCTGATAGAGCACCCCGAAACGCCATGAACATGATCCGCCACTTATCCTTCATCTCCTCCGCCCTCCTACTGTTTGCCGCGAGCGCGTGCCAGGCCGAAAACCTGGAACAAATCTTCTTCCAGCCACCCGAATCCGCCAAACCTGGAGTGTGGTGGCATTGGATGGGATGCAATGTCAGCAGGGAGGGGATCACGCGCGATTTGGAGGCGTTCAAGCGGGCAGGCATCGGCGGGGCCACGATCTTCGGAATGGCGGATGTCTGCTCCCCCTGGGCGGCACACATCGAGAACAGCCCGAGCGAGGGCCTGATTGCGTTTACCGATCCATGGTGGGCAATGGTGCGTCATGCCGCGGCGGAAGGGAAGCGGCTGGGGATTGACGTGGGGCTGCACAACTGCCCCGGCTACACCAGCACCGGCGGTCCGTGGATCACACCGGAATTGGCGATGCAGCAGATCTTCCTGTCCCAGACCCTGGTGGAGGGGGGGATCGCGTTTGAGGGCTTGCTGCCGCGTCCGAAAGTAGACCCGCGTGGCGACATGCTCTTTCCGATGGTGAACAAGCAGACCGGCATCCTGGAGAAGCCGATCATCGTCGGCCGCACGAACTACTGGCGTGACATCGCCGTGCTGGCGGTTCCGGCAGAAGGAGTCATCGCCAGGGACAAGGTCATTGAACTGACCGTGAAGATGGATGCGGCGGGCCGGCTCGCCTGGACGCCGCCGCCGGGCAAATGGATGATCCTCCGCATTGGCCACACGACAATGGGCGCGCTGACCCAACCGAACCAGTGGGAAGCGATGGGGCTTGAATGCGACAAAATGAGCGAGCGGGCCGTCACGTTCCATCTCCAGCATGTCCTCGGCGAACTAAAGAAGCATCTCGGCCCGCTGGTGGGCACCGGCTTGCAGCACGTCCTGCTAGACAGTTACGAGGCGGGCAAACCATCCTGGACGCCGCTCATGCCCCAGGAGTTTGCGCAACGCCGCGGCTATGATTTGAAGGTGTTTCTGCCCACCTTTGCCAAGCGCGTGGTGGGCAGCGACAGCGAAACCAAGAAATTCCGCAGCGACTTTGACCGCACGATTGCCGACCTCTACCGAGACAAATTGTTTGTCACCATGTCGCGGATGCTCGCCGAGGCGAATTTGCGCTTTGTCTGCGAGCCATACGGCGGACCGTTCCAAACGGGCGAAGTCGCGCCGTACGTCCATCGCGTGATGACGGAATTCTGGAGCGGGGACAGGTTCAGCGGCGGAGCTTCGGACAGCCTGTTCAACGCGGGTGCGGGCAAGCGGCACAACATCCTGGAGGCGGAAGCCTTCACTGGCGGTCCAGATCGCAGCAAGTGGACCGAGACCCCGGCGTGGCTCAAGCCGGTCGGCGACGGTGCGTTCTGCGCGGGCATCAACCGTCTGGTGCTGCACACATGCCCGCTGCAGCCGTGGGGGGAAGACATACGGCCTGGAGTGACCATGGGCCAGTGGGGCACGCATTTCGGCCGGACGCAGACCTGGTGGGACATGGGCAGCGCGTGGATCGCCTACCTGGGCCGCTGCCAGGCCCTGCTGCAATGGGGAGGCATGGTTCCCGGCGGCTTCTCAGCGGAGGCTTTGGCTGTAAAGTCCATCCACCGGACCAACAACACTGCCCATGTGTTCTTCGTCGCCCACGCTGGCGCCGGAGGGAAGGCGCTCTGCACGTTCGCCGTGGATGGAATGCAGCCGGAACTTTGGGATCCGGTGCGAGGAACAACGCGCAATCTCACGGACTTTCGCCAGGATGATGGCGAGACGATGGTGCCGTTGGAGTTCGCGCCAGCGCAGAGCTGGTTTGTAGTGTTCCGGAAGCAGGCCGTTCAACCAAAGGAGCTGCGCGCCAATTTTCCGGAGCGCAAACTCACCGCAGAAATCGCCGGCCCGTGGGAAGTGCGATTTGATCCCAAATGGGGCGGGCCGGAAAGCGTGAGGTTTGACCAACTTGAGGATTGGACCAAGCGCTCCGAACCTAGCATCCGCTACTATTCCGGAACGGCGACCTATCGCAAGACTTTCGATGCGACCGGTGGGGTTTATCTCGATCTCGGCCAAGTGAAGGCCATTGCCCGCGTTCGCCTCAACGGTCGAGATCTGGGCGTGGTTTGGACCGCGCCGTGGGGTGTGGCGGTGCCGCCCGGTCTGTTGCGCGAGCGCGGCAATGTGCTCGAAGTCGAAGTGGCCAACGTCTGGGCCAACCGGCTGATCGGCGACGAGCAGGAACCGCCGGACTGCGAATGGCGGCCGGGGCACATGGGGCATGGTGGCTACCTGAAGCGGTTCCCGGACTGGTTCATCAGCCAACAGCCGCGCCCATCAAAGGGACGCTATTGCTTTACGACCTGGAACTACTTCGCCAAGGACTCGCCGCTGGTTTCATCAGGCCTGCTCGGTCCCGTACGCCTGATGACCGAAGACTGGACGCGCCCCGCCATTGCGCCAGCTGCGAAGCCGACGGATGCCATCAAACGCAAGACCAGCGGCGCTTCACCCGCGGCACTCGAGTCCGACGTGTTGAAAGCCGGGTTGGCGGCGCGCGGGTCCACCACCGAAGAGCGAGCGGCTCACACGGGCGGCGGCAAGGACGCCGGCGCGCTGTTCAACGGCACGACGAAGAACGGCTCCGGCGGGGACGCTACCCAAGACGATGGCAAGACCTTCTGCGGCTACGGTGCTGGCAGCGTGCTCACCATTCAACTCACCGCCCCGCACGACCTGACGGAAATCCGCACGTTTGCCGGGCACGCGGACGAACGCGCGAGCCAGGACTACACCGTGCTCGTGGCGCATGCCGCTGCGCCGAAAACGTTCGAGAGACTCGCGACTGCGACCCTGCGCTGCGACGGCGGCGCGTCCGAGCTGCGCGTGAAGACGGAGGCGAAGGGTGTTGTGGCGGTGCGTTTCGAGTTCCAGAACGGGCCGCTTGGCTTCAACGTCTATCGCGAGATCAATCTGGTGGGAACACCAATAACACGGAGGTGATGGCATGAGAAGAGTGCTCTTAGCTTGCTCTGTGCTGCTCCTCCTGACACCAACATCCAGGAGTGCTGACTCACCGGCCGCCGCCGAGTCATTCGATCTTGACCGTGTTCGGCTGCTGGAGGGACCCTTCACGAAGATTCAGGAACTTCACCGCACCGGACTGGTCGGGCAGCTTGAGCCGGACAAGTTGCTTTTCCCGTTTCGCAGGAACGCTGGCATTCCTCAGCCCTCGGGCTTAAAGAGCGGCTACGGCGGCTGGGATGACGGCTTCATCGCGGGGCACTATGGCGGCCATTATCTCTCAGCTGCGGCTCGCATGTGCGCCGCCACCGGCGACACGTCATTTCGCGATAAAGCCAACTATATGGTCAAAGTGCTGGCTGACTGCCAGGAGAAGCTGGGCAGCGGATACCTTTCGGCCTTTCCTGCCACCAAGTTTGACCGGCTTGAAGCCACCCCGCGCGCCGCCTCGGTCGAGTATTACACCATTCACAAGATCATGGCCGGTCTGGTGGATGTGGCCCGGTATGGAGAGAATCCGCAGGCATTCCAGGTCGCCGCCAGGATGTCCGACTATTTCGCGGCGCGCATGGCGAAGCTGAAGCCCGACGAGATCAACGCGATTTTGAGAACTGATTACACCGGGAATCCGGTCAACGAGTTTGGTGGCATGGCGGAGGCGCTGGTCGATCTTTACCTGCTTGCGCGCAAGCAAGGTGATACCAAAGCCGACCGTCATCTGAAGCTGGCAGCGGTGTTCAACCGCGACTGGCTGATTGAGCCTTTGATTCAAGGGCAGGACAGGCTAAGCGGTCTGCATGGAAATACCCATATCGCGCAAGCCTGCGGCCTATCCCGGTACGCGCTGGCGGCCAACGATGACCGAACCGGGCAGGCCGCCGAGGTCTTCTGGAAGCTGATGATCCAAAAACACTCGTTTGTTAATGGCGGCAACACATTTCATGAAAAGTTGCGGGCACCCGGGATCGAGGTGATGGGAACAGGCAACTCGGCCCTCAATCCGTTAACGGCTGAATCCTGCAACACCCACAACATGCTCAAACTCACGCATGCGCTCTTCAAGCGTGCGCCGGCAGTGGCCTACGCCGACTACTACGAGCAAGCCCTCTACAATCACATCCTTGCCTCAATTGCGCCTGATCACGGAAAGGTCATGTATTACATGCCGCTGCGGCCCGGCGATTTTCGAGTCCACATCGACTCGCCGTATTGCTGTCTGGGCACGGGCATCGAAAACGCCGCGCGCTTTGGTGAAGCCATCTATTTCCACCGTGGCAATAACTTGTGGGTAAACCTCTATATCCCCTCGATGCTCGATTGGAGTGAGCAAGGAATGAAGATCCGTCTCGATACCCATTACCCGGAAACTGGCAATGTGCGGCTGACCCTGGAAATGAGTCAGCCCGTCGACGCCACCTTCTATTTTCGCATACCCGCATGGCTGGAAGGTGTGGCGGAGGCAAAGGTCAATGGAATTAAAGCATCAACACAGCCGAGTCCCGGCGCCTTCCTTCCCATTACCCGCAAATGGAACCGTGGCGACACCGTTGAGTTGAAACTGCCGCTGACACTCCGTGTCCGCCCAAGCACGGACGACCCGGCCACGCTGTCGTTCTTTTACGGCCCAGTCCTGCTGGCGGGAAAACTCGGACGCGCGGGCATGCCGATCTCGGATGTCGGCGACAACATGGCTCATAGCGGCGCATCAGCCTGGCCGACGCCAACCTTTGAGAGTGAGACACCCAACAAACCAGCCTTGGACATCAAACCGGATGCCAACACGCCCATGACCTTCACAGCCCGCATGGTTAACCCGGTGGACCGGCAGCCTTTTTCAGTTACGCTTGCGCCATTTTACCAAGTGCATCATCAGCGCTACGCGGTGTATTGGAAAGTGCTCACGCGGTCGCAATTGGAGGACCGCTCCACCCAGCTCGCCCGGGCGCGCGCCCCCAAACCAACCTCATTCATCGGAGATGCGGAGGCAGAAGCCGATCGAGGCCTGCAGAGCGAAAGGAGTTTGACTGGGACACATCAGGGTCGGCGTTGGCGCGACGCGAATAACGGGGGATGGTTTTCCTATCGTCTGCCGGTCAATGCAACCAACGACGTGAATCTTGTTTGCACCTACTGGGGCGGTGAAACCGGCAACCGTGTGTTTGACATCCTTGTCGAGGGCACCCGCATCGCCACCCAAACCCTCGAGCCAAGCAAACCGGGGGAATTCATCGAGGTTTTCTATCGAATCCCGAGGGAACTAATCGTTGGAAAACAATTCGCCACCATCCGGTTCCAGGCGCACCGCGGAGCGCAGGCGGGCGGAGTCTTCGACCTCCGCTTGGAACCACCGGACAAATGAAATGCACCCATGAAAAGACCGACTATCGCCTTCCTGTTGTTGGGAAGCTTCACCACTGAAAACAACATCATGAAACTCAATTCTATCACCCTGCTTCGCCTTGCCATTAACTTAATGATTGGTCTGGCGCCAACGGCGCTCACAGCGCAGAGCACCTATGCGCCCTCACCGGGATGGTCATTGACCGCTCCGCCTGCCGTCCCTGCCGCCGCAGTGCCAGACAGCAAACAGCCCGCCGACCCGAGGGATTTCCCCGAGGTGAAGATGGAATTCAAGATCGCACCCGGCCCATTTGAGCCCACTTGGGAGTCGATCAAAAAACACTACCCCGGCGAGCCCGATTGGTTCAGACAGGCCAAGTTCGGCGTCTTTGTGCACTGGGGGCCCCAGGCTTTCGGTCGCAGTGGCGACTGGTATGCGCGCAACCTTTATCGCGAAGGACATCCCGCTTACACGAATCACCTCCAGAACTTTGGCCACCCATCGGAGTTCGGTTACAAGGACGTGCTCAATGCCTGGAAGGCGCCGAAATGGGACGCCGCCGCGCTCACGAAAAGTTTCCACGACGCAGGCATGCGCTTCATGATGGTGGTCGGCGTCCACCACGACAACTTTGACTTGTGGAATTCGGCTTACGATCCTTGGAATTCGGTGAACGTCGGCCCCAAGAAGGACATGATCGGCGGCTGGTCCACGGAGGCCCGCAAGCTGGGCATGAAGTTCTGCATCACGTTTCACCATGAATACAGCTGGTGGTGGTGGGCCGATGCCTTCAAGGCGGACACGTCGGGGCCGAAGGCAGGCGTCCCCTACGATGGCAACCTGACGCTCGCTGATGGCAAAGGGAAGTGGTGGGAGGGCCTTGACCCGCGCCTGCTCTACAACATCAACCTCCATGAGTATTACCAGGTCGCGGAGATTCCCTTCACCCGCAAAGGCATTTTTCAGGACCATCAGGCCTACGCCAAGTGGTATGCCGAACGCTGGGCGCTGCGGATCATGGATGCGATAGACAAATATGATCCCGACATGTTTTACACCGACGGCAACTCCAGCGAGCCGTTCAGCGGTGGTCACAGCGGGTCCGGTTTCAAGTGCGACGCGGGCCGCTGTGTCGTCGCGCACTTTTACAACCGTGCCCTGGCAAAGCGCGGGCAGGTGGACACGCTCGCGCTGATCAAGTTCCAGCCTGCTAATCCAGCGGTCGGGGTGACCTCGGAAGTCAGCGTGCCACGCGACATCAAGCGCAACCAGCCCTGGATCGGTGAAAACCCCATCGGGGACTGGTACTACGGGCCGAACTATTACTACGCCGCCGTCAACCTGGTGCGAAGCCTGCTTGAATATGCCTCACGCGGCGGAAACTACGCCTGCGCCGTGCCCGTCACGCCCGAAGGCGATCTCGAACCCGCCTGCCAGCAGATGCTGGCGGACATGGGAGCCTGGATGAAGATCAACGGGGAGGGAATCTACGGTTCAACCGCATGGAAGAAATGGGGCGAAGGCCCCGGCAAAACCTTCAGCGGAAAACTTGGCGCACAAACGGCGGCCATCAAATACAGCAGCGCTGACTTCCGGTTCACCCAAGGCAAGGACGGCAACGTTTTTGCCTGGTGTCTGGCGGTCCCTGCGGCAGATGAAGAATTGAGAATTCGGGCGCTTGGTCAAAGCGCAAAGCTTCTGGACCACCCCGTCAAGTCAGTCACATTGCTTGGTTCTCCAAAAAAGATCGAGTGGCGCCAGGAAGCTGACGCGCTCATCATTCGCTGCCCGGCGGAAATGCCCTTCAACCATGCCGTTGGATTTCGGGTTGAATTCTAGTTCAAGTGCACAATCAAAGAACCGGGAGAAACGATCGTGAAAAATACCATTTCAAGGACCCTGACGATAGTGGGTTTGCTGCTGACAATGCCGCTCCTGGCCGCCAGTCCGCCAGCCTTTCTCAAAGGCTGCAACATAATCTGGAATTCGCCTTCACAGGACTCGCTCGATTCCATGCCGCTGTCCGGGCGGATGGGCGCGGGCGCGAATGTGTGGGTGCAGGACGGCTCGATCTGGCTCTATCTCGCGCACAACGGCGCCTACGACGAGCAGGGGCGTCTGCTCAAACTCGGCTGCGTTAGAATCACTCCGGTGGAGTTCAGCCTGGGTGAAGCGGGCTTTCGTCAGGAACTAGATCTCGGTAGCGGTGCTATTGTCATTCGACAGGATGACTTCAGAGCTGCTCTCTGGTTTGCCGGAGAAACGCTCATTTTTGAATCCACAACCGCCAAGCCGCGCGCGCTGGAGGTTGCGTTCGGCTCCTGGCGCGACCAGAAGCGCGATGGCATTCGCTGTGACATGATGGGTGCCAAGGGAACCTTCACGCCGGATCACATCAGTGCCAACCCGAATGGCGTAGTGTGGTTCCATCGCAACGGGGAATTTCCTGTCGATGTAGTCAGCAAGGCCAAGAGCCAGGGAATTGCTGCCGATGCGGTGTTCGACGCCACCACGCGGCGGGTTTTTGGCGGGGCCGTCGTTGTGGATGGCGGTCTTTCCGGACCGGGGGAGTCCGTTGTGCAATGGCAGTTCTGGGAGGGTAAGGCATGGACCGGGCGCACTTTGGCACGCACGACGCAGGTCATCGCCATGCGGCTGGGCGCCAAGCTGGATGCTGATACGCAACAATGGTCGGTTGCGGCGAAAGCCATGCTCGCTCCGGCTGCCCGGAAAGCCGCCCAGGCCGACGAGTTGAGCCGCTGGAGCGATTTCTGGCGGCGCTCCCATATCGTGGTGAATCCCACTGCCAAAGCCGGCGACGCCGGCTGGCTCATCGGACGCAACTATCAACTCTTTCGCTACATGCTTGCCTGCAATCGGGATGGTGAGCTGCCGCTGCTGTTCAACGGCGGCATCTTCACCACCGACAACAAACCGGGCCGCATCACCGGGAACAACAACAACGAACTGCCCATCTCTGAGGGCAGCCCCATCACCCCTGATTTCCGCCGCTGGATGGGTTGCCATTTCATGTCGCAAAACCAGCGCTGGCTCGGCTGGCCCGCCGTGGCCGGCGGCGATGCCGATTTGCTCGCGCCGTCGATTGCCTTCTACCGCGACCGCGCCGCCACTGCCGCCTCGCGGGCCAAGACCAACGGCGCGGATGGCGTGGTTTATCCCGAACCGCTCGACATTTGGGGGCTTTGTTGCGTCGGACCCCGCCCCGATGGCCTCTGCGGCGCCGAGCACCTCACCTATCACTTCTCGATGATGCTTGAGCACGCCTGGATGGCCTTACAGGCACGCGATACACTGGGCATTTCCCTTGCGAAAGACCTGCCGTGGATTGAAGGCACAATCCTTTTCTACGACAGCTTCTACCGCGCGCAGACCAGGAAGCGCACCGGCAAGGACTTGGGCGACAACGGTAAGTTGGTGATTTATCCCGCATGCGGCCTCGAATTTGCCGGCGGCGCCACGGATCCGATTGAGGTGGTCTGCGGCCTCAAGCGCATCACCGCTGGACTGCTCGCGCTTCCCGATCTTTCGGCCTCGTCGCGCGACCGTCTCCAGCGTCTCCAGTCCACTCTGCCCGAACTCCCCGTCGGCAAACGTCAGCGGCGCCCCTCGCTGCTCCCGGCGAAGACCTGGGAATGCGACTACAACAAATGGGAACCCATCGAGATGTATGCGTTCTGGCCGTATCGCTTCGTCGGCATCACGCAGCCCGAAACCCTGCAACTCGCCCGCGACACTTGGGAAACCGTTCCTGCGGACCGCGCCCGTCTATGCAAACAGGACTACTCGTGGATGGCCAACGTCGCGAACATGGCCGCGCTCGCGTGGCCGGAGGAGGCGAAAAAACGCGCGATCTACAAGATGGCCAACACCAACGCACCGCAGGCGCGCTTCCCGGCTTTTTTTGGGCCTGGGCACGATTGGCTGCCAGATCACAACTGGGGCGGAGCAGGAATGGTCGGAGTGCAAGAGATGCTTCTGGCGCCGGAGCCGGGACCGCAGGGGAAACTCCACCTCTTCCCCGCCTGGCCGGCCGAATGGGACGTGGATTTCAAACTGCACGCGCCGGGACCAACGATGGTCGAGGCCGTGCTGCGCGGTGGGAAGCTCGTTTCCCTCAATATCACCCCGAAGTCGCGTGCCAAAGACATCGTGAACTGGCTCGGTAAACAACCTGCCTATCAACCGCCGCCCCCGCCGCCGGTGCCTTTGAGCCAAGGCAAGCGGGTCACCGTTTCCAGCCAGTTCAACCAGCCCGGCTATGACGCGCCGCGCGCAGTGGACGGCGATCTCAAAACCCGCTGGGCCTCCGATTTTGCCGCCCGCGACGGCTGGCTGGCGGTGGACCTCGGCGAAGAAAAGGCAATCGGCAGCGTCTGGATATCTGAGATCGAATGGCCCGAGACCCAGGAGTTCGCCATCGAGATCAAGCAGGGCGAGACGTGGACGGAGATTGCGCGGGGCACAACCATCGGTGCGGACAAGACGGTTGGGTTTCCACCCGCCCGCGCCCGCGAAATCCGTCTGCATGTGCTGAAGGCCAAACGCCCGATCAATATCAACGAGTTTCAGATTTTCCCGCCTGAGAATCCCTGATTCAACTCACGCTATGGTTCGCTGCCTTCTGGTGCTTATAATCTCATCGGCCCTGTCGGCTTTTGCTGCTGAGTCGTTCGCGCCTGACTTCCGCATCAAGCCCGACGATTATACCGTGTTGATGGCTGTCGATGCCAAGCTCCCGCCGGGGCTGAAGCCGTTCCAGGCTGGTGCGCATGGGAAGTTCCATGTTATGGGCTGGACGCAACCGGAGCAGCAACTGGAGTGGAAAATCACCGTGCCTCAGGAGGACGCATACGCCGTGAATGTCCTGCTGCGGCAACACGGAAATCAGCCGTTGGTTGTGGAAGTGCTCGGTGCAGGACAGACGCTGAGCGCAGTCGTGCCAGAAACAACGCGGGGCTGGCAACGCGTATCGTACGGCGGCACACTACGCTTGCCCGCCGGCCAGCAGCGGTTCCTGTTGCAGGCCCACGCGCGGGACAAGACGAATCGCTTCAATGGGTCGGTCTTCTCCGTCGAACTGGTGCGCCCTCGCGTGCGCGAACAACTGCACGCGGCGGCGCTCAATCTCCGTGCCGACACCCGCTGGCTCCAAGCTTGCCGCTACGGGCTGATGTGCCATTGGACTTCAGAAACATTTCCGCAGCGTGGTGAGCGCGAGACCTACGCCCAAGCGGTGCATGATTTCGACGTGGAGGGTTTCGCCAGGCAGGTGCAGGAAACCGGCGCCGGCTTTGTGGTTTTCACGACTTCTCATGCGCAGCATTTCTTCCCGGCCCCGCTGGCATCGCTCGATCGCCTTCTGCCGGGCCGCACGGCCCAGCGTGATCTCGTGGGTGATTTGGCCGATGCGCTGGGCCGATGCGGGGTGAAACTCTTCCTCTACTATCACCTGGGTGCGACCAGCGATCCGGCATGGCTCAAGGCCACCGGGTTCTGGGAGACGGACACCAGCCGACTCTTCGACAACTGGACAGCCATGATCAGCGAGGCGGGCCAACGCTACGGAGATAAACTTGCGGGTTGGTGGTTCGACGACGGTGCGGTCAACTACTACTATCGCAGCGCGCCATGGGAGCGATTGGGTATGGCGGCCAAGGCTGGGCACCCTGGGCGTTTGGTTGCTTTCAATCCATGGGAGCTGCCATCGCCCACGGAATTCCAGGACTACTTGTGCGGCGAGGGCAATGCCGATCCCAGCGCTGGTGGCTTGCTTGCTGTCGGTGGGGACGGGCACTTTAAGTCGGGTTCCCATCAGGATCTGCAAGCCTGCGCCACCCTCATCACGGAAGGCGATTGGGTTCATTCGCAGAAGAATACCGACATCGGTCAACCCCGCTGGAGCGCACAACAAATGGCAGTGCTGCTGAAGGATTTTATCGCGCGGAAAAACGTCCCCATCTTCAACCTGGAAATCTACCAAGAGGGGGCCGTTTCACCTGCCAGCGTTGCGATGTTCAAGCACGCGCGCGAGCGATTGGCCTCGCAATGATGTGCGATCCGGCCCTCTCAAATTCCAACCTCGCTTGAACTTCGAATGCCCTACGCCCCGCGTATATTCGGGGTCCAGGCAACGCCGGGATTGCATCTCGGTTATCAATCGGCCACCCTTGCCCCGGCGTGCCTGAGTCGGGGCAACGAGAACAGATGTGGCAATATGAATAACTATTCGGAACAGATCAGCAAAGCCCTTTTGGCGCATGGGGCGTGGAAGCAACGCTTGAACTCGGCCGTTGTGGCCCGCAGCAGCGAATTTACTCCGGCACAAGTAGGGCTGGACAATCGGTGCGATTTCGGCAGGTGGTTTTATTCGCTGCCTGCGGAGTTGAGAGCAACGGAGATTGCAGGCAAGGTCCAGAAACTTCACGCCGAATTCCATGGTGAAGCGGCGAGAGTCCTGAGCTTGGCTCTTCAAGGTGAAAAAGACCAGGCGCTGAAGGCTTTAGGCTTCGGGGAGAAGTATTCGCTCGTCAGTGGCCAGCTGGCCATGGCCTTGAAGCAATGGGAAAAGCTCATCGCTGCCGGGTGAGTTGCCCAGGCGTTCCAGCGGGCCGGGGCCAATCGGTTCAGACTGGGGCAAATTCAACGTCATAGTCGGCGGACTCCGGTCGACGATCATTGCGTTAGGCGTTTCCTCCCGCGCGTGCTTTATGAAAAAACTCTGTCTTTCTGTGTGGTTCGTAATCATCGGATGCGCCATCGCGTCAGCGGCCGACTTTGCCACGGAGACGCTTGAGGCGACGTTCAAGCTCTTTCACAAGGATTCCACCGGGACATGCTTTTTCGTGCGTCGGGAAGGGGCAGACCAAGCTCTCTACCTTGTGACGGCGGCTCATGTGCTCGAACGGACCAAGGGCAACACGGCCATCGTCGTCCTGCGTGAGGCCCGGGCCAATGGTGCCTATCAACGACGCGACCACACCATCACCATCCGCCGCGATGGCAAACCTCTTTGGAATCGCCACGCCACGGAAGACGCCGCTGTGTTGAGGCTCGCTGAACCGCCTCCCGTTCCGGTCGGGGCTTTGCGCTTGGCGGCCCTTGCTGACGAGGCCCGCCTGACGGCGGCGGGGCTGCACATTTGCAGTTCTGTCTTCGTGCTCACGTTTCCCGAACGTTTCGAGGCCAACGACGCAGGTTTCGCCGTGGCCCGCCAAGGCATCATTGCCAGCCATCCATTCCGCCCCATTCAGGCGCACCACACCTTTCTTGCGGATTTCACCACGTTTGCCGGAGACAGTGGCGGCCCGGTATTTGTTGCCGGCACCGACGGCCACCCAATGATCGTGGGCATCGTGCTCGCGCAGTTCCGTCACGATGAGCGGGTGACGATGGAGTATGAGGAGCGCACCATTCATCACCCTCTAGGATTGGGCGTTGTGCTTCACGCTCAGTTCATCCGTGACACCATCGAGCAAGCCGCCAAGAAAAATGCAGCCGACTCCAAATAGCCATTTCTCTTTCAGTGGGTATTACCGGAGCCTGGTTCTCGGCCGCTACCGGGCGTTTGTCACGGATTTGCATCGGACGGTCATCCTGCGTTTTCCGAAACGGACGGTGGTTCTGTCACCAGGCTCGCCGGAGGATTTTGTCCAGGAGCTTTCCAGCCGCCCCCGCAACGGGAAAAGGAATGCAGGCAACCTGGGGCGCAGCGCATAATACTCACTCAGAAGGGGCAGGCAGGGCCAGGTGCGGCGGCGATGGGCAGCAGCTTGAGATTGTGAGATTGAGCAAACGATTTTAGGATGGCGTCCGGGGAGCCATTGCTGTAATGGTTTTGTGCCATCAAATTACGTGACTTCAAAACCACAGAATCCATTCTTCCAACCGCCACCCGAGCGCACGCTG
Organism: uncultured Verrucomicrobiota bacterium; assembly: GCA_903930345.1. GTDB lineage: Bacteria > Verrucomicrobiota > Verrucomicrobiia > Limisphaerales > CAIYYI01 > CAIYYI01. Next base: position 44,790 of record CAIYYI010000070.1, read on the forward strand.
GGAGATGACGACGTTCGGAGCCACGTCCGAGCTGAGTTCTACGATATTCGTTCCCGCTTTCTTGACCGATTGGCCTGTGCGAATGTTTTTGACCGGGAACGTTTTGAGGCTCTGCTTCTGTGGCTGGACACGTTGCAGCGGAGCTGTGCTGCTGCCGACTTGCCGCTGGCAGACTCAGACTTTGACCAGTTCAGCGAAATTGCTGGCCATCTTGAGCAGGAAGCGACCTATTCCCGTGACCAGCGAGCAGAGTGTGCTGCTGCCCATGCACGATGGCTTGGCGTCATGCGCCAGTTCCACCTTTTACCCGGGGAGTAGCCATGACGCTTTTCCTCCATCGTCAGAGGTCGTCGGTTACGCCGAAGGCAAGTTGGATGGAAGGGCGTTCACCGCCTCATGGGCGACCTTCTGCCCGCTTGGCGCGATATTCTACGACACTTGGCTTGATTCGACAGTTGCTCAGACAAAGGCAATCGCCCGAGCTTTGTCCAAGGTTCAGGCCGTGCCTGTGCCGCGCACGTCGTAAAGCAGAAGAACCGAAGTCCCAACCAATCGCGTCAGCCATTTGATGAAGTACTGAAGTTCCTTGAGAACCACAGGGGAATTGAACTTTGAGATGGCACTGCCCATGAAAAAAGCGGAGCCGGTTGCCCGGCTCCGCTCGCAAAATCACCGTGTCAAACGGTGGGTTGGACTCAGTAGTCCATGCCTTCCATACCGCCGCCGCCGTGACCGCCAGCCGGAGAGGGCTTCTTTTCCTTCTCCGGGAGTTCGGTGACGAGGCACTCGGTGGTCAGCAGCAGACCAGCGATGGAGCCCGCGTTCTGCAGCGCGGTGCGGGTGACCTTCTTCGGGTCCACCACGCCGGCCTTGACGAGGTCCACGTATTCACCGGTGCTGACGTTGTAGCCTTCGTTGCCCTTGCGGCGCTTGATTTCCTCAACCACCACGGAGCCTTCGATGCCGGCGTTCTCCGCGAGCTTGCGCGTCGGATACTCGATGGCGCGGCGGACGATGTCGATGCCGATGCGTTCGTCGTCATTGATGCCAACGGTGGCGGCAATGGCGGCGGAGCAGCGCAGGAGGGCGACGCCACCGCCAGGGACGATGCCTTCTTCCACCGCGGCGCGGGTGGCATGGAGGGCGTCCTCAACGCGGGCCTTCTTCTCCTTCATTTCCATCTCGGTGGCGGCACCGACATTGATGACGGCCACACCGCCGGCGAGCTTGGCCAGGCGTTCCTGGAGCTTCTCGCGGTCGTAATCCGAGGTGGTTTCCTCGATCTGGCGGCGGATCTGGTTCACGCGGCCCTGGATGTCGGAGCTCTTGCCGGCACCCTCGACGATCGTGGTGTTTTCCTTGTCCACGACCACGCTGGTGGCGCGGCCGAGATCCTCGATGCCGATGGTCTCGAGCTTGATGCCGAGATCCTCGCTGATGAAGCGGCCACCGGTGAGGATGGCGATGTCTTCGCAGAGGGCCTTGCGGCGGTCACCGAAGCCCGGCGCCTTGACGGCGCAGACATTGATGGTGCGGCGCAGGTTGTTGACCACGAGGGTGGCGAGGGCTTCGCCTTCGACTTCCTCGGAGATGATCAACAGGGGCTTGCCAACCTTGGCAACCTTTTCCAGCAGCGGGAGCAGGTCCTTGAGACTGCTGATCTTCTTTTCATAGACCAGGATGTAAGCGTCTTCCATCTTCGCTTCCATGGTGTCGGAGTTGGTCACGAAGTAGGGCGAGAGATAGCCCTTGTCGAACTGCATGCCTTCCACGACTTCCAGGGTGGTCTCGATGGACTTGGCCTCTTCGACCGTGATCGTGCCGTCCTTGCCGACCTTGTCCATCGCGTCGGCGATGATCTCGCCGATGGTGGTGTCCCAGTTGGCGGAGACGGTGGCGACCTGCTTGATCTCTTCCTTGTCCTTGACCTTCTTGGCGATCTTGTCGAGGTGGTTCACGGCGGATTCCACGGCCTTGGCGATGCCGCGTTGGATGCCGATCGGGTTCGCACCGGAGGTGACGAACTTCAGGCCTTCGCGGTAGATCGCCTCGGCCAGCACGGTCGCGGTGGTCGTTCCGTCACCGGCGGCGTCGCTGGTGCGGCTGGCGACTTCGCGGACCATCTGGGCGCCCATGTTTTCAAAGGCGTCTTCCAGTTCGATCTCCTTGGCCACGGTCACACCGTCCTTGGTGACGGTGGGGGAGCCGAATTTTTTGTCGAGCACCACATTGCGGCCTTTCGGGCCGAGGGTGGCGGCGACCGCCTTGGAGAGCTTGTGCACGCCGCGCAGGAGAGCCTGCCGCGCCGCTTCATCAAAAATAATCTGTTTGGCTGCCATAATCTTTTGCTTAATTAAATGGGTTTTGGTTGAGCGATCAGGCGATCACCGCGAGGATGTCGTCGGCATTCAGGATCTTGTATTCCTTGCCGTCCACCTTGATTTCCGTGCCGCCGTACTTGCTGATCAGGATGCGGTCGCCGACCTTGACTTCGAAGGCGATTTTCTTGCCTTCGTCATCGAGCTTGCCCGTGCCGAGGGCGCGGACAACGGCTTCCATGGGTTTTTCTTTCGCGGAGTCAGGAATGATGATCCCGCCCTTCTTCAGTTCCTTCTCTTCGACCTGTTCGATCAGAACGCGGTCACCGAGGGGTTTCACATTAAGTGCCATAGTTTTCTCTGTTTCCTAGTTTTTGATTTGGTTACATCAAATCCCGACGCACTCGCGCCCGGGAAAATTGTTTCCGAGCGGGTGGCTCACTTTTTGTCGTCCACCACTTCGGCGTCGATGATGGGGCCGTCGCCCGGGCCGCCGGATTTGCGGGAGCTGTCCCCGCCGGGGGCCTGGCCGGGGTTGGGATTGGGGTTGGCCCCGGCGCTGCCCGTCTGGGTCTTGGCCTGCTCCGCCGCCTTGTAGAGTTCGGCCGAGACGGCCTGCCAAGCCTCGTTGAGCTTGTCCACCGCCGTGCGGATGGTTGCGGTCTCGCCGCCTTTGAGCGCTTCCTGGACGGCTTTGACCGCCTCCTCAATCTTGGTTTTGTCGCCGGCGGCGATCTTCTCCGCATTGTCCTTCAGCATCTTCTCGGAGCGATAGACCAGGTTGTCCGCCTCGTTGCGCAGCTCGACGGCCTCGCGCTGCTTGCGGTCGTCTTCGGCGTGGGCCTCAGCGTCTTTGCGCATGCGGTCGATCTCGTCCTTGCTCAGGCCGCTGCTGGCGGTGATGGTGATCTTCTGCTCCTTGCCGGTGCCGAGATCCTTGGCGCTCACGTGCAGGATGCCGTTGGCGTCGATGTCAAAGGTGACCTCGACCTGGGGCATGCCGCGCGGGGC
>CAIYYI010000071.1 GCA_903930345.1 uncultured Verrucomicrobiota bacterium
ATGATCAATCGATCCGCCTGTTTAGCCAAAGCAGGCTCCAGCGGAAGCAGGCGTTGCCGGGCGCGGATCAGTTCGTACTCGCGTGACGAAAGAGTTCGAGGCCGCCTCATTTCGATTCAGCCTTTCCCTTGAGTTTCTCAACAAGGTCATCGAGCGCACCGATCGCTGCCGACCGACGCTGTTCCGGGGTCCAGCTCGGTTCAGAACGCGGAATATCCGCAACCCACTTCGCGTAACCCTCCGGCATGTTCGACAATCTCACTGTGGAAACGCATTCCATCCGCGGAAGCTGCTCAAGGCGCCGGCGAAGCACCGATGCGTTATATATGACGCGACGGAGCACGGTTCGCCCTGCGTTTAACGAACGGATCTGCCCTCTTGTGTTGGTTTGCATCGTTTCTGCGAGATTCTGACAGAGTCGTCGATAGACCCGGCGATCCAGGTACTCCGGCCCGGGGTCTACTGGCCGCCTGGGTATCCGTCTACGTCCCTGCTGGAGCCTGGCATGCACATCCTGTAAGTCTTCCACAAGTGGGGTGTGCCCACTGAAGTAGGTCGAGAGCCGGCAGATGGTGCGGAAACCTGAAGTTTCCATACTCTTCAGCACACCCCGCCAAGACCTTTCGCACTCAGCGAGAGGCACGGACTGCCTTGCCAGCGAACCCTTTCGCACTTCGGTGACCCCCCGGGGTGTCAAGAACTGCGATTGAACGCGCTTCCATCCCGCCTCATCGCGGTCGGTCCAACCCGGGTGCGGTGCTTCGTTCAGGAATTCTATCGAATGACAGGGGGGAGCAGCCTTTGGCTTGCCGTACAGGTGCCGCTGTAGCGCCACCTTCAACCAACGGGCAATAGCCGATCTGGATTTGCTACTCAGCTCATTCCACAACACGACGCCAACATCACGCGCACTTTCGTCATGCTGACATAACAGTGCCCACTGACGAACATTGTTGGAATCCCGACAGGTCCAAAGCCATCCCGCCGCATCTACCTGCGCTCGCGGGAGCGGCAGCTTGTACACAGCGGATGACGCCGAGCCCGCCAATGCCTTAAGTGCGCGAGAATCGATCCTAGGGGAGCCATGGCGGGACATTCGCGGCATCATATTGACGGGCAGAGTTGACGCAAGAAATTGCCGGGTGTGCCGGGAAGAGAATGGCTCTGCCGAAAAATCTTGGACTACCGCTCAGAGGGGGGGCACTTTCCCACCCCGTCACCGGAAGGGGTGAGGGGATGCCATGTTGGCTCCCGAATCTCTCGTTCATCGATAGGAAAAACATGTTCATCAACGGCTACCAGCGTCGCTTCCCCCGTCACGGCATCTTCAAGGCCGCACGTGCTGGCGGCGTCAACGTCCGGGGCTACAACCGTTAAGCCCTGCCCGTAACACCTTTGTTCCAGAGGAATCTCTCATGTGCAAGCCCCGTCCGTTCAAGTACCCCCACGTCGTGTCCATCAAGCCGTCGACCAGGCACTTCCCCAGCCGGCCCACCTTCCCCGGGTCCATCGTCCGGACTCGGAAGCTTGGAACCATCCAGGTGAAGAGCCACACCCGCCGCATCGGCTTCTGAACAGAACCAAAATCAACCAAGAAAGGAGTCCCGCCTCATGAGCTTCGTCCGCTTCCACTTCCGCAGCAATGGCCATGGCCGCCGCGTCCTGGTTCACAGCTACCGAACGCGTTAAACCAGCCTTCGGTCAGCTGACTGCCATGGAAGGCAGTCAGTTGGCTGACGAAAGTCGCTTCATCAGCGAAATACATGTCTTTCGAATCTGCTCCGGCGCGTTGCCGGGGCGAGCACACTCACCTCACGAAACAGGAGTACAGCATGTCTAAGGTCAATCCTTGGTTGGGCTTCCGCCCCACGAACGCCATCCACCGCGGCACGATGTCGAGCATCAACAACCAGCTTCGCCACAGCGGCTCCGGGCGCATCACGCCGCCGAGCAGCTTCAACCCGAACAGTGCGACCGATCGGGCCAGGATGCAGCTGGCGGCACGTCGCGGCCACTACTGAGTCCGCGCTCTGGTGCTGGGTGCGGGCTTGAGTTGAAGGCCCGCACCCGGCAATCGGCCGGCACACGAAGTAGCAGTCTCCGGTCAAGCGCTTCCACCCGACACCCACGCAGACCAATCCGCGAAACAACCATGTCAATGCAATCACACCGACACCTGTTGCCCGCCTTCGATGGCGAGGTCGCTCATCAATGGTCACGATCTCCGAAGCACC
>CAIYYI010000072.1 GCA_903930345.1 uncultured Verrucomicrobiota bacterium
AGGAAAGATCAGCAAAATCCTGGTGGGCAACACCTGGAAAAGCGAGGAATTGGTGGCCGCCATCGAACAGGCCGCCTCCGCGCGTTAAGTCCTGTCGGACTGCGCGGCGCATTTCAGTGCCCGCGCCACCACCTTCACCAAATCCACCGGCTTGAAGGGTTTGCTCAGGAAATCTACGCCTTCCTGGAGCTGCATCTCTTTGTGGTTGATGTCCACACTGTATCCGCTCATGTAAACAACCGCCAGTTTCGGTTCCTGTTCGCGCAATTGCCGGGCCAGTTGCCGGCCTGACACACCCTCCGGCATGACCATATCCGTCAACAGCAGATCAATCCGCCCCTGCCGCTCCTCCCACAGACGCAACGCGGCTTTGCCATTGACGGCCTCAATGACGGTGTAGCCGTGGAGATTGAGAATGTGGCGAACCACCGACCGCACGCCGGGCTCATCCTCGACCACGAGAATGGTTCCCTGTCCACTTTTGACGGTGACCACTGCGGCCCGGGCCTCTTCCGGCGCGGTCACCAGTCCCTCGGTCGCCGGCCAGAATAAGTCGAAGGTTGTCCCGCGGCCAGGTTCGCTTTCGACCTCGATCCATCCACGGTGTTGCTCGACAATGCCAAACACCGTGGCAAGCCCCAGTCCGGTGCCTTTGCCCACTTCCTTGGTGGTGAAAAACGGTTCGAATATGCGCGCTTTCACGGCGGGCGTCATGCCGGTGCCGGTGTCGGAAACGCGCAGCCGAACATAGCGGCCCGGCCGGGCTTGGGGCTGCTGTTGGGCATAATCCGCCTGGATGGTCAGCGCCTTGGTTTCAACCACCAGATCCCCCCCCTCCGGCATGGCGTCACGGGCGTTCACCGCCAGGTTGGTCAACACCTGTTCAATCATCCCGACATCCGCCATGATGGCAGGCAGGTTGCCTTCCAGACGACTGCACATGTGAATGTTTTCCCGGAGCGCGCGCATGAGCATTTTGATCAGGTTCGTAACCACCTCGTTCATATCCAAGAGGCGGGGTTGCATGACCTGTTTGCGGCTGAAAGTCAGCAATTGGCGGGTGAGCGCCGCACACCGGCCGGCCGCTTGAATGACCTGGCGGAGCGCCTCCCGGGTGCTGGGCGGCAGACATTCATTGTCCATTTCCAGGCTGGCGTTGCCCTGGATGACCGTCAGGATGTTGTTGAAATCGTGGGCCACCCCGGCGGCCAACTGACCCACCGCCTCCATTTTCTGCGCCTGGCGCAATTGGATTTCCAAATGCTGCCGCTCGGTCAGGTCATGCAGGCAAAACAGTAGGCATGGTCCCTGGGACCACTCGAACAACTCCACGTAAATCAGCGTTTGCAGCAACTTTCCGGATTGGGTGCGAAACCGCATCTCCTGGTTGCGCACCGGGCGCCCCTGCAGGATTTCCCGCACCAAGGACTGACGCTGTTGCAGATCCTCCCACAGGCCCAGTTCCACCGAAGTGCGCCCCAGCAACTCTGCCCGTGAGTAACCGAAGGTTCTCGAGAACTGCTCGTTGACCTCCAGATACCGACCCTCCTCGATGGTGGAAAGGCAAACGGCCACCGGACTGGACTGGAACAACTGGTGGAACCGCCGCTCGGAGAGCCGCAATTCCACTTCCGCCTGCAAACGCTCAGTGATTTGTCGCTGCAATTCCGCCGTCCGCTCCCTGACGCGCTGCTCCAAATCATCCCGGGCCTTGGACAACGCCCCATCCCGGGCCTGAACCTCCCCCATCATGCCATTGAATCCGTCCACCAAAACCCCCAGTTCATCGCCGCTTTGCCGGGGCACCCGCAGGGAGTAGTTGCGGTCAAGGGAAACCCGGCGGGTGGCCGCGATCAGTTCCCCCACCGGCTGGGTGATGGCCCGCTGCAGGATTCCGGAAATCGCCAAGGCCACGCCAATCGCCCCCAACATGATCAACCCGGCCACCCCTCCATAGCTGACAATGCGCCACCAAGCCGATGACAAATGGGCGGAAATGCCGACGCAGCCAACCACCTCCCCGTTCTGGAGCACGGGCCGAAAAACCATCATCCGTTTGAGCGTCTGCACCCGCCCGGAACCAGTGGGGGGGACGGGCGGGGTGGCTTCCCCGGCCTTTCCATCACGTTGGTAGCCCGCAAACACCCGGCCATCCGGCAGGAAAATCCAGGCCGCCAGCACCTCGTCATCTGATTGCAGCGCCCCCAACACTTCCTCCGCATCCTTTTGGTGCTGAAATTCAATGGCGGCAGTAGTGTTGGCGGACAGGATGTCGGCCTGGGCTGAGAGCTTGGCCGCCATCCCACGGTTGGCCACCACCCATTCGTAGGTGGCCAGCAGCAGGGTCATGATCAGCAAGGCTCCCCCAGTGGATGCCACCACCATCCAGCGCAGCTTTTTCCCAATGGGCAGGTCCAGATAACACCGTTGCAAACTTCGGAAGAACATCATGGTTTCACCGGGTCTTTGGCCCCGACAATGGTGGCTTGCCGCAAGAGCTTTGAACTGATTTTCAGACCGGCCCGCTCGGCCGCCTGAGGATTGATCTCCAGGCGGACCAGATGGTCCACCATCCGCAGATTCACCATCCCCCCCACCTCGCAAAAACGATCCGACTGCCCCACCATCAGTATCCCATGATAGCCGCCGGACTGGAGGATGGCCCGGGCCCGAGATTCCGCCAACGTGGGAATAAACAGGAGGTGACATCCCTTCAGCTCCGCCGGACCATTCACCCGACCAGCCACCACCGGATGACCACGGACGGGTTTGGCCTGACTCAAAGTGGATTCCAGCAGCGGCAGAAAATCGCCGCCTCCCCAGACACCCACGACCAGCGGGGCATTGGTTGGCCCTCCGGAATCGGGCCAATCCACAAACTTGGTCAGATGGTAAACAACAGCCGCTTTCAATTGTCCCTCGGTGGGGCCGCTGACTCCCCGTGGGGCGGCCACTGCGGGGGCCACGACACCGCCGCACCAAACCAGCAGCAGCCACACTGCCAGACGGGCGAGGCCCCGGCCCCGCCATCCTGGTTGCAACTGTTGGTTTGTCTCGGCAATATTCATTCCCATCCGCATCCAATGGAGAGGGCTAAAAACGAAGGGTCATTTTCACCCGAAACGACCGGCCGTCCATTTCCATCAAGGGACCGCTGTTGGCAAACAACTCGCTCGCTGCCGGAAAGGCATACTTTTCACCAAACACATTGTAAATGCTCGCTGCCACATCCATGTTTTTCCGCAGTGGGCGGCTGAACAGCGTCAGGTTCACCAGGAAATAGTCGGCCGCCCTGAGGCCCGGCGCCACCCCATCCGCGGCGGATGAATACAGTCCTTCAATGCTGGTGAGAAGGCGGTCGGAAACAATGGGCACCGTGAGATTGATTTTGGTCAGATGCGTCGGGGAGTTGGCCAGCCCCCCGCCGGCCCCCCGGGCCCTTTGGAGCGAATGTCCCACCCGCAACCGGAGTCCTTTTTCGTGCTCATACTCGAGGAATGGCTCCACGCCGCGGGCGTTGACGCTGTCCACATTCTGAAAGGCGATCAACCCGGTGCCCGCATCAAACAGGGCGCTGATCAGGCGATCAACATCATAATAATAGGCGTTCAATCCCAGGGTCAGCCCGTTGGCCAGGCGCTGCTGCAACACCACTTCGTAAGTCCGGATATACTCGGGCACCAGTGCCGGATTCGCCCCGTAAGTGGTGGTATCGGTGTAAAACCGTTCATAGACATTCGGTGCCCGGTAGGAGCGCCCATAGATCCCTTTGAGCGTGGTGTGCCCTCCCGGTTGCCAGATCAAGGCAAGCCGGGGATTCAATTCCGAGCCGAACTGGTCGTGGTAATCCAATCTTCCCCCTGCATTCAGCACGACGTTGCTGCACAGCAGCCATTCCATTTGGGCAAAGGCAGCCCAGTTGAAGCTGTGGCGCTGGTCATCCAACACCTTGGGCCACACGCCTTGGTTGAAATTGGCCTGGTCCTGCCGGATATTCTGGCGAAACTCCGTGCCGAGCGTCAGGGTATGCTCGTCCCACAGTTGCTGGTTGTATTGCCAATCCGTGCCCCAACTCTCCCCCACCACATCATCCACGTTCACCAATCCACCATAGGCGTAGAAACCCTCGTACTGGTAAGAGTTGTAGTTCACCCGGCCAATCAACTCCTGGTGCTCATCCCACGTGTGGTTCCACTTCAGGTCCAGATAACCCCAGGTGTCGCGAAACCGGTTCTCCGCACTGTTCTGGTCCGCCCCGTAAGATGCCGTCGGCAGTCCGTTGTTTTTTTCTGAAAACATTCCGGACAAAGTCACTTCCTTCCATTTCAACGTCGTAAACATCTGCCGTCCAGATCGGTAGGCTTGATTGTGCGCCCGCCACGGAGCCCCGGTGGCATCGACGAAATCCAACCGGCTGGGCCCACCATCCTCCTCGTACGTGCCGGAAACCAGCCACTCCACCCCGTTGGTGAACACCTGGCCGTAGGTAAATCTTCCCTGCCCGGCCAGATTGCTGCCAATTGAACCCGCCGCTTCCACTCGATTGATGTCACGTCCGCGCTTCGTCACGACGTTGATCACTCCGAAAAAGGCGTTGTTGCCATACAAGGCTGAACCCGGACCGCGAATGATTTCAATCCGGTCCACCAAATCAAGGTCCAGCGGAAACTCGTTCCCCACCGGTGCGGCATCATACACATTGTCGTTTAAGCGATGCCCATCCACCATCAACAAAAACCGGCTGTTGTAATCCCCTGGGCGATTGAAACCCCTGATTCCAAGATAGTTGTAGCTTCGGTCCGAGGTGACATACAGGCCTGGCGCACGGTTCAGCGCCTCCGCCAGGGTGCGATAGCCAAACTGCCTGATTTCCTCACTGGAAATCAGTGTCACCGACGCCGGGGCCAGATCCACGCTCTGCCAGCGGCGGGAGGCCCCATAAACCTGGTCAGCCTTGGTTTGGAGCACCTGCTCCAACTCCATGTCCACCAAGTTGGTGACCAAGGGTGGGCTTTGCCCATGGACCAGACCACCCGCCAGCCAGAAGAATAAGAGCCATCGTTGCATCATAGGACAATGTGCATTTGCCGCTGCAATACTCAAAGTGTTTGCCATCCATTATGAGTCCCAAAGAATGGTTCATGGAAGAAATAAAAAACACGCATAACGGCCCCGTACATTCAGACCTATCCTTGTGTGGGATGGGTTTGACAGATCCGCCAGCACGGCCAGGAAAATCCCGCCGCCTCCGATATCCCGGACGGAACCCCATTGGGGCCTCCGGAGTTTCAAAGAACCAAAAAACTGATTCTTTATGATTGACCGGATTCGCCAAACCGTGAGCTAATTACCTTTTATTCGTGGCTATTTGGAAAAGTTGAATCTGGAAAATGCCTAGACCTGCAAACAAAGCCGGAAAAGCACCACGCTTCTCGGCCAGCGCGGCAAAGTACGACGCCAATCACACGGTGTTGTCAAAAACCTATGGCGCCCTGGCCGATCTGCGCCGCGAACTCACTGACTCCAAGGCCAAGGTGGCCGAACGCACCGAGACCCTGCGCCTGTTCTCCCAGTGCGTGGACTCCCAGCGCGCCTGGCTGCTGCTGGAGGATTACTTTGAAAAACTCGCCCTCTCACGCAAAGACTTCTCCGCCATAGAATGGTGGCCGCGGGTGATGAACGCCGCCGGCAAGGAACGCCTGGAAGAGCTGGCGTTTGTCTTCCTGCGCAGCAACCGGCCGATCCCCAGCGAGCTGACCCCCTTCGCCAACACCGAACGCCTGATGGAGATTGAACGGGTGGAGCAGGAGCAAAAAATCCTGCGCGATCTGGAGCACTGGCTGTTCCCCCCGGCCCCGGAACATCTGGATTCGCCGCGCGCATCGCTCCGGGCGCTCTGTGAGGTCCATCCCGTGGCGGAACACCCGGCCCTGCACTCCCTCACGGTGCGGCTGAATCTCTTCCGTCCGCGCAGCGGCGAGAAGAAACGCACGCTGGCGGAAATCATCGAACTGACCACCCGTTCCACGCACGAAAGCGAGATGTTTTCGCCCGCCGACTGGGATTTCATGAAGTGGATCGCGGAAAACTATTCGGAGACCGAGTGGAAAACCGACGAGCTGCTGCTGACGGGAGTGGAACTGGTGCAATGGCTGGCCCGCTGGGGGCACACCCCCCGCCTGGAGTGGACCCTGCAACCCGGGTGCGCCAGCTTCAACGGCGAGGTGGCGGAGCTGACCCCCTGGCTCACCAACGGCACGGAACAACTCTCCTTCTCCCCGCGGCTGCGCCTGCCGGACGGCTCCCTGCACACGCTGGACACCGTGCAATTCTTCGACGGCCGCCCAACCCTGGTGCTGCTGGGGACACTCTTTTACCTGGTGCGCAACCCCCCGCCCACGCACCTGCTCGAACACTGGCGCGAAACCCCCTCGGTGCCCGTGCAGAAGCTGAGCACCCGCATGCGCATGCAACTGCGCAAGGTGCAGACCAATATCGGCATTGATCTGGACCAGTTGTGCGTGGCGCACAGCGCCAAACCGCAGTTCATCTTCGAGCTGAATGCCGACACCATCCGGCTGCGCCTCATCGCCACCAGCGAGCGAGACGGCAGCACCTGGCACTGGACCGGCCAGGACTGGATGCTCGACACCCCCGACCCCAAACCCAACGGCGACAAGCCCCACGTGCTGGAGGATGCCCGGGTGGACGCCTGCACCCACTGGTTGCGCAAGCTGGATTGGTTCACCCCGGAGCCGGGCATGTGGGTGGGCGATGCCAACGAGAATTTCCTGGGCACTCTGGCCGCCGCCTGGCCCAGCCGCCCGCCCGAGGCGGAGTACCTCGGCAACCCCGGATTCCACCGGCTGTTCCTCCACCCCAAACAACTGCGCCCCACCATCGTGGTCAAGGGCAGCGGCATTGATTGGCTCTCCGTCTCCGCCGAATGGGAGGCCGAGGGCCTGCGGTTGACCCCGGCGGATCTGGAGCGCCTGGCCGTATCCACCAGCCGTTTTGTGAAGCTGCCGGATGCCGGCTGGGTGGAGCTGAACACCGGTGCCGTCTCCCAGGCGCACGAAATGATGGCCGACCTCGGCGTGGACACCCTGACTTCCATCCCGCAAAAAATCGGCATGCAGCAGGCGGCCCACCTTGATGAGAAGGCCCTGGAACGCTTTGCCGACACCCCGGAGGCCAAGGCCTTGCGGGAAAGGCTCCAGAATTTTGCCGGTATTCCGGGCGTCCCGCTGCCCAAGACCATCAAGGCCGACCTGCGCCCCTACCAGAAGGAAGGGTTTGATTTCCTGTGCCACCTGACCCGCAACCAGCTCGGGGGCGTGCTGGCGGACGATATGGGGCTGGGCAAAACCCTGCAAACGCTGACGTGGTTGGCCTGGCTGAAGGAGCAAAACGCCAAAGATCCCAAGCCGGCCCTGGTCATCTGCCCGGCCTCCGTGCTGCACAACTGGCGGCGCGAGGCGGAGCGCTTCACCCCGCACCTCAAGGTGCTGGTGCTGGAGAGCGGCGCGGCCCGGCACAACCTGCGCAAACAGATTCCGCAGCACGACATCATTGTCACCAACTACGCCCTGTTGCGGCGCGACCTGGAGGCCCTGCAAAAGTTCCCCTTCAGCGCGGTGATTCTGGACGAGGCCCAATTCATCAAGAACCCGGCCGCCCAGGTCACCATCTCCGTCAAGCAGCTCAAGGCCTGCCAGCGCCTGGCCCTGACCGGCACCCCGTTGGAAAACCGCTTGCTGGACCTCTGGAGCATTGTGGATTTCATCCAGCCAGGCTATCTGGGCTCCCAGGAATATTTTCACGAAACCTACGAGCCCCGCGTGGCGGGGGATGGGGAGGAGGCCCTCACGCAGATCCGCATCGCGCGGCGGCGCCTCTCCGCCAAGCTGCGGCCGCTGATGATCCGCCGTCTGAAGCAGCAGGTCGCCAAAGACCTGCCGGACCGCATCGAGGAACGCCGGGACTGCGAACTGGGCGAGGCCCAACGCAAACTGTACCTGGCCGAGCTGCGGCGCAGCCGGGAGCAGATCTCGCAGGTGGTGGCGGAAAAGGGCCTCAACCGCAGCAAGATCCATGTGCTGGCGGCCCTCACGCGCCTGCGGCAAATCTGCTGCCATCCCACCCTGGTGGGCAACGACTCCGCATCAGGCAAAACCGAAACCCTGTTCGAGCTGCTGGAGCCCCTGCTGGCCCAGGGGCACAAGGTGCTGATTTTCTCGCAGTTTGTGCAAATGCTCAAACTGCTGGAGGCCGAGTGCAAAGTGCGCCAGATCCCCACCCACATCCTCACGGGGGAAACCAAGGAGCGAGCCGAGGTGGTCAACGCCTTCCAGAGCGATACCAACCCGAGCGTGTTCCTGCTCAGCCTCCGGGCGGCAGGCACCGGGCTGAACCTGACCAACGCCAGCTATGTGGTGCTCTATGACCCCTGGTGGAACCCGGCCGTGGAAGCCCAGGCCATTGACCGCTCGCATCGCATTGGCCAGACCCGCACCGTCAACGCCTACCGGTTGATCACGCCGGGCACGGTGGAGGACAAAATCTGGGAGCTGCAGCAGCGCAAAGCCCAAACCATCGCCGATGTGCTGGGGGAGGAAGGGTTCGCGCGCAGCCTGACCCAGACGGACCTGGAATACCTGTTCTCGGAAGATTAACCAAAACACGAGCTGTGAGTAACTTATCGTTGCCGCCTGCACTCCGGTTCGGCATCCTCAACCCGTGGCTAAACCTGCTTTAGGACGGGGCTTGGGCACGCTGCTGGGCGATACCCGCATCAGCAGCACCCCCACCCCTGAGCAAATCCCGGCTGATCCTGCCTCCGCCTCCCCGGTGAGCGCGGGCCTGGGCACCTTGTTGCAGGCGGGCAAACCGGCGGAGGCAGCCGAAGCCGCCGAGCCCGGCCCGGTGGCGGCGGCAGTGCCGACCCCGGTCGTCACCCACCTTCCCGCCCCTCCCCTGCCCACGCAAATCCCCCTGCCCAAGGACCGGACCTTTGCCCATCACCAGGCCGTGATGCACCGGTTTCCGCGCTGGCCTTTCTTCCTGGCGGACACCCTCCTGGTGGGGTTGGCCATCATCCTGGTCTGGCGCCGTCAGGGGCCACTGAGCGCTTGGGAAGTCATCATGTGCTTCAGCGCCATCGCCTTGGGGGCCTGGCTGACGTGCGCGGCGCTGCTGTACCCCCGCAAATAATCAGCCGTTTAAAAAAAACACCCCGGGCACAGCCGGGGTGTTCAGATTCTTAATGGGAAGGCCGGTTCAGGCACGTTCCATGTACTTGCCGCTGCGCGTGTCCACCTTCAGCTTTTCACCCGCCTTGATGAAGAGCGGCACCTGCAGGGTGATCCCGGTTTCCATGATGGCCGGCTTCTGCACGTTGTTGGCGGAATCACCACGAATGCCTTCCGGGGATTCGACCACTGTCAAAATGACGCTCGCGGGCAATTCGATGGAGACCGCCTTGTCCTCGATAAAGGTCATCGTCACCGCCCCGTTCTCGACGAGGTAGTTTTTGCTGTCGCCCACGATCTCGGCCACCAGGGTGACGGTCTCGTAGGTTTCGGGATCGGTGAAAACGAAGTCCTGGCCGTCCTTGTAGCTGAACTCCATCTTGCGCACATTCATCGGCACCACCTCCATGCGCTCTGTCGAACTGAAGCGGATGTCCGAGGATTTGCCCGTGCGGATGCTGCGGATGGTTGCCTGCACGAACGCGCGCAGGTTGCCCGGGGTGCGGTGCTGCATGTCGAGGACGACACTGATGTCCCCGTTGTAATTGATTGCCATGCCTCTGCGGAGGTCGTTTGCGCTAGCCATAAAAAAATTGCCCGTCAGCCCCGGCTCATCCGGAGATGCGGAGCACAGGAAATTAGCGGCCTGAGGCGGCTTTGCAAGCCTTGAATGGACTTTTTTCTGTCGCTTTCCAGCCGGTTCCCGCTTTAATCCCACCCCATGAGTCGGCGTGTATTGAAAATCCACCCGCTGGATAATGTGGGCGTGGCCCTGGAGGCGCTCCCCCCGGGGACCAGCGTCGCCACCCCGGACGGCCCGGTGACCCTGCGCTCGGAAATCCCGGGTGGCCATAAATTCGCCCTCCGTGACCTGGCCCCGGACCAGCCGGTGCGCAAGTATGGCTACCCCATCGGATTGGCCACCCAGAACATCCAAACCGGGGATTGGGTGCATGGGCATAACCTCCGCACGGCCCTGGGGGAAAGCCTTTCCTACCAATATCAACCCATCCCCTCTTACCCCGGCCGGGGCGGCCCGCAGCCGACCTTTCTGGGGTATCGCCGCGCCACGGGCGGGGTGGGCACCCGCAATGAGATCTGGATCCTGCCCACCGTCGGCTGCGTCAACAAAACGGCGGAAATCATCGCCCAAAAAGCCAGCCAAACCTTGGCGTTGGGCGCGGCTGATGGAATCCATGCTTTCACCCACCCCTACGGGTGCAGCCAGTTGGGCGATGACTTGCAGCACACACGGCAAATCCTGACCGGCCTGTTGCGGCACCCCAACGCCGGCGGGGTCCTCGTGCTGGGCCTGGGGTGCGAAAACAACCAGTTGGATCAATTGCTGGCGCAAGCCGGTCCGGTTGACCCCCGTCGGCTCCGCTGGTTCAACACCCAAACCGTGGGTGACGAAGTCGTCAACGGCGTCACCGCCGTCCAGGAACTGCTCGCCCAGATGGCCGGGGATCGGCGCGTTCCCTGCCCCGCCTCAGACTTGGTTCTGGGGATGAAATGTGGCGGCTCGGACGCCTTCTCCGGGCTCACGGCCAATCCCCTGCTCGGCCAGCTCAGCGATCAAATCACCGGCTGGCGGGGGCGCGTGCTGCTCACGGAGGTGCCGGAGATGTTCGGCGCGGAGCAATGCCTGATGAACCGCGCGGCCGATGCCATGGTTTTCGAACAGATCGTTGCCCTCGTCAAAACCTTCAAAGCCTACTTTGTGCGCCATGGTCAGCCCATCCACGAAAACCCCTCCCCCGGCAACAAAGCGGGAGGGCTGACCACCCTGGAGGAAAAATCGCTGGGCGCCATCCAAAAGGGGGGGCAGGCAACCATTACCGACGTGCTGGCCTACGGACAGTCGGTCGAAAAACCCGGCCTGTCCCTGGTCAATGCCCCGGGCAATGATGGAGTGTCCGGCACCGCCCTGACCGCCAGCGGAGCCACGCTGATTTTATTCACGACTGGTCGCGGCACCCCGCTCGGCTTCCCCGTGCCCACCCTGAAAATCTCCTCCCACACCGCACTGTGGCAATCCAAGCCGGGCTGGCTTGATTTTGACGCCGGGCAACTCCTGGCCGCCGAAACTGATCCCGCCACCCTGGTCCAGGCCTTGCTGGAACAGGTGCTGGCCACCGCCTCCGGACAGCGGCGCACCCGCAACGAGGAACACGGGTATCGTGAAATCGCCATCTGGAAGGAAGGCGTCACCCTCTGAATCACCCTGCCCCTTCCGCCGCCGTCGACCCCAGCCGCCCAATCAGCCGTGCCCGAAATTCCGGACTGCCCAGGCACCATCCGCGTCATCAAAATAGATGTCGCCTCTGCGATCCCCACGATTCATGGCCTTGGAGGGGGCGCCAGCGTAGCAAATGCTCCTTGCTGGTGACGTTCACAACATACATCGGATACAATGATTAAAACCTCTGATTAAAACCTCTTGATTTACTAAGATTGTTTGATCGATACTGCCCGAGTAATTCTATTTGAACCGAGAACGAACTCCGCCATGAAAGCAAACGCCATAATCCTCGCCGTTGTCGCGAACTTGGGAATAGCCAACTACGTCTCCGCTGATCTGTTGTATGACAATGGTCCGATGATCACCCATCCGGGGCAGGGCTACGGCGGAGCAGACGCCAGCGCGTTAGCCACGGGGATGGGCACTTTTGGTTTCGGCATGAACCCTCAGGCACCGTGGCGCGTGGCGGATGACTTCATGGTCCCCGCTGGGCAAAACTGGGACATAACTCAGCTCAAGTTCTATGGCTATCAAACGGGTTCGACTACCACTTCCCCGTTCACCGGTCTGACGGCGGAAATTTGGAATGGCCGTCCAGGCGACGTCGGATCGGCAGTGGTGTGGGGCAATCTCACAGATAACTTGCTGACCAGCTCTGATTTCACAGGCATTTACCGCGTTACAAGCTCCACCTTGACCGATAGCGGACGCCCCATCATGGAATTATCAGCCGATGTGTCCCTGTCGCTGCCGTCAGGGTCTTATTGGCTGGAATGGGCGGCTTCGGGGTCGCTAGCCTCGGGACCGTGGGTGCCGCCGATCACCATTGTCGGGCAACCCTCCACTGGCAACGCACGGCGGTTTTCCGGTTCGTCCTGGGTCGACATAACCGATGGCCAAAATTCTGCTTTGCAGGGACTGCCCTTCAGTCTGGTGGGGAACAACGCCCAAGCGGTTCCGGAACCCAGCCAATGGGCGATGATGGGGGTTGTGACGGCCGGAATCGCCGGCTACGTGGCGCGGCGCTTCCGACGAAAAGATCAGCCCATCGTTTAGTTCGTTTTTAAGCATGGTTCCCTTCTGGTGCTGCCGCGGTTGTGTGGGCACCGACCGCTCTCACCGGCTGATTTTCCATCCGGTGGTAAGGTTGTAGCTCGCCCCTCTGGGTGTTCCCCAATGCACCCACGCCGCAATCCACTGCACCGTCTGAAACATCTCCCACCACAGCCGGACCAACATCTCCAGCTTGCCCGGCCTGGTACTTGGGACGCCATTATTCATTAAATCAATTTGCACCGGGGGGTGTTTCATGTGAGTATAGATAAGGATCCTTGTTCGTATGAACTTTTTCTTAATAGTTTTTCTTATTGTTTCAGTAAGCCTCCCAGCGACACTCATGGGCGCGTCCGCCGCCCTGCTCGGCTGGAACAACCTGGGCATGCACTGCATGGATAGCGATTATTCGGTGTTTTCCATCCTGCCACCTTACAACACCATCGAAGCTCAATTGATCGTCGGCGGCAGGCTGGTGACCAATGGCTACACGGTGACTTACCAGGCCGTGGCCGATCCGGAGGGCTCGTTCAATTCCACCGCGATGGGCAAGGGCAATTTTTACGCGAATGCAGGGGTGCTTTACGGGGCCACTCCGGGGCCGGAGATGGGCCTGGCTGGCTGGGCCATGCCGGGCCTGGGCAACACGCCGCAGAGCATGCGCTTTGAGTCCGTGAACCAGCCAGCAGCGGGGGTGCTCACGCCCGTGAACTGGTTCCGGGCGGAAGGCATTCCGCTCTCGCCCTACGATGATGCGGGGCGCAAGAACCCCTATCCTCTCATGCGGTTGATCGCCCGCAATGCGGCCAACCAGCCCATCGCCACCAACGACATTGTGCTGCCGGTCTCGGATGAGATGGACTGCCGCATCTGCCATGCCTCCGGAACTCACCAGGCGGCGAAACCCTCTGCCGGCTGGATCTGGAGCGAATTGCCGGAACGGGATTATCGCCTGAACATCCTCAAGCTGCATGACGAACGGCAATTTTCGCTGCACTCGGGACTCTATGCGGCGGCGCTGGCCGACCGTGGCATGAATCCCCAGGGGCTTTACCGCCGGGTGACGGTGGAGGCCAAGGCGGTTCTCTGTGCTGCCTGTCACGCCTCCGAGGCGTTGGGAACCGGCAGTTACAGCAACATCCCGCCGTTGACAGCATCGGTTCATTCCAAACATGCCGCCGTCCTGGACCCCGTGCTGAACATCACGCTGGATAGCTCGGCAAACCGATCGGCGTGTTACCGCTGCCATCCCGGTTCCACCACCCGCTGCCTGCGGGGCGCGATGGGCGGGGCGGTGGCGGCCGATGGCACGCTGGCCATGCAATGCCAGAGCTGCCACGGTAATCTGAGCCAGGTGGGTTCAAGCAAGCGGGTTGGCTGGTTCATGGAGCCGAACTGCCAGAGCTGCCATTCGGGCACAGCCACGAGCAACAACGGCCAGATCCGGTTCACCTCCGCCTTCGAGACGAATGGCCTGCCCCGGGTGGCGGTGGATCAGACTTTTGCCACCCAGCCGAACACGCCGGCAGCGGGCCTCTCGCTTTACCGCTTTTCCGCCGGACATGGCGGCCTGCAGTGCTCCGCCTGTCATGGATCGACCCATGCGGAATTCCCAGGCCTTCACCGCAATGACAATGTGCGCAGCCTTGCATCGCAGGGTCATGTTGGCATGAGTGTCGAATGCACCGCCTGCCATGCGAGCATGCCGAACACGGTGAGTGGCGGACCGCATGGGTTGCATCCGCTGGGCCAAGGCTGGGTGAATCAGCACGGCGACGTGATGGAGGGCGGTGCGAGCCTCGCGTCATGCCAGGGTTGCCATGGGTTGGATTACACCGGCAGCGTGCTTTCCCGGGCGCAAGCAGACCGGACTTTCTCCACCAAATACGGCATCAAGACTTATCAGCGTCGAAACCAGGTTGGTTGCTACGATTGCCACAATGGTCCCTATAGCAATGGGACGGCTTTGAATGCCCCGCCGACGGTCGGCAATGTCAGCGCCATGGCACCGAGCGGCGGACGGGTCCTGATGATCCTGCCCGGCAATGATGTCAATCCCTTGACTTATCGGATCGCCAACCAGCCGGCCAGCGGCACGGTCGGGATCAGTAACAACGTCGCCACCTATCACGCTGAAGCGGGCTTTGTGGGCACGGTCACCTTTGACTTTGTGGCCTCTGATGGCTACAGCGATTCGCACCTGGGGACCGGTACCGTGGCCGTGGTGCAAAGCGCGTTTGGCGTGACGGCGACCGCCTTGGCGCCGACGAATTATCCCGCTGGCTGGGCGGTGCCATTCACGGTCGCTGCCATCCCTGTCAACATTAATGCGGCCGCAACCTTCGCTTGGATTTTTGGCGATGGATCCCCGGTGGGCTCGAGCAATTCAGTGTCCCATGTCTATTCTCTGCCAGGCACCTATCAATGGAGCGTCGTCTCCAGTGTCAGCGATGGGGCAAATACTGCCTCGACCACGAACCATGGAGCCATCGTCATCGCCCCCCCGGCAACCATGAACGGCATCGGCTCCGGCGCGGTGCTGAGCTTCTCCTGGCCACGCGCCTCGGCGGAGGTGCTGCTTGAGCAAGCAGATCACCTTGACTTCGGAGCGGTTTGGACTGTCAATACCAATGTCATCAACACGGGACCGGCCGGTAGCGTGGTCACCGTGCCGGTAGTCGGGGGGACCAGGTTCTTCCGTCTCCGAAAACTCTAAATGTTCCCAGGCATGGATGTTCTGACGTTATCACGGTTCCAATTCGCGCTGACCACGGCGTTCCATTACATTTACCCGCCGCTGAGCATCGGGCTGGGGGTGGTGCTGGTGATCGTTGAAGGGCTGTGGCTCAAAACCGGCCAGCCCATCTACCATCAGATGGCGCGTTTCTGGACCAAGGTCTTTGCGCTCACCTTTGCCATCGGAGTGGCCACGGGCATCGTGCTGGAGTTTGAATTCGGCACGAACTGGGCCACCTACTCCCGCTACGTGGGGGACGTGTTCGGCAGCGCCCTGGCGGCGGAGGGCATCTTCGCTTTCTTCCTGGAGTCCGGATTCCTCGCCGTGCTGCTGTTCGGCTGGGACCGGGTGGGCCGGAAAATGCATTTCTTCGCCACCTGCATGGTCTGCCTGGGCGCCCACTTCAGCGCGGTGTGGATCATTGTGGCGAACTCCTGGATGCAGACGCCCGCCGGCTTCCACATTGTCGGGGAAGGCTTGAAGGCCCGCGCGGAGATCACGGATTTCTGGGCGATGGTCTTCAATCCATCCGCCATGGACCGCCTGTTCCACACGCTGTGCGGCGCGTGGCAGGCCGGGGCTTTCCTCGTGGTGAGCGTGAGCGCGTGGTACGTGCTGAAACGGCGGCATGAGGCGTTCGCCCGGGCCTCCCTGCGGATCGGGCTGCTGGTGGGGTTGATCGCCTCGGTGCTCCAGCTCCTCAGCGGCCACAGCAGCGCGGCGGGCGTGGCCAGGAACCAACCGGTGAAGCTGGCCGCCTTCGAGGGGCTCTATGAAACCTCGACCAACGCGCCACTCATGCTCTTCGGCTGGGTGGACGAAAAGAATGAAAAGGCCATCGGCCCAAAAATCCCCGGCCTGCTGAGTTTCCTGGCGCACAACGACTGGCGGAAACCTGTCACCGGCCTGCGCGAGGCCGCGCCCAACCCCGCCGACCGCCCCCCGGTGAACTTCACCTTCCAGCTCTTCCACCTCATGGTCGGCATCGGCTCCGGGATGATTTTCATCGCGGTGCTGGGGTATTACCATTTCTGGCGCGGGTCACTCTTTGAAAAGCGCTGGCTGCTCTGGCTGCTGGTGCTCTCGGTGTTCGGGCCGCAGGTCGGCAACCAGGCCGGCTGGTTCGCCGCCGAGGTGGGCCGCCAGCCCTGGATTGTGCAGGGCCTGCTCCGCACGTCGGAAGGCCTGTCCGCCGTGGTCAAGGCCAACATGGTGCTGACCTCCATCCTGCTCTTCAGCGCGGTTTACGCGCTGCTCTTCGCCGTTTTTGTGTACCTGCTCAACGATAAAATCCAGCACGGGCCGGATGACGCGGACCTGACCCCCTCCGGCAAGCTCGGGCTGCCTGAAAGGAGCCGGCCATGAACTGGGGCGCGCTCGATCTCAACACGGTCTGGTTCATCCTCATCGGCGTCCTCTTCACCGGCTACGCGATGCTGGATGGCTTCGACCTCGGCGTTGGCGCCCTGCATCTCTTCACCAAGAATGACCAGGAGCGTCGCATCATGCTCAACGCCATCGGGCCGGTCTGGGACGGCAACGAGGTCTGGCTGGTCACCGGCGGCGGGGCGCTGTTCGCCGCGTTTCCGAATGTTTACGCCACGGTTTTCTCAGGCTTCTACCTCGCCTTTGTCCTGCTGCTGGTGATGCTGATCTTCCGCGCCGTCGCCATTGAGTTCCGCAGCAAGCAGCCCATGCGCTGGTGGCGGCAGATGTGGGACATCGGCTTCAGCGTGGGCAGCCTTGGATCGAGCCTGCTGATCGGCGTGGCCGTGGGCAACATCGCCTGGGGCATCCCGCTGGATGCCCGCGGCGAATTCGCCGGCACCTTCCTGAGCCTGCTCGGGCCGTATCCGCTCCTGCTCGGGGTGACCACGGTGGCGCTGTTCATGATGCACGGCGCCATTTATGCGCTGATGAAGACGGAGGGGGAGCTGCACGACCGGTTGCGCGGCTGGATCAACAATTGCATCATTTTTTTCATCATTTGCTACGCAACCACCACCATGGCCACCCTCCTCTATGTGCCGCACATGGCCGCGCGGATGCGGGCGGAGCCGTGGCTTTTCAGCATCGCGCTCATCAACATGCTCGCCATCGCGAACATCCCCCGGGAAATCCATCTTGGCCGGGACGCCCGCGCATTCATTTCCTCCTGCGTTGCGATGGTCGCGCTCATGGGGCTGTTCGGTCTGGAAATGTATCCCAACCTGGTTCTGAGCAATCCGGTGCCCGCCCACAGCCTGAACCTCCACAACGCCGCCTCCTCTACCAAGACCTTGGGGATCATGCTCACCATCGCGCTCATCGGGGTGCCCATCGTGCTGGCCTACACTGTGAGCATCTACTGGATTTTCCGAGGCAAGGTGAGGCTGGACCGGATGAGCTACTGATCCGCTTCGCATCAGGCCTGGCCATCTGGCGGCACACGTTCAGCGTGCCGTTGATTTCCCTCAGCGAAAAATGATCCCGGGCTCAGGCGGGCTGGAGTTCCCAGCCCTTCCGGTATTCGCGGGACAAATACCGGTTGGCCTCGGGCAGATTGGTGATCCTCACGCCGGCGGAATCCCAGAGCAGCCGTTTGCCCCCCAGGCGCAAGGAAATGGCTCCCAGGTTGAAGGCCTCCGATATCGGACCGGCCAGCAAAAAGTTGCCGTTGGTGGGTTCCCCGCCTTTGAATGCCTTGACCCAGGAGCTGTTGCCCACGCCCGCGTTTCCCGGAGGAACCGCTGTCTTATCCCCGGAAAGAACCCGCGGGTTTTCACCGCGAAAATCAGCCAGGATGACTCCTTTGTCCCCCACAAACATCATCCCCTCCGCCGCCAGTTCGCCGCCGGTGCGATCCAATTCCTCCGGAATGCGCGGCTTCATGCCGCCGTCATACCAGAACAGGTCCAGGGCGGGCCGCTTCCCTTTGGCGGCGAATTTAAACCTGATCGTGCAGGCGGATGGAAAGGAGAAGTCGTTGCGGATTTTCACGCTGACCTGGTCCCGGATGGTGCAGGTATGGCTCGGGGTTGATTCCACCAGGATGGGGGCCTCGAGCCCCAGCTCCGAGAAAACCCGCCATAGGCTGTAATGCCCCATGTCGGCCACCGGCCCGCCGCCGAACTCGTACCAGCCGCGAAACACCGCATGGGTGTAGTTCGGGTGATAGGGGCGATCAACGGATGGCCCGAGCCACAGATCCCAGTCAAAATCCCTCGGCACCGGCGGGGTGCCGGTCGGGAGGGTTGCGTATTGCGGCCAGACGGGACGGTTCGACCAGTTATGCACCTCGCGCAGGTTGCCGATGTATCCATCCTGGATCCATTTTGAGCACAGCACGACCTGCTGCCCGCCGTCGGCGGGAATGAAGTGGGTGGCAACCTTGGTTTTTCGGGCCGTTTCGATCACGGCCCGCGCTTCCTGCACCCGGTTGGCTAACGGTTTGTGCAGCAAAACGTGTTTGCCTTGCTTCATGGCGGCAATCGCCACCGTGGCATGCAGGTGATCCGGGGTCATGATTTTCACCGCATCCAGGCCCTTTTCCCGGTCGAGGAGTTCGCGGAAGTCCGAATAGACCCTGCATCCCTTGTAGTTGTCCGAGGCCCGCTTGCTGGCATAAAAAAGCTCCACCATCTCCCTGGCCACTTCCCGTCCGCCGGGAACCCCCGGGGCACCCGCCCTCCAGTTCGGCTTGCCGATGGCGGCGGCAATGCTCTGCCTCAGGCCATCCCTCGACCAATCCACATAATCCGTGCTGTCCTTGTTGGGATCGCAGACCGCGACCACTTGCACCTCGGGCAGGGCCAGCAGGTGAACCAGCTCCCGCAATCCCTGCGTGCCGCACCCGATCAATGCCACCGTGATTTTTTCGCTGGGCGCAACCGACTCCGCCCCTCCGAGCACGTGGATGGGAACGATGCTCAAGGCGGTGGCGGTGGCTCCCGCGCCTTGCAGAAACTGGCGACGGTTCATGGTGGAACCCGGCTGGGCGGCAGTGTGGTCTGGCATACTTCTGGTATAGGCCTTTTTCCACACAGATCAAGCATGGTCAAACAGAAAAACAACAAAACAGAAAAGCTGAAAACCGGCTATGGTGCCGCACCAGCACCATCATTTTTAAGCACGAAAAAATCCAGACAGAAACTTGACATCGGCGGCAATATGTGTAAATTTTACACCGACATGAAAAAGATACTGAGTTGGATGCATTGGTGGCTGGTGACGGTCAGCTTTTTCGCGTTGATCGGACTCGAAACCACGGCTGTTTATTTACTGTTTAAACACCTGAACATCATATGATTATGTGGTTTTCAAAATTTCCGTTCACGGGCCGAGCGGCAGGCATTGGCTGCTTTTCAGCCAACCGGTCCGTTGCAGACTGTCCCGCACTTGCCGCCATTCTTCCTTCTGGTCAAGAATCTCCACTTCCAGTCCGTCCCGCAAACTGAAGGCGCTGCGGGCCTCCTCCAAGGGTCCTTGCCGCGCCACCCCGCTTTTGGCGATGATGACCCCGTACCGATGATGGGCCTGCTCCCACTGGGTGCGCACAACACCGAAACCTGTCCCCAGGCTGGCCAGGGCAAAGATCAGCAAAACCGGGCGCAACCCTTTGCGCCAGGTCGGCTTAACCCGGCCGATTCCCAGCAGCAGGAAACTGAGCCACCAGCAAACCGAGAAGCCAAGCACCCACTCCCGCAGGCTAAGCCGGTGATGCCACGAAGGCCTCAGGCGCAGGCTGGGGTCCGTCCCCTCGCTGGCGGTTTTACGGGCAAATTGCAGGTTGGCCAGGATATCCGGATCACGCGGGGCCAACCGCGCGGCCCGGCGGTAGGCCGCGATGGCCCGCCCCTGTTCCCCCGCTCTGAACCAGGCGTTGCCCTGATTGAACAGCAGTCCGGCGGAGACTCCCGCCTGGGCGGTGATGGCTTCATAGGCCGTGGCGGCCTCCGCGTATTTGCCCTGCTCATAAAGCCGGTTGGCGGCATCAAAGGCGGTGGCGGCCGGAGTGGCGGCCCCCAGCCACCGGCTCAGCCCGAGGAGCAGTAACGCACTCCAGCAAAATGTGCCCAGGCGCATTTTCATTGGGCAGCCTCCTCCAATGCGGCCAGCGTCGTGGTGAGTTTGGTTGCGATTTGAGCCCGGTCCTGCCGGGAAAGCCCGCCCCCATAGCGGGCCTGGTTGCAGGCGGTGAACAATTCCCCCAG
>CAIYYI010000073.1 GCA_903930345.1 uncultured Verrucomicrobiota bacterium
CAGCTTGGGCACACCAACTGGCGGCAGCAATTGCGAAAGCTGATTCATCAGCCCTTTGACCTCGGTTTGCAGGCCTTCAACCACACCATTGCCGTCGTAATCAACCCGCGCCAGGTTGAAAGTGGTCAGGCCCGGGCCATGGCAGGTCTGGCAAACCCCCACCAGTTCGGTGGGTGCATTGGTTCCGTTGGCGGCGGAAATCCAGAAGGTATGGCCGCCGGCGTGCGAATAGACCGAATTGGTGTGATCCACTGACTGCATGTGGCAGGTCACGCAGGCATCGCCGATCAGGGTCGTGTGGGCGGAGCTGGGGATGGTCTTCCCGTAGGTGATGGCATTCACGCCCATCAACATGTCAGCCTGTGGGCCATGATGCGGGCCAAAACGGTTGTTGGCGGTGGCGGTGTTCACATAGGTGGCGGCATCGCGGCGCGACATATGGCACTGCATACAGATCGCGCCTTTGCCCGCGGTGGTGACCACCGTGGGGCCACCCGGCTTGCTGGTGTCCTTCAAGGTGACTTTGCCAAGGCCCCGCAGCTGGTGCGACGCTTCGGCGGAATGCGGATCGTGGCAGGTGACGCAGGTGACCGCGGCATAGTTGGTCCGTATTGTGGTCGCGCCATCCATCCGGTCGATGAAGCCGATGCCGCTATGGCAGCCCGCGCAACTGGGCTCCTCCTCCCGCACCGCGATCGCGTGCTTGGAATTGAGCCATTCCTCGGGCTTGAAATGGTAAGGTTCTTCCGAATGGCAGGAAGCGCAAACACCAGCGCTGAAGCTCACGGAAATGTTGGAGGTCCGGCCACCGTGTTCGCTGCCCGGGCCATGGCAGTTTTCGCATTGGATATTGGAAACCTGCTTGATCGCCACCGGCAAGTTCCACCAGTTGCCATTCGTCAGGACGGTTGGGAAGGTCCAGCCCAGCTGCTTGGCGATATCATCGAACCCGCCATTGGTGGCCGTCAGCGATGTGTCATAGCCCAGCGTGTGGCAGGAAATGCAATTCGAGCTGTAATGGCTGCTCATCTGGCCGTCGATGGCCTGCGTGAAAAAGTGGCCATGGCCCGTTTTGGCCCACGGCGTCACCTTGTCCGGGGTGATCCCGCCGTCGTGGCAGTTGCCGCATTGGCGATTCACAGCAATATTGTTGCCGTCCACCACACCCACTCCGGCATAAGTGGCGGCAATCACCACACAACTCAACACCAGATCGGAGGTGCCATTGGTGTTCACCGAGGCCGTGATGGTATAGGATCCTTTCTTGTCCGGAACCAGGAGCTGGCGGCCGGCAATATCGTAATCCAGGCGGTCCCTCGGCTCAAAGGAGGGGACATTGGAACCTAATGGGCTGGAACCCAGATCGATGGTGGATCCTGAAGGCCGGACCGTGATCGCCCAATTTATCCCCGCCACCGGGGTGCCTTTGACCACCAGCGCTTCGAGATAGACGGCCGATCCCACGCCGACGTTGAGCAAGCCGCCCGACAATTGAATGTCGGCGGGAAACTTGTAATTCACCACGTCATCAGGAGTCAAAGGCCGGTTGATGATCTGCGCCTTTTGAGCCTGGACGGCTGAACCGGCCAGCAACACCAGTGCCGCCAGAGCCGAACCGACCAGGCGCCCGCATTTGTTCGAATGGTTTATTTTCATGGTTTTATCGCTTTTTGGCCATGGATGCCGCCGCCGCCTGCCGGAATGCCGAAAACACCCTGGTGTTTCCGCCTTCCGCAGCATTCAGCTTTCTGGCGATACCCTATAACCGTTCCTCATATTAAAGTTCATCAAACTGATTAGCTGCCGAACCAGTCCGGATCGGGCATCAAAATTAGCACATTTGCAGAGATACCCCCACCCGTCCCGCATGCATCAAAGCATCTAATGGGTGAAGTTTATTGTCTAATCCAAAAAATCCCCGTTTATTGGCTAATGCTAACCGTTAATTGCGATAAAAGGCAAAAAGTGACTGTCCAGGCGGGGATCAAGCCCTGGCCCGGGCGGCCCGGGATCACCGCCCTGCCCGGCCAATATCATTAGTATATTTAATTATTATCATAACCGCACCAAACATCACCCACCCAATTGCGATAATATAAACTTATTATTATTGTTAAACGTTCTTAACTTTAACCCCAAAATGACGCTCGTTCAAAGCCCGGCGCCCATCTCCGACTTGGGGAATCGCCATTCCCAGGCGCTAATTGATTGGATCACGATTTCTAACCCGCTTTCCCCGGGCG
>CAIYYI010000074.1 GCA_903930345.1 uncultured Verrucomicrobiota bacterium
CACTTCTGCGGCCAGACGAACAGTCAGCAGCGAATGCCCGCCCAGATCGAAAAAGTCGTCGTGAATGCCAATTTGAGACAACCCCAAAACCTCCTTCCAAATTGTCAAAAGCTGTTCCTCGAGGAGGTTGCGCGGGGGGACGTGAAGAGTGCTGGTCGTCAGTTTGAGGCCCTCCATTTTGGTCAGCGCCCGGCGGTCCACTTTACCGTTGGCATTGAGGGGAAGACTCTTGATGACCAAAAAACAGGTTGGAATCATGTAGTCTGGCAGGCGGTGGGCCAGCCATTGCCGCAAATCATCTGCCTGCAAGGCATGCCCCTCAGCCGCCACCACATATCCCACCAGGCGTTTTACGCCCGGGGTTTCAGCCTGTACCGCCACCGCAGCATCAGTCACTCCGGGCAGGGTGCGCAATACGGATTCGACCTCCCCCAGTTCAATCCGGTGACCACGCACCTTGACCTGGCTATCTTGGCGACCAAGGTACTCCAGGTCTCGGTTTGGCAGGTACCTGACCATGTCGCCGGTGCGATAGAGGCGGTCATCCGGAACAAATGGAGAGGGTTGAAAACGTTCACAAGTCAACTCCGGACGATTCAAATAGCCTGCACAAACCCCGGCCCCACCGACGTAAAGCTCCCCCGGCACCCCAATGGGACACGGTTGCATACAGGGATCCAGCACATAGAGGCGCAGATCGGGGATACGCCTGCCGATCATCGAGCCCAGGCCGAGGTCCTGTGTGCAAAGCGGACGATAAGTGACATGGACGGTTGTCTCCGTGATGCCGTACATATTCACCAAACGCGGCTGCTGGTCGCCGTGCAGGGCGAACCAGGGTTCGAGCTGGCGCATATCCAGAGCTTCGCCTCCAAAGATAACGTAACGCAGGCTTAGCTGCAGCCGCTTGGTGGCTGACGACTCGGTCGTGGTGAGCTGACGAAAGGCTGCCGGGGTCTGGTTCAGCACAGTAACCCCTGCTTGCGCCAAAAGAGTGTAGAACGCGTCTGGAGAGCGGGAAGTGAGGTAAGGGACGACAACCAGTCGGCCACCGTGGAGCAACGCTCCCCAAATCTCCCAGACGGAAAAATCGAATGCAGAACTGTGAAACAGGGTCCAGACATCCTCCTCGTTGAACCTGAACCACGGCTGGGTCGAGTGGAACAGTCGGGCCACATTCTGATGGGTAACGCTGCATCCTTTGGGCTGCCCTGTGGAACCACTGGTGTAGATAATGTAGGCTATGTCTCCAACAGTGACGTTGCCGACCGGATTTTCGCTCTGTTGGGTGGGTGGTGGCTGAACCACGTGCTCAATGAAAAGGATATCGACCTTCTGCGGTGGCACTTTATCTCGTAGTTTTTCCTCGGTCAGCAGCAATTTTGCTCCGGTGTCGGCAAGAACGAACGCAAGCCGCTCGGCGGGAACGGTGGGGTCAATTGGCACGTAGGTGCCGCCAGTCTTGAGGATAGCGATCAGTCCGATCAGGAGTTCAAAAGATCGGTCCAGAAAGAGG
>CAIYYI010000075.1 GCA_903930345.1 uncultured Verrucomicrobiota bacterium
AACCGCCCCGGCAAGCTCTACGCCTACACGCGCAACCAATGGGAACCCGTCTGCGATTTCCCGCTGCAACAGTGGCACTCGCTGCGCGTCACCGTACGCGGCGCGGACTTTTCCGTCGTCGTGGACGATCAGCCGTCGAAGACGTTCCCGAACCCAATCGTGAATCCCACCCCGCGCCTTTATCTCGGCGACGGGTTCGAGGTGGACTACATCTACAGCCTCTCCGGCTCCGAGTTCCTGGTGGACCTTGACTCGTTACGCAGTGGCGCCAAATAGGACTCCGAAGAACGCCATGAAACACACCCTCACCCTCCTCACCGCCCTGCTACTCGCGCCGCTGGCCGCGCTGCACGCCGCTGACCTTGGCGTCGTGAATGGCGACTTCAGCGATCTGAGCGGACTCAAGCCATTTGGCGAGCATGGGTGGTAACAGGGGGTTCCCGCCGGCTGGAAGGCATCATCGATGACGCCGTTCTACTCGGTCCACACGGGCGCGGAGGGAAAGCAGCCGGCGTCCAACGTGTCTCAGCTTGGTTTACTTGAACAGAACGTCGGAACGCTGGCTCAGGCAGCCGATGTGGTGCTCACCTTGGATGTCACGGACGAGTGGCGCAAAGGTGCGGAGCTGAACGCGGAAATCCTGGATGCCGATGGCGAAACGCACGGCAGTATCCAGTTCAAAGCAGGCCGCGCCCAGCGTCTGGTTGTGGGGAAGGTGCCGGCAGGCTCCACAATCATCATCTGGTTCCAGGCGCTAAACGGCACGACGCCGGCCTTTTAGAGGTCAAACACGAGTCTGGCTTCAATGGTGCCTTTCCCATCGGCTTTCCTCCAGCGATGGAGTTTGGAAACGAAGCACCTCCAGCTCCCCAAGTGCAACCGCCTGGCGAGCCTGGATATCGTCAGATTCGTTTCCTCACGGACCCGGGCGGCCAGAGCCACCTTGGCCGGGTCGCTCTTGGGCGCACTCTCCGCTGGCGCGGCATGAATGTTGTTGCGTCAGCGGAGGCGCATTTGAGGGGCGGGGTGGGTGGCGCTCAGCGTGGATGGTCTTGCATCCAGTCCGCGCGCTGTGCGAAATCCGCTTGGACTTCGGCGCGCCACTTGGAAACGCTCGACCGGCCGGGTCCATCCACATAATGACGGGTTGAGCCATCGCGCTTGAATTGTCCGCCCCAGCTTGGCTGGGTGGGATCCTCGGGGTTGTTCATGCCGCGCACCGCGCTCACCAGATGCAAGAAAGACGGCGAATCACCCTCACACACACCCGGGCTGCCCATGCCTGCCGGCGGGTACACCGCGCCTAGCGGTCCATGGTTTCGGCGAATGTTCGTTTCAACCCAGGCGAGGTTGGAGACCAGATCAGCGCCGCCGAACATGCCCTGGTACGTTGTTTTCGAGTAAATGATGAACAAGTCAGGAAAACTCTTGAGCAGCCAGTCAATGGTCTCATCCTGACGCGCGATTTGATGGATGCGGATCTTGCTCAGAAAGATCCGCAGTTCACCAGGGCTGCGCGTGTTCTGCACCTTCCAGATTGCCTGGGCGATATTGGCGCAATCACCCCAGACACAAAACCATACCGGCCGGAGATCGGGCTTATCCACGATTTTGATGATCGCTGCGGAAGCCTCGCTGTCTTTGCCGGTGCCGATATTGTTGCTGACCGACTTGCCCCAGGTGCCAGTTAGGCCCTGGTAGGTAACGGCGCGTAATTTGTCCGCGGTCGGATACCGAGGGTCATGCTTCCTCAAGTTCTCATCTACCTGGTCGTAGAGATCCAGAATATCCAGAATGTTTGTTTTGTTTGCGACGTTGGCAAAGCTGCCGGAAGAGGCCACCAATCCCTCGACATCAAACTCATTGGCGTAAAGCAGAAAACGGACCATGGATTGCACATCGTCCGGATCGCTCCGCTTCTCGGCCGGACCCTGGCCCAAGCCGCCGGGAATGACGTCCAGCGGCGGAAAATCCGATAGGACGACTACTCGCGGTCTGGCGCTGGCCGTGGTTTTCTGCGGCTGGGGCTCTTTGGCCGGGCCGGTTGGCTTCAGGATAATCCGGCGATAACTGGCCAGGTTGTGGGTTCCGTCATCTGTGACCTCGCAGATGACATGAATGCTTTTCCCCGTCGCGTCGGAGGGCACTGCGATGGTTGCGCGGCTGGTGTCACCGCCGGAGATCGCAACCTCGGTGGTGCAGGTGCTCGCCTCGGGGAGCACCCACCAGGAGAACTTAAGGCGGTCGCCGTCGGGATCGCGGGAGGCCGAGGCATCCAGCGCGACGGAGTCGCCTGGTCCCGGGGCAAGTGCGATGGGAGTCAGGCTGCTGTCGCCGTTGATGATCACGACCGGATTTCGGTTGCCGAGCCCGTCTTTCGCCCAGTCCATCCGGGCGGCAAAATCGTTGAAGATCGACTGGTAAAAGCGAGTTTCATACTTTCGGGAGATGGCGTGTGCCGGGGTTCCCGGCTGGTTGACATACGCTTGGGTCGTCTTGTCCGCACTGGTTCCCCGGATAAAATACCCGCCCCAACCGCCCGCACCCGGATTCTCCGGTTCGGCGAGCCCGTTCGGCAACACATACAGGAACGAGGGGGTGTCGCCTTCCACTCCATACTTGTATTTCGGATAGATGCCGCCAAGGTGGCCGTGGTCTTGAATGTGAGTTGCGTATTCGTTCCAGTTCCGCTTGCCGGTGTTGTTCTGAAAAGTCCATGCGGATTCATCCCAGAGGAAAACGAGGTCCTCGTAAAACTCCTTGCGCATCCAGTAGTGAGCGCTTTCCTCGGCCGCGCCCCCGCGCTGCCGACGGTCCTGGTCCGTGATGGAGTAGAACCGGATTTTTTCAGGAATGCCTGGAGATGCTTTGGGGTGCGTTCTTTTTGAACGCGCCAGATGGCCTGGGCCAGCGTGTTACCGCCGCCCCATGCCTGCACCCAGATCGGACGCTCATCTTTGTCGTCGGCCAGTTTGATGATCAGGTCGCTGCCGGGAGAATCGTTGGTTTCACCGATACATTTGTATCCCATTTTCCGGCTGCCCAAAACGGTGCGGGAGCGCAAGTAGCCGGGGCTAGGCCAATAACCGATCTGCTGGCGCGACTCGTCCGCGAGATGGCGGTCCTGCCGGGAGCGCTTCCTGAGGTTTAGCAGGTCCTTTTCGTAGGCGTCAATAATCTGGCGAATGAGGTCCGGGCGCTCATTGCCGCCGCCATTGCTCCAGCCGGTGGTGGCGACCAAGCCCTCGATTTCAAACAGGTCGGCGTGGGCCAATAGCCGGATCATGGATTCAAAATCATCCGGCTCGACCTGGATGGGCGAGATGTCCGTCAGCACCACGATGCGCGGCTTGAGCGGCTCAGACAGGGATGCGGCGGGTAGTCCCAGGCACAGCGCGACGACGAACGTCCACTTCAGAAGGTTGGGAGGCATGTTCATTCCTTTCTGCGGTTGTCGGTTATTTGCGGATTCGGGGGCATTGCTCACCGCTATTTGATGTTACAGATGACGCGGAGGTACCCGGCCAATGGCGGTGTGCCGTCGTCGGTGACTTCAAGAATGAGATGCACCTGCTTACCCGGTTCGTCCGGAACAATGAAGCTGGCTTGGTCCAGCGAGTTGCTGTTGGCAACGGGCACAGGCGCCTTTGCGGAATCGGCGTCGGCGTATTGCCACCATCTGCCTGTCAGCTTGTCACTGTCAGGGTCGGTGGCCGCCGCCGCAAGCTTCACTGTTTCGCCGGCTTTCACGTCGCGTTTGAGAGTGCCTTTCACTTTCACAACCGGCGCGTGATTTGCGTCCTTGAAGTCTTTCACACACCAGTCCATGCGCGCCGCGAAATCGTTTTGCGCCGCCAATACCCAGCGCCAATACATCTTGTTGCGGTCGCCGTCGTCGGCAAGGTTCTTGTCAGTAACATGGTTGGGGAAAGCCGGATCATCATAGGCTGAACGTCCGCCCCAGCCACCGAGCGTATAGTCGAGGTGCGCCTCCAGGCCGTTGTTGACGAGGTGCAGGAACGACGGCGTGTCGCCTTCACTGATGTAACTCTGGGGAGTCATCGCTCCGAGCGGGCCATGGCCGATCTTGACGTTCGCGTCCAACCATGCGGGCTTCATGTATTCCTGAATAAACGGTGGATTGGAACTGCGTTTGTCCTTTTTGCGGGCATCGTCGTAGCTCTCGTAATCCCAAACATTGTCCCAGCGATAGGCTTCGTTGATGAAAGCGCCGGGAATGTTCGTCTGAATCCAGCCGCCGCCGCCGTCCTGATACCAGATGCAGTAAATGCGGATGCGCGATACGGCGTAATCAAACTTCTCCTTGGGATACTGGGTCTTCAATTTCCATAACGCGGACGCCGTGGTGTTCGCGCCGCCCCACGAAAGGACGTGAACGGGCCGCGGATCGTTGTCGAGTAAGGTGTCGATGATCAACTTTTCGCCCGCCGTATTCTTCGTCCCCATGTCCGGCGGTGCAACCCAAAGGTCTTTGATGTTCTCGTTGCCCACGCGGCAGACGTTGCGCAGATGTTCGGCGCTCGGATAATCCGGGTTGTGCTTGCGCAAGTTGGGCAATACCTGCTCATACGCAGCCAACTGGTTTTCCAGCCAAGGCTCTTTGCTGTGGCCGTTCTTCTGAAACTTGGAGTTGACCTCCACGATGCCCGCTACGTCAAAATCGCAGGTGTAGAGCAGGAAACGAATCATGCTGCTGTGGTCGTCGATTTCCCCGTCGGTGGTGGCGATGAGGCGTGGCTTGGGTGCCACCCCGGCCGAGGCGGTGGTCGCGGCGGTCGTCACATCAACCACCAGGAAGGTGACGGCACAGGCGAGGAGTCGGGCGGGACGAGTCAGTGAGTGGAGGCCTTTCATGGATTTGACTTGGAGTTTTTGGGTGCAGGCGATGGGCAGCGATCCATGCGCTCAGCGAAGTCGCGGAGGAAGTCCTCGCGCCACTGGCTGACGCTTTTTGCGCCGGGATGAACGCCTTCGGCGGCGCCGGGCGCGGGATCGTCAATCCACCAGTTGGGATGCACCGCGGATGGCTTGCTCGTGCGCTCGACGGGCGGCGGAGCGGCGGTGAATTTGCCCGACTGGCCGTCGAGGTCGGCGAAATCGCTCTGGATCCTATACGACCACACCTTCGCGTCGCGCGGTGAAAAGCGGAAGCGCAGCACTGCGCCTTCGTTCACTCCCGCAGCGGCCGGCACACCGCGATCGAAAATCATGGTGGCGGTGTTCTGGGCAGTGAAACCTGCGGGCTTGAGGAGCGCGAATTCGGTCACTCCGAATACTTCCGCCGTGTCCGCCTCGGTGGTCAGACGACCGAAGATGGTTTTGCGTCCATCCCAGATGCGGACGTATTTGCCACCCCAGCCCGGTTGGGACGGGTCTTCGGAAACGCCCCGCAGCAAACGAGCGACCGATGGCGTGTCGCCCATCTTGACGTCGGCCTTGGCTTGCACAA
Organism: uncultured Verrucomicrobiota bacterium; assembly: GCA_903930345.1. Lineage (GTDB taxonomy): Bacteria > Verrucomicrobiota > Verrucomicrobiia > Limisphaerales > CAIYYI01 > CAIYYI01. Next base: position 5,471 of record CAIYYI010000075.1, read on the forward strand.
AGTGATCCCCAAGCGCGCCGTGACCGGCGATGTGTATGGTCACGAATTCCTTGTTGCCCCATTCGCCCTTCTGGTTTCCGCCGATAAACCAACCGCGATACGTCGCGTTGGCTTCGATCAGCCACAGCTTCGGATGGTTCTGTTCGACGTAATTGTAGGCATCCACGCTCCATTTCTTGTTCGGACCGCCAATGAAATAGACCCGCAGCTTCGGCCAGATATCCGGCGCGTCGTGCAACGCCTGGGCAAGATCCTCAATGCCACCCCAGACCAAAACATGAAGTGGCCGCGGATCATTTCGCCGGGCGCAGTTAATCATCCATTTGGAACCTTCGGTTGGCTTGCCGACCCCGGACTGATCCGGCGCGTCGAGCGCGCCTTGCTTGGTGATGGCGCGCAACGCATCCGGCGTGGGATACCTGCCGGAATGGGATTTGAGATTCGAGTAATCCCGTTCGTAGGCAGCAACGACTTTCAGGATATGCTCCTTGCGTCCCGGACCGTAGGGAGAGGAAACCAGGCCCTCGAGATCGAAACTGTCCGCATACGCGAGCAGATGGACCATGGACTGGTCATCATCCGGATCCGTGCCCCCGATGTCGGAGGATACGACCAAGCGATGCCGATTTCCCGCGAGCGCACCATTATCCGCCAGCGCGCCCGATCCGATCAGGGCATAGACTGATGTCCCGATGGCGAGCACAAGCCGTAATAGGCTTTGAATGGTTGTTGGTCTCACAAATCGCGTCGATTTCGGTTTTAATGCCATGGGCGGATGCTGGATCAGCGATGCGGCCACTTGGCATAAGCCTTGGCGACTTTCTCTCCCGCGTTGCTGTACCAGGAATAGCCCTTCCGGCGTTCGCTACCGATTGCTTCCACATCGTGTTTGACCACTCCGTCCCGATCGCAGAAGAACGGGCGGTTTGATTTAAGTTCGTAGAACCTTGCCCAAAGCGGGGGAGCGGAGGGATCCTTGGTGAGGTTGGGTTCGCTGCTGCTTCTCTTGTAGCGAAACCCTTCGATCTTTGACGATTCGAACCACGCCACGCCACCTTTCACTGAGCGAACGATCTCGGGAGTCGGTTGGTCGAGACTCATGAGGTAGATCAAGATGCCGGCGCTTTCGGCGCCACTGAGGGATGCGAGTTCGTAGCTGCGGGCGTTCGCTGGAGCGAGGGTGATTTCATCGTGCTGGGCGCACCAGACTGTGGGAGACCCGTTGACGATGACCTGGCACTTGACGATGCAGTCAATGCCGCGATCCACCGCTTTCAGCGCTGCGGCGCGGCGATCCTTGTCGAGGAAGGCGAAGTCCCCGGCGGTGGCGGTCTCGCGAAGAAACTCCATGAGGCGGATCATGGTGCCGTCATTAAAGGTGATATGCCGGTGGTATTGCTTGCTGAGAGGGAAATATTGCGGCCATCCGCCATTCGGATACTGGGCTTTAAGGATGTGGTCAAAGCCGGTGAGAAACGCCTGCTTGTAGCGAGCGTCGTTTGTTGCCCGGAAAGCGCGGGCCAGGATGCGCAACTCGCCGGTGGTGGCGCCATTGTCGAAAGTTCCCTTGAGCTTTGAGCGGTCACCAGCAAACTCCTTCTTGCTCGTGTCCGTGTTCTTCGGCCAGTCCCCCAGCTCAGATTGCCAGGAGAGAATGCATTCGACGGTTTTCCGCCCTTCGTCGCTGCGGAACCAACTGTCGGGCTTTGTGGTTAAGCTTGCGGTTGGCGTTGCGGCGTTGAGTGATGCGGAGAGAAGGAAGAGGGTGATGAAAAGGTGCCGGATCATGTCGAGTTAGGGTTTCTGTTGGTTCACACGAGACACCTTACGTTACAAGTAAGTCTACCGTGATTCTCCCTTTAATTTGAAGGATACTCACGGTAAAATAAGGTGCATGAAGCGATTCGACAGCACACGGCCTGAGTTTTCCCCGTACGGGTTCACTTGTGAATTGTGGAAACCGGCGCACATGCCACGGCCGGACAAGCACAACGAGATTGAATTCAATCTGCTCAAAGCGGGCTCATTGACCTACCTGTTCGGCGGACAGCGCGTTGAAATTGAAGCCGGAAGACTTGCTGTGTTTTGGGCGGCAATTCCCCACCAGATCGTAACCTCGAAGGGCGGGGAACCGTACTTCGTCGTCACGCTGCCGCTGAGCGAGTTCCTGGGCGCGGGGCTTCCATTGGACTTCGTCAACCGTGTGCTGCAGGGCGAACTGGTGATTGATTCCGCCAGCGACCCCTGCGACGGATTAAAATTCCAGCAATGGATGCAGGAGCTCCAGCAGCGTGATCCGACCCGCGAGCGCGCAGTGCGGCTGGAGGTGCAAGCCCGCCTGCTGCGGCTGGCCCGAAACCTGTCAAACTCCTCCTCCGCCAAGTATCTCGCCCCCGCGCTCTCGCGGGCCGATCAGCTCGCCTGTTATGTTGCGCGCAATTACCAGGAGCCGCTGACCTCCCAGATGATCGCCCAAGCCAACCACCTGCATCCGAATTACGCCATGAGTCTTTTCCGGCGGGTGTTCGGCACCACGATGACGACTTTCATCACGCAGCACCGGATTACGCACGCCCAGAGATTACTGGTCACCACCGACCATCCCGTTGTGGACGTGGCTTTGGAGGCCGGTTTTCAAAGCCTAAGCCGCTTCAATGAAGCTTTCAAAACCGTCTGCGGCTGCTCGCCACGCGAATACCGCAGGGCGCACTGTAGTGGTGCCAGTCGGGAGACGGTGAAGTAGGGACTTTGAGCTGGCCGGAACTCCATTGCGAGCTAAGCGGGATGCGCTTGAATACTTTATGCAGAACCATGCTATTCGGCTGTCCAGCCAGTGTTCTGTCACCCTGGTCATCTCCTGATGCCCCCTGGTGCTTGAACTATTTTTTCTCTTCGGTCATTCGTTCGCCCCGGTCATAGCGGTCCACGAAATCTTGAAGCGTTGCTTGTTGCGATCTCCATAAATCACTGTTGGGATCTTCGTTCATTTCCTTGCTATACTCTTTGAGCTGTTTCAGTCGTGCGGCTGCTTGGTCCCGGAGATCCTTCAAAGAAACGCTGCCATCGGCCAGACCCTTCGTCGTTGTATCAAAGTACTTGGTCAGTTTTTGGGACTGCTCGCCGGTCATGCCAACCTGGTTTCCGAGGCTTAACATGGAGTTGTAAGCCTTTTGAATGGCAGCGGTTCCATCGGGCGTGTTCATGCCGGGTAATCCCACAGACGGCACGCTGTTGGCGCTCAATCCAGGTTGTATGCCCGGAGCGGCTTTGGGTCCGGCCTGATTGGCTGAAGCGATATTGGCACCAACCCTGACGATATTCGTTTTCAACGACAGGCTGATCACGTTGCTCCTCATCAAGGTCTTGTTTCCATCAGAAGTCCGCACGGTGATATCATTGGTCGTGATCGAAACCATAGATGCCATAATCAGACTGTTTGGATTTCGGCTGGCAACCGTGGCCATGACGTTCGTCGCAAATTCTTCCTGCGCAAGGCCATTGACTCCCAATGACAAAAGGAACGACAGGATTAGAAACAGTCTCGTATTCATAGATTATTCAGCAATTCCATTTATCATCGGCTAAACCCTCCAGCAGCTTTAGGAGTCTTTTCGCTTAGAGCCTGTCTGAAAATTCCGAGGGGCGCTGTTTTCGCAGAAAAGGCGGGATGGCGAGGCGCGACGACGGGAGGTGCGAGCCGCACGGGCCATTACCCGCAGCGGTCGG
>CAIYYI010000076.1 GCA_903930345.1 uncultured Verrucomicrobiota bacterium
GGGACGGGTTCAGAAAAACCCTGAACCGGTAAGGAAATAGTAAAGTTTTAGTAAACTTTTATCCGAACCACCCGGCCGTTCTTTGACATAGTTCCTGGTGGTGCTGCGTACTGCGCCAAAGATCCTGGAGACTGTTTTCCCCAACAGGCTGGAAAACCAAAACCCGGTGGGTTCCGCTCTGAGGGACTGCCGAGGCGTCCCCATCTTCCATCTCCCATATCCGGCTTCAGCCTACCCTTCCCTTTTCCATGCGCCGCCGCAAAACCGGGTGCCAAAAGGTGCCAGAAAGTGCCATTTGATCCGATTTTTCAGTAAAACGTGTCCATCTCGATCAGTATTTTTCAGTTAACAAAGGTGGCAACAAAGGAGGTACTGAAGGAGTAGCCACAGGTTCATCCGAAAGCTCGACCGTTATCTCTCCTTCCCAGCTTACCCGAGTGATGATGATCTGGGCGCTGAGCGATCCATTGGTTTTGATCTGAATATCGCTTGGAATAACACTGCCGGAATTTGCGAATCCTTGAACGCGAAATCCGTTGGTGGTCACCAGATGCCCATTGATGTCAAAATGGAATGCGCCGCAGCGGGTTGCGTAAAAGGTGTTTTTGTCGGAATCGCGCACCATAAACAGACCAAAACCGAGAATGCCCAAGTCCGTGTCGTTGTCTGAAGGCATTAACTGGCCCTGCCGCAAGACATTCAATCTGCGCCGCACGGCCAGAATCTCTTCATCCAATTGCCGCACATCCAGTTGCCATTGCGATACCCATCGCACCTCCGGACCGACGGAAATACTCATGGGCGGACATTGGTTCGTGTGTGGTGCGAGGGGATAGAGGGCAAAGCCAGTCCTGGGGAGCAAATCTCGCTCCTGGTAATCTTGCACCATGAATGGATGCCAGAATAGCGAGCACCATCCGCATTAGCAGGGCAACATTTACCGGGTTGTCGAATGATTTGCCGGAAAGCAGCCACAGGATAACCATCCCGCCAGTTCAAGCAGTGTTTATTGCCATGCTTTTGGCAGCTGGACATGATTGGCATTTGCTGGAGGGAACAAAGGCATCAAGCCAATCAACGACGCGAAAAACACCAAATTCCGGCCAACGCATTCTGATCATGGCCTGGTATGCTGACGTCTGCCCAACTCCAGTCTCCTGGCCCTTGATTCCTACTCCGCGCAGGTGTAGCGTCCCAGCCATGCTAACAAGAAAATCCATTGCCTGGGGCTGACTGCGCATTTGATCTGGAAGAAAACCAAACCAAGCATGACACCGTTCAAAAGTGAACTCGCCACAAGAAACCACCGCTGATTGCCGCGACCAAAATATTCCCAAGGCGGTTCTGGACATGGTTTACCAGACGCTGGAGCCAGGAGAGCAGATTACCTGGATGGCCCAACCGGAGCCGCCCTTTATATTTCGCGATCGCGCCTGGGCCTTCTTCCTCTTGGGCTTGTGCCTGGCGCTCATAAGCGCAGGGATCATAGTGGGAGGGATAACCAGTTGCTTCAGTTCCTTCTCCTGGGCGAGTCCGGTTGGGTCTGCTTTCACCGTGCTGTTTGGAATCGTCAAGTTCGCACTTGGCTACATCGTGCTTTGGGGACCAATCACCGTGATCGCCTACCTAGGACTAACGGCCCCGCGCTGGGCGCGCAAAACCCTCCAGACAAAAGTGCAGAATACTCTCTATGTCATTACCGATCGACGGGTTGTAGTGGTCAATGGCGGGGTGGCAGATGAGGTGCAAGATTGCTGGTCAATTACACCTACAGACGTGATCTTGAGCATTGAAGACGCGTGGTACTACTGGAACCCGAACCGACGGCCGCTCCCAGTGCTTAACAGCTATCCTCCGGAAATGCTCAATCGCATCCAACCCGAAGACCGCAAACATGTCTATTTCCATTATGAAAAACTACTCATAGATAATGATGAACGCATGTACAAGACCGGGTTTCGGTACACACCGGATATTGAAACCGCAGTCACTCGGCTGCATGAACTGGCATCCCAATCCCAACCCGCACCCCCACGCATCTCGGCAGTAAACCCTCCCCGCTGATGTAGAAATTAGCGTTTGGGTGAGCAGACACCTGTAGTTTCAGTGGTTTTGAGTCAGGTTTTTGCGTTTTGAAAAATACGATTGGCTATTCAGCGAACGAGGTGCAGCCCACCTGCAACTGTAGTTGAAGTGATGGTTTAGCCGGCGTGCTAAACGGGCGAACCTTGTCGATGGCATTGGATTTGCCACGCTGGCTTCAGCATTCCCTTCGCGATCATCAGGTATCACTTTGGCGTCGTAACGCTACGACGTCAGCGGCGTGGGAGATCCACAAAGTTTAGGCACACCGAACCGATGATCCGGTGATGGGCATCTCCGGACCTCCCCTCAGGCGGCGGCCATTATTGAGTGGCTCCGGGGGGAGGTTTTGTTTAGCTTAAGCACATGAAGCCCCAATTAGCCTGGCTTGCCAGTATAATACGAATACCACAATGCACGGACATGACCCGTTTGTTGCTCGTTTTGTTCACCACGGGGCTATCAATGTCCTTGCAATCGGCATCACCTAAAGACTCCAAGGCTCAGCTCGATTGCTTTGACAATCAGCTCACGCTATGGGGCGCGAGTTTCTCCTATTCCATTGAGAACATGGTGCCGGAAAATCGAATAATTGAGATAAGGAAACTCACCAATTACGTGAGCACACGAGAAACCTATCAGTGCGGGGGTGTTGCATATGCCAATTTTTCTCTGGACCAGGGACCCATCTGTGGCAATGGCCATGCCGGGATCACGGCTGAACGACACGATAGCAAAATCGTTTTTCTCCTGCTTAAGGGTAGTCCCAGCGAAAAGGAGGTCGTCCAATTTGCTGATTCTCCCTCTGCAACAATTCGTCGGCTGGCGGCCTTCAGACTGCCGGAGTTTGCGGAAAGCACTGAAAAAAGGACATGTGATACAATTGCCAGCATTTTGGGAGGCAGCGATCCCGTTGCGGTTCTGCTGGTTTTGCGAGGTTTTCCCGTGCCCGTTCCTGAGCGGTACAAACCCATCGTCGAACGCCTGACTTCCAGCAGCGATGCCTATTTGCAAACCAAAGCCAAAGCGGCATTGACCGGAAAGAACAAGCTCCCAAAGTAAAGGCAAAGCCACAAGCCTTCGAGGGACTCCCATCGATTTCACTTACGTTGCTTGAGCCGGCGAGCGAGGGCCGCCTTTGCCTCCGCTGTTTGCGGATGGTGCGGCCAGCCGGCTGCCAGGCGCTCCAGCAAAGGCGTGGCGTTGGGGGCAGCGGAATATTCCAGCGCCTTGATCGCCCGCGAGCTTCGTCGGCGCTCGGGCAAGGGGCTGAGCCGGGGCGGCGGCCCCAGGAGCACCGGGCGGCCCCGGCCGGGCATTGCGGCATCCTGCTGGAACCGGTCAGAGCGGAAGTCGGGCAGCGGGCGCCGAAGGGCGTTGGTTTCCGCAGCGGAAAGCGCCAGGCCCAGATCGAGCAAGGCACGCGCCGCCTGCTCCCGCACCTCAAAATCGGGCGACTGAAATTGGCCGCGCAACCGCCCGACCTCCCGGTCGTCCGGTTCCCGTGCGGGCTGGAGATTTTCCGCCAGCCAGGCGATGCCATCGGTGCCGACGCACGCCAGCCTTCCGGCCGCCTGGTGAGCGGCCCAGTGGTCCGCGCCGCCGAGCTGCTCCCACAGGCTGGCGAGATCCGCCTGCGCAATCGCGGCAGAGCCGGGACGAGATCCACCAGTGACATCCCACAGCAGGATATTCCCCTCATGACCGGCGGAGGCAAGCGTCATCCCATCGGGCGAAAAGGCCACGTCGTACACCGGGCCCGCCCCGGATTCAAAGGTGTGAATCTCCTGCCGGATCAGGCGCTCCCAAAGATGGATTCGATCCCCGCCGGACCAGGCCAGCAGGCGGCCATCCGGAGAAATGACTGTCGCCCCCTGGCCCCCGGAATTCAGGACCTCGGACAGGATTCCACCTGAAACCGCATCCCAGACCCGGTCCCCCACCGCCAGCCACGCGCCATCCGGGGCCACGGCGAGGCGGCCGCCAGAGTGGTGGCTGCCGCCGGCAAACAACCGCAGGTCTTTTCCGGTCCCCAACTCGCGGATGCCCAGGCCCTGGTACTCCCCCATCCAGACCACCTCCCGGCCGCCCGGCAATACCGCCAGATCATGGATGCCGCCCTGCCATTTGCCGGTCTGTCGCAGCAGCACGCCGGTGTCGGCATTCCAAACGGCCACCGCACCGTCGGGCATGCCCGTGAGGAGTTCGCGTGACTCCGGCACGAAGGCCAACCCCTGGCCGCGCTGGCCCGCCAGCAGAGGGATTCGTTCGCCGGACGCCACCTCCCAAAGCGAGAGTCGGTCGCCCGGTTGCACGTGCGCCAGGGCGGCCAGCCGGTGGCCATCGGGCGAAAACACGACCCTCTCCACCCCCCAGCTTTGCCCGACCTCGGGCATGGTCCGGAGTTCCCGACCAGCGCGCCAGTTCCACAGGCGGAGGCTGCGGTCGCGCCCACCGGAGGCAAGGGTTCGGCCATCGGGGGAATAAGCCAGGCAATCCACCGGACCTTCGTGGCCGAACCCTTTGGCCAGCTCGCTCCCGTCCGCCGCGCGCCAAAGCCGGATGCGCGAATCATCGCCGCCGGAGGCCAGCAGTCGGCCATCCCGGGAAAAGGCCACCGCCCAAACATGCTGATTGCCGCCATAGCGAATCCGGTACCGCACCCGGCCGTTGGCCGCATCCAACACAGTGACTCCCTCCAGACCGGCCGCCGCGATTAGCGCGCCGTCCGGCGAAAAGAGCACCTGGTTAAAACCGCCGCCCACCTCCCATTGCTGCTGGCCGGAAGGGAGCGCCAGCACCCGCACCGAATCGCGCGAAGAAGTGGCAGACAACCGGGTGCTGAGGCAGACCACCAGGGACGCCGCCCCGGGGCCAAAGCTGAGGGTATAGGGTCCGCCCGGCCACTCGGCGATTTGCGTGCCATCGGCCACCCGCCAAAGCCGGGTGCGCGACCGTCCACCCCCCGCCACCAGCCGGCCATCCGCGCTCAGCGCCACCGCGCGACAGGCATCGTCCGCCTCCAGCCGCCGGGCGAGCGTGCCGCTGGCGGTATCCCAGATCAGTATGCCGGCCTCGTCGCAACTGGCGGCGAGGGTGCCGTCGGCGGAAAGAGCCAGATCCGATGAACGGTTGGACGCGCCGGTCATCCAGCGGATCTCCGTGGGATCGGCGGTCCGCATCACCCCCACCTTCGCCCCGTTGGCGGCCACGGCCACCACCCTGCCATCGGCGGAAACCTGGGCGCGCATGAGGCCACCCTGAGCCTCCCTGACTGGCCGCCACACCCTCCGTCCGGAAGCCAAATCCCAAATGCCAAACATGCCGTCGTCACTTTGGGAAAAGATGCGCCGATCATCGTCCACAAACCCGAGCCACCGCACCCGGCTCCCCTGCCCGTGCACAAACCGGTGCGATCCCAGCCGCCCGATGGCACCGTCCGGGAGGCTCTCCCCGTGCGGCAAGGGTGCCGGGTCAGCCGCCAGCAAACTGAAGGCCAGCAGCCAAAGGGCCAGCAGGGCCAGCACGCCCGACGGATTCGTGGTGCATTTCATGACTGGCCATCATCCACAGAAATCCTCCCCTGACAAGGCGGCGTAGGTAAGGGAACTGTAAAGCTGTAAACCGGGTAAGACGTTTCGCACAAACCCCTTTACAAAACCGGACCATTCTTTTAGAAGGAAGCATGCCGTCAAAACAACCTGTCATCCCGCTTGGATCTTCTCCCGTGTTCGCCACCCCCCTGGGCAGATGGCCGCTCTTATTTTTGCTGGCGGTAGCCGGGCTGAACCTGGAAGCGGCCACCTATGTGAACCGGGTGTATGAGTCGGGCACACAGAATTATGCCGTGGTTCCGGCAACCATCACCGGACCCACCATCTGGACGGCCGCGAACAGCCCCTATGTTCTGGAAGGCTGGGATTACAACCTGCTCATCCAAACCAACGGCAGCCTGACCGTTGAACCCGGGGTGGTCATCACCGCCCCCAGTTCCCGGGATGGCGGAGCCATTCAGGTGCTCGGCAGCCTGTTTGTCATGGGAACGGAAACCAGTCCGGTGTCGTTCAGCCGGAGTGACACAAACGGGACCTGGAGCGGCATCCGGTTTGAAGCCGGGAGCACCGGCGTGGTGCAACACGCATCATTCGAGTTTTCGGGCCACGCGATTGCGGGTTGGCAGGCGTGGCATCCGGCAGCCGCCATTTACATCACTGGCGCCTCCCCCCTGATCAGCCATGTCACAATCATCGGTTCCGAGGGTGCCGGTATCCGCATCAATGGCGGCGCCAGCCCGGTGGTGGAACATTGCCAGATCCAAGATACCCGGTCCCATGCGATTAGCTGGTACGGCTACTCCGGCAATGCCGCGCCGCTGTTCCGGCAAAACTCGGGGGCGGGAAACAGCCTGGATGTCATCCACATTGGCAACGGCGCCATCACCGGGGCGGTCACCTTTGCCGCCAATTCGCTGCCCTATTACCTGGAGTTTTGGGATGGGAACTTCACGGTCGGGCAGCCCGGACATCTGACCATTGATGCGGGCACCCACATCAAGGCGGAATATGGCCGTGATGGAGGCGCCCTGATCATTGACAACGCCACCCTCACGGTGAATGGCACACCGCAAAGCCCTGTCGTATTCACCGGCATCAAGGACGATTCGGTGGCCGGTGATTCCAACCGGGACGGGACAACCACCGGCCCGGCGGCGGGGGATTGGAGTGGTCTGCGGTTTCTCAACCAGGCGACCGGCGTGGTGGCCAACGCCTTCGTGCGTTATGCGGGGCACACCCCCTGGGGGTGGCAGGGGTGGCATCCCGGCGCGGCCGTTTATCTGGTGAATTCCTCGCCCACCTTTCAGAATGTGACAATTGAGAACAGCGAGGTTGCAGGGGTCCGCTTTTCCAACAGCCGGGCGCGAGTCCTCAACTGTCTCATCCGCAAATCCGGCGGGGCAGCCAGCGAGGCATTGAGCGGAGGATTGTCAGCCATGCCGGATTTTACCGGCACCCAGCCGCTGAGCAACAGGATCAATGGCATTGTTTTGACGGGAGAAGCCGGGAGCGTGCGACTGGCGAACTATCCCATGCCCTACGTAGTTTCGGGCTGGCTGACCATCCCCACCAACGCCTTCGTCTCGGTTGATCCGGGCACGGTGGTCATGTTTGCCGAGACCGGGTACTCGTTCATCGCCGGCATCATTGTGTCAGGGCAACTTGAAGCAGTCGGTTCCCCCACGAACCGGATTCTTTTCACCTCTGTTTATGACCCGGTCCGTGGGTCCATGAAACCGGACGAGGCCGCCCGGCCGCCCGCGTCCGGAGATTGGAACACCCTGTATTTTGCGCCCAATTCCACCGGCCGGATCGAATGGTGCGACGTCTCGTATGCCGGGTACCAAAACCTGAATTGGAACGGGATCGGGGGCGGTGTCCTGACCATCCAGGCCGCCTCACCCCGCATCGCGAACAACCGGATCTCTCACGCGGGCGGATATCACGGCACTTTCGGCATTCAGCTCAGCAATTCCGGCAGCGTCATTGAAAGCAACCAGGTGGATCACGCCGTGGGTTTCGCCATCAATGTCGCGGATGCTGCGGATGCCGTAATGCCCGTTTTCCGCCAGAACACCGCCGCAGATTGCGGCATCAACGGCATCCGGCTGCCGACCGTGTTTTATCGAGACGCCTTGCTGGAGCCAGGCGGCATTCCGTATGTGATGGACAATAACACCACCATCAGAACAAACAGCACCGTCACCCTTGCTGCGGGGACGGTGGTCAAATTCCGCAACACAGGCGGGGCGGATTATCGGAATTGGTATATCGAGGGGGCGCTGCATGCCGCCGGCACCCCCTTGCAACCGGTCCTCTTCACCAGTTGGACCGATGATGCCGTCGGCGGCGATACCAACGGGGATGGCAACCAGACCGCCCCGATCTCTGCATCCACCGAATATGGCGAATGGGGCGGCCTGGTTTTGTTCGGCACCGGACGGCTCAACCTGACCAACACCATCCTGCGGTATGGCGGGTTTATCAATGTGAACTGGAACGTATATGCGGGCGGCATGATTTCACAGTGGGGCGGAGCTGCGCATCTGCAGGAATGCACTTTGCAAACCCCGGGGCGGGGTTATGGGGAACCCTCGCGTGGGATCATCCAGCGAGGCGGCAGCCTGGTTTTGCAGGATTGCACGCTGACCGGCGGAGATTACGGATTGAAGGTCCAGAGTTCCACCAGCACCGTTTTGGATCGTTGCCGTTTTTCCGATCAGCTCAGCTTTGGAATCCACAATGCCTCCGCCCTGCTGGTGGATGCCCGCAATTCCTGGTGGGGCCACGCCAGCGGCCCCAAGGATGTCTCCGACGACCGTTCAGCGGGCGGCGCTTTCAACCCGAACGGTCTCGGGATGCCCGTCAGCGACGGAGTCCGCTACGAACCCTGGCTCGCCTCGCTCATTGAGCAAGCCGTGCTTGGCATCTATACCGCCATCGAACTCGAATTCCCCACCCGCCCAAACAAGCGGTACCAGATCCAACAGACGCCCACCCCCGGAGGCGAGTGGCAGCCCTTGGGCGATCCCATTGATGGCACGGGCCAAAACATCCGCCATTTTATATCCATCCGGCAGAGCGACAAGGGCCTTTACCGGGTGATCACGCTGCCATAAGCGGCGGCGGGTCACACCCCCAGGTTACCCGCGTGGGCGAGGGCATCCGGGGGCACCTCGGCGGCGGACTCCACGGCCTTATCCGCCTTTCTCAGGTCGTTGGCCAGCAGGGCAATCCCGGCGGTCGCCTTGCCCTCCAGGCACAGGAAGACCCCGCCGGGCACCACCGGCCGGCAGCCCCGGATGGTGACCGAGGAGGTTTGCGAGAGCTTCACCAGCGGCACGGCTCCCGGTGAGTAACCGGCGTCCAAACCGTCGATCTCCAACCCGGCCACATCCTCAAAAACCAGCGCGTGCCGGGCATCCCCGGCAGTCAGCCCCAACTTCACGTTCCGCAGGGTCAGCCCCCGCACGTGACGGCAATAAAGCCCCCAGGCCGGCAGCCGGCCGAACATGGAGCCCTCGGGATAGCTTTTCACCTTTTCCGGGACTTCACGGAGGGCGTCCTCGCGCAATCCCCCACCCTCATAGGAGAAGTTCAGATTGCTCAGGGTCACGTTTTCCACGCACTGCCCGGGCACGCCGGTGATGGAGGAGCCAATCGGCCCCAGATGGGTGGCCACCAGGTTGCTGATGACCACATTGCGCAGCACCCCCGGCTCCTCTCCCGGACCCCGTTTGCGATCCCCCAAACGGATGAAGAGGGGCAGCAGGATGCCATCCATCGTGATATTGGAGATCGTCACCCGATCCAGGACACCCCCATCCACCAGTTCCAGGTTGATCCCCCCGATGCCCCGCTGCTCGCCGTTCAGTTTGGTGGAGTTCCGGGGAGAGACGAGCGTGCAATTGGTGATGGTAACGTTCTTAAAGCCCCCGGCCGAACCGGTGCCGAACTTGATCAGATTGCAATGGCTGCTGGCGAAACAATCGCTCACCATGATGTTTTCGCTGGCCACCGCCACCTGGCTTTTCAGGCAGATGGCGTCATCCTGGCAGTCGATGTGACATTGCGAGACCGACACATCCCGGCAGGAATCAATGTCGATGCCGTCGTTGTTGTAGTTGGCGTGGCTCCAAACCTTCACGCCGTTCACCACCACCCGTTCACACAGCTTCAGGTGGATCACCCAGGAGCCCGCATCCTCCACCCGCACATCCCGGATCAGGACATCCATGCACTCGACCAGCTTGATGGCCATGGGACGCCCCGGGGCGCCGTCCTTGAGCATGAACCTGCCGCCCCGGCCATTGATGGTGCCCCGCCCGGTGATGGCAATGTTGCGGACCTTTTCCGCCAGGACCAGCGCCAGGCTGGTCCGACTGGTCCCGGTGCCGGGAAAGTTGGCGTAATCCGCCCCGCTGACACTCCCCAACAGCGTGGCCCCCTCCAGCAGATGCAGCGTGACGTTATCCAGCAACTGAACGGTGCCCGTGACAAACGTGCCATTGGGCACCAGCACGGTGCCGCCGTGGGCGGCAGCAGCCGCAGTGATCGCTTTGCGTATGGCCTCAGTGTTGACCGTCCGGCCATCGCTCACCGCGCCATAATCGCGAATATCAAAGAGGCCACTCCGCGTGGATGACGCCTCTGGAGCAACCCCGGCAACCGGCGGAACCGCCGCGCCGAGACCCGCCACCCCCACCACCAAAAGACCACCCAAACTGCCCAGGGCATTTCTCCTCGAAATGGATTCCGTTTTCATAGATGCGCGATTAAAGCCCTCATTCACCCGGCATTCAACTCTCATCAGCCGAGGGGGAACGTTGTCATCAAGGATTACTCACTCCGGGACCTGGGGCGCGGGCTTGGTTTGGACTGAACACCGCCCGGTCGTTCCCTACAACAGGCCGTCTTTCTCCATAAGTTGCTTGATGAAATTGAAACAATCCGCCGGATCTACATCAATATTTTTGGTGTAGGCCATGGGACGCTCCGGTTTCATCACCCGATCATCACCGAAATAGCAGGCAAAATGCAATTGGCAATCGTGCGCCAAAGCCCATTCGAAGGGAGGGAAAAAGTAAGGGGTGAATATTTCAATGACCAAGCACCCAGGTTGGCAAAAAACCATATTCATGAATCCGCTTCCCGAGGGGCCGGTAACCACTTCGGCGGAACCAAACAAGGCCGCCACCTCCTCCTGTGATTTTCCGGTGAGAACGCATTCCTCGAAGCCGATCTTTCTCAGACTGTCCAGCAGTTCGTTTTCCTGATGCAAATGTCTGAACGAAGCGTCCTTTCTTGAAATGTAGATTCTGCGTTTCCTGCCATGCAATCCCCTAGGGCAATACAACCTTCGCAAATATTCAAGGCTCGCCCTTTGCAAATGCTGGTTATTGTACTTTGCGATTGACGGCAGCACAATGCAATCAGCCCTGATGTGGGCTTTGGCATCAAATGGAATAATTTTATCTTCTGGAATGCCAATCCTTTCAAAGGATCGCTTTTGGAAGGCCTTATTATCATGCCCGACGGCGAAATAATCAATCGACTCCAACCCCAGGGTGCGTTCGATCAAACCAAATCGTGGAAGCACATCAAACATCCAATGTCCGAAGGTCTGATAACCCCAGGGATGCGCCAAAACGGCCACACGGCCCCGGTAGTATTTGGGCTTTGGCAGTTTGAACACGGTCTCCATGAAGCCGATGTTGAAATACGTCCAATGTTCAAGGCCGGCGTCCCACAGGTAATTCCCCCGTTTGTTCAAGTATTGGCCGCCCTCATGTCCGTAAACCGAGCCTCCGTGCAACATCAAAACAAAGGAGGCATCCGTCTGGCCTGCCTTGTTTTTCTCGAAGTACCAATGGTTGAGGGGTTCGTTTGTTGCGGGAGGCGCTTTGATCACGGTCATGGCCGGTTCCACATGGATGATCTTGTCCTCACAGTCCCCGTCGGCAAGCCATTGTTCAATGGTGAGATTCTTCGGATCTGGCAAATGAAACCAATCACGATAAAGCTCAGAACGTCTGAGCGTTAAAGCAACCTTCTTTTTAAATTTCAGACCGAACGTTAACAATGGCACCACCCACTTGCGAAGCCATCCCACCTTATCGCGAATCTTGCGGAAAATGATCATGGTTGACCAAGAAAAACAATCCCGGCATGCCTCATGGATTCAAACTGCTCCTCGTGGCAAGGGTGCGTTGTGATCGGTTTGTATTCATGAGCGGGAAGCTACGCCCACTGTGACGGGTATTCAAGCGGGATTCTTCGTCTGGGAATGCGCATTGCGCATAGGAGCCCGGTTCTGAACTTCTTGTTATCTTGGTCAATTCGTCATCCTGTTTTCTTCACGCTTCCTTCATTTCCGCAACCATGGCATGATCGTTGGAAAGACATGCAAACTGATGACTTTCTGTTCCGCCCGGCCTTCCTGGTCGCCTGCTGGTTTAGCCTGCTGGCCGGGACGCCGACGACGGCCGCCCAGAGCGATGGGGGCGACCAGTTTCTGGATGGCATCGGCGAGACGGCCCTAGTCGCCCGCTACCCGCTCGCGGGCAATACCGCCGACCGCTCGCGCAACGGGCATCAGGCCACGCTTCACGGCACAGGGGCCACCTATGTTCAGGATCGCCAGTTCGGCACCGTGCTCTCCCTGCCCGGAGCCAGCGACTGCTTTGTGCAGCTTCCGGCCGAAGCCCTGACGGGCCTGGATGCCGTGACGGTCACGGGCTGGGTGTTCCTGCGCTCCGCCCAGCCGTGGCAGCGGTTTTTCGATTTCGGCCCAAGTGCGACGGCCAGCTTTTTCTGCACCCCGGTCGGCGAGGGGGAGGCTGACGGGTATCGCGCCCGCATCACGAAGGGCGGCTCAGCGGGGGAACAAGGCCCCAGCGCAGCCCGGATCCCCACCAACCGGTGGGTCCACCTGGCCGTGGTGCTGGAGGCGGCCACCCACACGCTGAAGCTCTACCGCGACGGCGTGCGCGTGGGCCAGGCCACCCACCCCGCCCTGAACCTGGAGGCATTGACCGGCCGCGAGGAGGCCCGGCGCAACCAGCTTTACCTGGGTAAATCGCACTACCGCACCGATCCCGGCCTGGACGGCAAGCTGCACGATGTGCGCCTGTACGGCATTGCCCTGGAGGATCAACAGGTGGAGACAATCTGCCGGAATGGATTGGCCGGCGGAAAAACCGTGGCCCCGGCCAAACCGCCCCCCGCCCAAAGCGGACCCGCCAGCGCTGGCGACGGGGCGTGGTCGCCCTTTGAACTCCTGCGCGTGCCCGACATGGCGGTGGATACCATCGTCGGCACCTTGCCCCGGCTGCCGCGCACGGTGGCGGGGGAGTATCAGGGCGGGGCGAAGGGGCCGGAGGTCCGGATCCTCTGGCCCGCCCCCAAGGACAACCGGTCCGTGCTCCAGCCGGGAACCTACACCGTAACGGGCCGGGTGGCGGGAACGCGGGTGGAGCCCCGGGCCATCGTCACTGTGAAAGCTGCGCCTCCGGCAGCGCCCGCGCCCGCCCCCGCCCCCACGGTGGAAGCCTTTCCGCTGGACCGGGTCACCCTGGACCCCGACCAGCAGCAGCGCGCCACCCCGTTCATGCAGCACCGTGACAAGTTTCTCCAGGGCCTGGCAGAATCCGATCCCGACCGTTTTCTCTACATGTTCCGGGACGCCTTCGGGCAGAAGCAGCCGGAACAGGCCCGGCCGCTGGGCGGCTGGGACTCCCAAACCACCCGGCTGCGCGGGCATGCCAGCGGGCATTACCTCTCGGCCATCGCCCAGGCCTATGCCAGCAGCAGCCACGACCCGGCCCGGCAAGCCAATTTCCTGCGCAAGATGAACTACCTCATCGACACCCTGCATGAGCTGGCGCAGCGATCCGGCCGGCCCGTGGGCCCCGGCGGCCCCAGCAACTCCGATCCGACCACCGTGCCGCCCGGCCCCGGCCGGACGAACTACGATTCCAACCTCAGCCGGGAAGGCATCCGCACCGACTACTGGAACTGGGGCCAAGGCTTCCTCAGCGCGTATCCGCCGGACCAGTTCATCATGCTGGAGAAGGGGGCGACGTACGGGGGCGGCAACCACCAGATCTGGGCCCCGTACTACACCCTCCACAAGATCCTGGCCGGCCTGCTGGACTGCTATGAGGCGGGCGGAAACCGGAAGGCGCTCGAGATTGCCCAGGGGATGGGACTCTGGGTGCACCAAAGGCTGCAGGCGGTGCCTGCCGCCACCCGCATCAGCATGTGGAACCGCTACATTGCCGGCGAGTACGGGGGAATGAATGAGGTGATGGCCCGCCTGGCCCGCGTCACCGGGGACAAGCGATTCCTCGAATGCGCCCGCAGGTTTGACAACATCAACTTCTTCTTCGGCGACGCCGCCCACAGCCACGGCCTTGCCTGCAACGTCGATACGCTGCACGGCCGGCACGCAAACCAGCACATCCCGCAGATCACCGGCGCGCTCGAAACCTACCGGAACACCCGGGAACTTCCGTACCACCGCATTGCGGAGAACTTCTGGCAGATCTGCACGGACGGCTACATGTACAGCATCGGGGGCGTGGCGGGCGCCCGGAACCCGAACAACGCCGAGTGTTTTACGGCGGAGCCCGACTCGCTCTTTGCGAACGGTTTCGCCAGCGGGGGGCAGAACGAGACCTGCGCCACCTACAATCTGCTGAAGCTCAGCCGCCAGCTTTTCATGTTCGAACCGGAAGCCCGGTACATGGATTACTGCGAGCAGGCGCTCTACAACGACATCCTGGCCTCCGTCGCCGCCACGGACTCCGGCAACACGTACCACATCCCGCTGAATCCGGCCGCGCGGAAGCAGTTTGGCAACGGGCACATGGATGGTTTCACCTGCTGCAACGGGACGGCGCTGGAGAGCGGCACGAAGCTGCAGGATACGATCTATTTCCAGAGCGCCGACCACCAGACGCTCTACGTCAACCTCTTCATCCCCTCCACGCTCCGCTGGCAGGAGCGCAACGTGGTGGTGACGCAGCGCACCAGCTTTCCAGGCGAGGACATCACACGGCTGCACCTGGCAGGCGGCGGCCGGTTTGACCTCCGAATCCGGGTCCCCCGGTGGGCCTCGCGCGGATTCCGCGTCACCCTGAATGGCCAACCCCAACCCGGGAACGCCATTCCGGGCAGCTACCTGACACTGTCGCGAACCTGGAAGGACCAGGACGTGATTGAACTGCAGATGCCCTTTTCATTCCACCTGAGCCGGATAATGGACCGACCGAATATCGCCAGCCTGTTTTACGGCCCGATGCTCCTGGCCGCCGAAGAAACCGAACCCCGATCCGACTGGCGCCCGGTGGTCCTGGACGCGGCGGACATCGGCAAAACCATCACGGGAGACCCGAAAACGCTGCGCTTCAACATTGGCGGAACCACTTTCCGCCCGTTCCACGAGATGTACGGCCGTTACTCCGTTTATCTGGATGTGAAACTCAAGTAATCTACTGCTTACGCATCTATTTCACCCCACCTTTCATTATTCGCGCGGAGAAGGAACCGGGGCACTTGAGGAAAAAGCACGAATTGGGAAAGCCGAAAACAGACCAGGCAACGGACTTGTTCAACCAGGGGCGTATTTGCTGGCTCCTCCTGCTGCGCGGGATCCGCAGCAATACACCCTTCAGGGTTAGGCTTTTGTGATTTTGCTTCGGAGTGTCCTCGGACACTCTGGGCTTAGATAAACGACCTTCCAATCTTGGTCTTTGCCGCCGCCTGAAATCCCGACAATAGCGGTGTGGCAAGGAAGCCGTTCAGCATGATGGCGGGCAATCTCCAGCAGTTGTGGCTCCGCAGTGCCCGAGAAGGAAATCGTGTCACTCTCCCAGCGAGGGTCTCGGTGCAGTTGTATGCTGAAATCCAATCGACCATCGCTGCACCGAAAGAAAGTGTAGTTCGTGAGATCAGTGCCGCTGAGGATAGTAGCCAAAGCTGAATTTAGATCTCCCATCCATTTTCTTGGAGGGTCGTTCTTACCGAGGTGCGTGATTTTCACGTTAAGAGACGCCAAAAGCTCCAGCCACGACCGGACATCCGCCTCACCGAGGAACGGTGTGTAGATAAACGCGCAATAGCTCATCGTATCTTTGCCGAACGTTGGCTCAGGCACGCCGGACAAATGGTGTCCGATTTTCAACCGAGACGCGATCCCGGCGTTGCCTGCAGCCGGATGGTTCGCCGTTCTGTTTATGTCAGTCAAAGCGATATCCTGGGTTGATGTCGGCTGGGCTGAACCATACAACGCCATACTTTTTGATGAGGATGGTTTGCTTGGTCCGCCACAAGCGGTGACAGAAGCCCATCCCTTTCGGAATGCTGGCCAATGCCTGCTCCGCCTCACTGTCAGCAGCCTCAAGAATCTGTCGGTAGCGCGGATCATCCTCAATCGGATCGTGAACAGCCCTGTCGTCAACTTGGCTCTTGCGAGCCTCTGCAATTCCGTGTTGCTTCGGCAAGGCTGCGTGACTGGGATTTGGCTGGGGCGGTAGTCTTGGCACCAGAATATGGCAGCCAAGACCACGATCAAATCCAACGCCGGGTTCGCGGCGGCCGTTGCGCCGGTGCAAGCCGCTCTGAGCGCCTGGCGTAAAGAGCGCAAACATCGGCAGCCCATACC
>CAIYYI010000077.1 GCA_903930345.1 uncultured Verrucomicrobiota bacterium
ATGAACTCTGCCAAACGCTGGGCATTCCTGGTGTTCGCCTGCCTTGTCACCCTGCCGTTGGAGGTGCTCCACGCCGCTGACCGGGTGCAACTCACCAAAACCGACGACCGGGTACGGGTGGAGATTGATGGGCAGCTATTCACCGAATACATCTTTCGCGGGGCACCCCACGTGTATTATTACCCGCTGGTGGGACCGGGCGGCGTGGCGATGACCCGGGACTATCCCATGAAGCCGGATCAGCCCGCCGAGGAAAAGGATCACCCGCACCACCGCTCACTCTGGTATTCGCATGGCGAAGTGAACGGGGTGGATTTCTGGTCGGAGACCCCCAAAGCGGGCCGCATTGAGCATGCTGAATTCCTCGAGATCAAGTCCGGCGCCGAGCAGGGCGTGATTCGCTCCACCTGCAAATGGGTGGCACCGGATGGCAAAGTGGTCTGCACCGATGAACGGGTGCTGCGGGTGTATGCCCGGCCAGCCACAGAACGGCAGTTCGATTTCGAGATCACCCTCAAGGCACCCGCCGGGGAACCGGTGGTTTTGGGGGACACCAAGGAGGGCAGCATGGGCATCCGGGTGGCGGAAACCATGCGGTTGAAGCCGAACAAATCGAACGTGGGCAAACCAACCGGACAAATCGAGCTGAGCACCGGCGTCACAGGTGCCAGCACCTGGGGCAAACGGGCGGAGTGGTGCGACTACTACGGGCCGGTGGGAGGCAAGACCGTGGGTGTGGCCATCTTTGACCATCCAAGCAATCCCCAGCACCCCACCTGGTGGCATGTGCGGGATTACGGCCTGTTCGCCGCAAACCCCTTCGGTTTGCATGATTTTGAGAAAAAACCCGCAGGCGCGGGCGATCAGAAACTCGCCGCCGGTCAAAGCACCACCTTCAAGTACCGCTTCTATCTGCATGAAGGCGATGCCAAACAGGCGCAGGTGGCGGAACGCTACCAGACCTATCGCGGAAAATGATCCCCCCTCCCACACGAAATAAAAACCGTTAACTTTAAAAGCCAGAACCGCTTATGAAAACCCTCTCACGCCGTCAGTTCCTGCGCACCACCGCCTTGACCACGGTCGCCGCCGGCCTTTCCGCCAGGTCCTGGAGCCAAGTGGCGGGAGCCAACAGCGATATTCGCGTGGCTGTCGTCGGTTTTCGCAGCCAAGGCAGCAGCCATCTTGCCTCCATGAAAGGCCTGCCCGGCGTGCGCCTCACCGCGCTATGCGATGTGGACGCCCAACTGCTGGCCGAGAAGGCCAGGCAATATGAGGGAGTGGAAACCCACACGGACATCCGCAAGCTCCTGGAGAGCAAGAATGTGGATGCGCTCTCCATCGCCACCCCCAACCACTGGCATGCCCTGGCCACCATTTGGGCGGTGCAGGCGGGCAAGGACGTCTATGTGGAAAAACCGGTCTCGCACAACGTGTGGGAAGGCCGACAGATGGTGGCCGCCGCGCGCAAGTACAGCAAGATCGTGCAAACCGGCACCCAAAGCCGCTCCTCACAGCAGGGCATCCGCCAGGCGGTGGAATGGGTGAAGGCCGGCAACCTGGGCAAAATCAACATCGCGCGCGGTCTGTGCTACAAGCGCCGCGATTCGATCGGCAAAACCACCGGCCCGGCCACCGTGCCGGCCAATGTCGATTATGATCTCTGGTGTGGTCCAGCCCCGCTGGAACAGCCCCGCCGCAACGGGAAATTCGGCCCGGTCCACTATGACTGGCACTGGTTTTGGGCCTATGGCAGCGGCGACCTGGGAAACCAGGGGATCCACCAGATGGACATTGCGCGCTGGTTCCTGGGCGAAAACCAATTGGCACCCCGGGTGCTCAGCCTGGGCGGGCGGCTGGGTTACACGGATGATGCCGAAACCCCGAACACCCAGATTGTCTATCAGGAATACGCCGCCGCCCCGCTGATTTTCGAGGTGCGCGGCCTGCCGCAAAAGACCGACGCCAAGGATATGGACAAGTACAAGGGGGGCAGCGTGGCGGTCATCATCGAGTGCGAAGGCGGCTATGTGCTGGTGCCCAACTACACCGGTGCCACCGCCCATGACAAGGACGGCAAGGAAATCATGAAGTGGAGCGGAGCGGAAAACCACCATGCAAACTTCTTCAAGGCCGTGCGCAGCCGCAAGCCAGGCGACCTGAACGCCGATATTCTGGAGGGCCACCTTTCCAGCGCCCTGTGCCATACCGGCAACATTTCCTATCGCCTGGGCGCGCTCAAGGCCCCGGAGGAAATCAAGGAAGCCATCAAAAACCAGCAGGGGCTGGACGACACCTTTGGACGCATGGCCGAACACCTGGCCGCCAACGGCGTGAAGCTGGAGACAGACAAAATCCGGCTCGGCCTCCCGCTGAATTTCGACCCGAAAACCGAGCAATTCACGGGAAACACCGCCGCCAACGGCATGCTGAAACGAACCTATCGCGCCCCGTTCATTGTGCCGGAGAAAGTCTGATCACAGCCGTTTTTCATCCGCATCAATCAGGTCCACGTAGGTCTTAAGGTCGTCACGGACGGCCAGACCGAAGGACCCTTTCCGCTGCGTGAATCGGGCCTGGCCTGGGGCATCCCCCGGGGTGGGCAGATTCACCATGCTTTCCCGGTGTGCGGCTTTTTCCGCGTCGCTCCGGTGGACATTCATCCGCACCCAGTCACAAACCTCGCCATCGGTGACGGATTGTCTGACCACTTCCACGAACTGTTCGTGCGTGACCCCAGCGGCTTGTAGCCACATGCCGTCAAAGCCACGGCTTAGGTTGCCCTGATAATCGCCGTGCAATTTTCCAGCCAGGTGCAGGCGGATTTTATCGACGTAACGAGGCAGATGTGTCCATCCGCCCATGACTTCCCGTGGACTGCGGGGATAAATGGTGTCGCTCATGGAGGGATAGAGTCGCCGAGCATCCGGGTGCTGTCAATCGCCGCTCACTCAAGTTCTGTGGCAGCATCCTGAACGGATGCCTCCGTGATTTTGCGCTCCGCAGATTTGCGGATCAGGATGGTCGTTTCTCCGGTGGGAACCGCCGCCGCGTGCTGGCGATCATGCTCCTGACGCAAATACTGCTCCAGCACCTGGCGGATGGCGACCCGGTTGTGCTGACGGAACCGACGGATGGCCTTGGGGCGTGGCACCTCGTAGCCGACCACCTTGAGCAACTCCGGATCAGTGAGCATGCGTTGCTCAATCTCCGCCGATCCGTAGATGCCACGGGCGTAACAATAGGCGATCACCCCCAGCAGATCCTTGGGCGTGAATGCGCCTGAATCCGGGGAGGCCGCCAAGTGCTCAGCCGCCGCCGTCTGGCGCGCGGCTTTGCGAATCATCATGGTCACCCCCGGGTCCGTCTCCCCATCGGTCTCATCCGGGGTGGCAAACTTGCCCAAACTCAGCCGGATAGGATCATCCGGTGAGGGGTTATGGGTGGATGCGCTCATGGCGGCAGTATGGGTTCAGGCCTCTTTATCCTTGATGACTTTCTTGGAGGAGATCCCGTGCTCCAAGGTATAGTGGACCAAATCGACGTTGGTTTCCAAATCGAGCTTGGTCAAAAGCCGACTGCGGAAAGTGCTGACGGTTTTGACACTCAAGCCCAGCTCAACGGCAATGTCCTTGAGCGGCTTGCCTTCCACAAGCATCTGCATGACTTGGAATTCACGGTTGGAGAGCAATTCATGCGGGGGCCGGTCCGTGGGGCGGTGCAAATCCAGCGCCAGTTTCTCCGCCAGGGAGGTGCTCACATATTTGCCGCCGCCCAGCACCTTGCGGATGGCCACCACGAGTTCCTCTGGGGCAGTCTGCTTGTTCAGGTAGCCAGCGGCACCAGCCTTGAGGACGCGAACCGCAAGCTGGTCCTCCGGGAACATGCTCAGGACCAGCACGGGTAGCTGCGGGTAGTTTTGCTGGGTGAACCGCAGGGCCTCCAAGCCGCTGCGTCCGGGCATGTTCACATCCAACACCAGCACATCCCACTTGGCGCGCTTCAGAAGATCGATGCACTCCTGAGTATTGGCCGCCTCGCCAAACTCGGCGGGGGAAAATTCATCAGCGAGGATCTGTTTCAAACCCTGGCGCAAAACCGCATGGTCATCCGCCAGCAATATCCGAATTGGCTTAGTCGTTTTCACTTTTATTGTTCTTTCTCGCCTGGTCAAACCCATCAGTACCCACCACCACTGCGGAAGGCCGGGCATGCGCCCCCAACGGCATGGTGACCGTAACTATGGTTCCCCGGCCAGGTTTACCGGAGATTTCAAATTGCCCGCCGAAAAGTAAAGCACGTTCTTTCATGCTTAACAAGCCCAAGCAGTGAGGATCATCAGGCTGGTCAAGATTGATGCCCCGGCCATTGTCCTTGACCGCGAGCACCAGAATCCGGTGGACGGGTTCCCCCGAATCATCCGCCTGGAAGCGAAACCCCACATGGACTGCCACTTGGGTGGCCCCTGAGTGGCGGGCGACATTGGTGAGGCTTTCTTGGAGGATGCGGAAGAGGCCGGTTTTGCTTTCCACGGGCAGGTCCAGCTCGCGGCGCGGCACTTTCACACGGCACCGGACCCCGGTGCGCTGCTGAAACTCCTCGGTCTGCCACTCGATGGCGGCAAACAACCCCATGCTGTCGAGCACCACTGGACGCATCTCGGTGGCGATTTTCTGCACGGTGGTGATGATGCCATCCGTCAAACCGACCATGGTGCCGACCTTGGCACGCAATTCGTCACCGGCCGCCCCACCCGGCTGGCCGGCCAAACGGCGGGCCAGCCAGGTAAGATCGATCTTCAGCCGGGTCAACTCCTGCGCCAGAACATCATGGATGTCGCGCGCGATGCGCGTGCGCTCATCCTCCCGCACCTCTTGCAGACGCCCGGCAAAAGCCCGCAACCGCTCACGGGATTCATTCAGATCACGCCGGGCATGGTGCATGGCGGTGATGTCGTTGCAGTAAACCGCCAGCTTGAGGATGGCACCATCCGTCCCCAGCACGGGCGTGATGATGGTGTCAAGCACCAGCCCCAGCCGAGGCTCCTCCTCAAACCGCCGGGATAGGCCAAGCGCGCACACCTCTCGGATGTGCATCCGCCAGGCAGCGACCCGGTCAGGATGCAGGTAATTGAAAATGTCTGTGCCTACCAGAAGTTCGAATCGGCTGTCCAACTGGCGGGCCATGGATTCATTCAGCCGGATGATGGTGCCATCCAACGCGATCAGCATCGCCTGGCCCGGGTTGCCATCCAGCAGGGAGCGGGCGGTCTGCTCGCTATCCGCCAGGGCCTGCTCCATGGCGATGCGTTTGGAAATATCGCGGCAAACGGTGATCAAACCTTTGGGCTGGCCCAGGTCATCCCTCAACGGGGCGGAGTACAATTCCCCCCAGAACAGCCCGCCCGTGTGCTTGCACAACTTGTAAACACGCGGCTCATTGGGGGTCTCACCCTGCAGAATGGACTTCACCGTGGCACGGACGCTGGCGCGGCAGTCCGGATGGGTCCAGTCGAGAATGTTCGAATCGAGAATCGGAAAATCCACCGGGGCCTCATAAATCTCGTACGCGCGAGGCGAGGCGTAGGTGATCCGCCCCTGCAAATCGCAGATGGTCACCCCGTCCGGCAGGGTGTTGATCAACTGGCGGTGGTAAGCCTCCGAATCGCG
>CAIYYI010000078.1 GCA_903930345.1 uncultured Verrucomicrobiota bacterium
CTCCGCTTGGCCGTTGGTGTAAAAGAGGTTGGTCTGGAGGGTTTGGACAATTGCTCGCATGTCATTGATTATCAACAGTGACCACTACAGACGAATCAATGGGTGACCAAAAGCGACCCTTTCACGTCTCGAAATCAGGGGGCAGAAAGTTTGGATTCAAGACTCTCGGGAGCAACGGCGTGGAAGTGTTTGAGATTAAGCGTGTAGATTCGGTCTGGATTTGCCTTCTCCGCGCTCTTGAGCAACACCGCGTCGTAAACCGTGCCTCCCTGAATTCCCGCCGCCGCCGCCTCTCGAATCAGCGCAGCGTAATCGCTCCCATCAAGGCTGAAGATTTTGAAATATTTTAAGACGTTTTCTTCGATGCTCAAAAGCGCCTGCTCCGGCGAATGCCGGTAGGGCGGCGGAAGCTTTGTCAGGATGGAATACATCTCCGCGAGGCTATGCGCGGCAACGAAACCCTCGTCTTTCCCATTCAGGACGCGTTGCAGAAGCGGCAGAGCTTTGGCGTGAGAATCGTGTTTCGCAATGACAGCGGCAATCAGGACGCTCGTGTCGAGAAACACTTTCACGGTTTGCTCCTTGTTCTCACCAGTCCTCCGACCGCATGTCTGTCATTTTCATCCCGCTCTCCTTCAATGAGGCTCTGGACCATCCCCGTAGTTAAGTCGGCATCGCCTGCGGTGGAGAAAACGAGCGCCTTTCCCTGGCGCACAAAACCAGTTTTCTCTTTGTTCGGAGTGAGAGTCACAGCCAAGCCATGGATGCCAACCCGCAAAATATCGCCCGGCCTGATATCAAGTTCCAGGCGAACATCTTTGGGCAAAACAACCCGCCCTGCCTTGTCGATGGGAACCATAACATTCAAGACATCTTTCATACCATACGATAATACCATTACCATTATGAAATGGCAATATTTGAATTCAGACTGAAACTATGGGCGAAAGGATCTACGCGAAGCGGTCCACAGCAGGTAAAACGCCGCTATTTCAGGATGGTGCAAAGGGGCTTGATCTGGTCATCATCCGGCATGAAACAAATCCTGTGGAACCCGTGGTTCCTATCCGGGCCACCTCAACCGAGCTGAGACCATGCCCATGGCGATACGCACCCTGATTTGTGCGCTGCTCGGCGGACTGTCAGTCATTCTGT
This sequence comes from uncultured Verrucomicrobiota bacterium, assembly GCA_903930345.1. Lineage (GTDB taxonomy): Bacteria > Verrucomicrobiota > Verrucomicrobiia > Limisphaerales > CAIYYI01 > CAIYYI01. Next base: position 1,156 of record CAIYYI010000078.1, read on the forward strand.
GCCCCGGCATCATCCACCCCATGAGCGCCGCTGAAAACGCAGGCCAGCGGCCTTATGAGTTGGACTGGGCTGGACGCACCAATGACCATTGTCCGCCCTTGGTGGATTTTGAGGACCTGACCGGTTGGCGGGACACCTGCCAGGGGGCGGTAGCCACGCTGGAGGCAAGCCAGGCCCAAAAGATCTGGGGAGAACACACTGCCAAAGTCACCTACCGCGCCACGAACAGCAGCCCGGAAGTCCGGCTGGCCCCTCCGCAACCCATTGCCCTTGGGAAATCTTTTGATGCCGTTTCCCTCTGGTGCTACGGCAATAACTGGGGTTACGCCGCCGATCCCCGGACCCCACCGGTCACCATAGCGGTTTGCTTTGAAGATGCCCGCAGCCAGGAGTTCAAGGTGGGGCTGCACGCGGTGGACTGGACCGGATGGCACCTGTTGCACAAACGGTTGTCGCCGGAACAGCAGGCCCGGGTTCAGGCGGGGGCCAAGTTCAAAGGCCTGCTCATCACCAATGGCCGGAACCAGCAGGACCGAACCCTCTACCTCGATAACCTGGCGGTTTTCACCGAGCGCTTTGACGCCCTGGCTTTCGAACCCCGCCCGGAGCGTGGCATCCCCATGCTGCCCGGGCAAACCGCCGCCGCCAACACCGGGCCGGGAAAACTGCCCTTCCCCACCCGCAGCACCACGATTCTGCCCGACAACCTCACCTCCCAATTTCGCGTGAGCCTGGAAGCCGAGGGTGGCGGGTACCGGTTTCGCTACCAGGGAACAGACGGGCAACTGGATTACCGCTACCTCCCGAAACTTGGCACCTGGAGCGATTGGGAGGCCACGTGGCAGGGCACCGACAAGTTTCAGCCCTGCGTGAAGGGAGGGGTTTACCTGGTCACCGACAAAGGACCAGCGCCCCCGGATAAGGCCGAGCACCTGGGCACCCGTCAAAGGGAGCAGACGGTGGAATCGCACTGGCGACTGACCGCCGGGACCGCCCGCGCCGAGGTGACCTATGTGTACCGGCTTTGGGGCAAATCCCTGGTCCTGGATGTCCTGGCCCCGGGCGGAGGCATCGCGGAGGTGCGTTTCGGACAGGCCGGCGGCCTGCGGAACTCCCGCCTGGTCACCAATCCATACTACCCCGCCGCCAGCGCCCGGCCAGCGGTGGTCATCAGCGGCACCGAGACGCAACCGCTCTTTCTGACCGGACATGTGGATTGGTATCGCTCGAACGGGTCTGAGCTGTGGGCCGCCAATCAGGACCAGGGGGAGCTGATCACCTACCATGGGGGCACCCGCTACCTGCCGCTGAACAACGGCAAACGCAACGACTGTTTTGAGCGGTTTTTCCTCACCATCTCGCCCCGGTACGAGGAGATGCTGCCGAACATTCCAAATCCAGCATCGCCCTGGAAGGCCATCACCGGAACACGCCTATGGCGGGCGCACGGGGCCTCCAACCGGGAGCGGGACAAACGCTATTGGGAGAACGTCCACCGCCATGGGATGACGGAGATGATCGTCACCGACCATGAAACCATGTGGCGGGACGAAGGGGAGAGCTTCACCTTCCGCACCCGCCCCGCGCCGGGCAAGGGCGGCGAAGCCGGGGCGCGCGATTATGCCCGGTTCATGCAGGACAAGCTGGGGTTCATCTATGGGCCGTACAACAACTACACCGACTTCGCCCCGGTGAACGGGTTTTGGGATTTCGACCTGGTGAGCCGAAAATCCGACAACCAGTTGCAGACCGCCTGGATGCGGTGCTACGCCCCCAAACCGGCACGGGCGGTAGAGTTCTGCGCCCGGCTGGCACCCCTCATCCAGGACCAGTTTCACTTCAGCACCGCCTATTGCGATGTGCACACGGCAGTCGCCCCCTGGCACCGGGTGGATTACGACGCCCGGGTGCCGGGGGCGGGCACCTTCAGCGCCGTCTTCTATGCCTACGGGGAGATCATGCTGCAGCAGAAAAAGGCCTGGAACGGCCCGGTTTACTCCGAGGGGAACTACCACGCGTTTTACATGGGGCTGACGGATGGGAACTATGCGCAGGACCAGTCCTATCGGCCGGCGGACAACCCCTGGCTGGTGGATTTCGACCTGCGCAAGCTGCACCCCCTCGGCTGCAATTTCGGGATGGGCAACCTGGAGATGTTCTATGCCAACGCCATTCCCTCCCGGGAAACTCCCGCCCAGCGAGATGCGGTGCTGGACCGGTTTCTCACGGCCACGGTGGCGTTTGGGCACCCTGGATTCCTAGTGATGGAAGAGGGGATGAGCCACGCCTTGCGCAGCTACTACCTGCTGCAGCAATTGCAGAGCCGCTACTGCCTGGCGGATGCCGCTGACATCCGCTATGCCACCACGAACGGCGCACTGCTGGAAACCAGCCAGGCCCTGGCCACCGGGGCCTACCAGCGTTCACAGGTGGTGACCCGGTATGCCGATGGCACCGTCACAGCGGCCAACGGCAGCAAGTCCGAGCGCCTGCGCGCCAGGATCTTCAACCGGGACGTTGACCTGCCCCCCAATGGCTTTCTGGGTTGGACCTCGGATGGAACCGTGGAGGCCTTCTGTGGCGACCGGGAGGGGAAACGCTGCGACTACGTGGCCTCGCCCGCTTACCGGTATGTGGATGGCCGGGGAAGCTTTGTCCGTTTTCCGCAGGCGGCCGGCGCTGGCCTGGGCATCTGCCGCACGCTGCCCGGCGGCGAATTCGAGGTGATCTGCCCCCAGGATTCAAGCTGCGGTTTCGCCATCAACGCCCTGCATGCCACCGCCTTGGACAAGGACCGCAAGGAGCTGGGGCCGGTGGAAATACGCCAGGCCAGAGGCTTGACCTATGTGATGCCGGTCAAACGTGCCTTCAGCTACCGTTTGCAGGCGGCCGTACCGACAAAAAGCGCCCCCCTGACCTGCACCCGGGAGGAAGTGGTCCCCGGAGAGCGTGTCCTGATCCACGGCGCCGATACCCATGAAGTCACCATTGCCACCAACGCGAAGCCCGGCCAGCGGTTATGGTTCCAGTTTGAAAACGCCTGGATCGACTTCACCGTGGTGTCCATCGCCGAGATGACCTTCACCGTGCAGACGAACTCTTTGCTGGTTGCCGTCACCAGCCACCTGCCCCGCCAGACTGATTTTCTGCTCGCCACCGACGGGCGGCAATACCCATTGCAGCCATCACCGGGCCAGCCTCAGAGCCTCCATCTCGACCTGGGCCTCCCCCGGGAGGAACGGGCGGACATCCTCCAGTTTGCCCTGCGCCAGGACGACGTGGTGGAAACCCGGGAAATCGGTCTGCTTGCCCAGCGCCAATCGGTCGAAACCGCACGGTGGCCGACCAAATTCACGGCGGGCATGCGCCTGCGCGGCCAGCCGGAGACCACCGATTTGGGCACCAGTGGGACGGGAGTTCACGCCCAGTCGCTGCGTTGCGGAGGGGTTGAGCGGACCGGACTTTTCATGCATCCACCGTGGCAGGGAGGCACCGGCTACGCCTATGCCTTGCATGATCCGGTCAC